>DATMVG010000212.1:0-8209 GCA_035563315.1 Allosphingosinicella sp. | reverse complement strand
CTGGGCGAGCAGCTCGGCGAGGCGGCCGGCCGCGCCGGCGCCGCGCAGGAGCTCGCCATAGACCTCCGCCAGAGCGCCGAGGGCTCCGGCCACGAGGGCGCCGGTGATGACGAAGGCGGCGATCGTGCCGCCGCTCACCTGGCCTTCGGCGACGTCGACCGCCGCCTGCCACATCAGCATGGTGATGCCGCCGAAGATCATCGAGATGACGATGGCGGTGAGGATCGCGCGCAGAGCGATCCGCCGCCGCGCGGTGGCGAAGGCGGATTCGACCGCGGCCCGGAAGCGCCGGCTCTCGCGCGCCTCCTGGCCGAAGGCCTGGACGATCTTCATCGCGCCGAGAGTCTCGGCGATGATCGAGCCGACGTCGGCGATCCGGTCCTGGCTGTGGCGCGAGAGATTGCGCACCCGCCGGCCGAGCAGGATGATCGGCACCAGCACCAGCGGGATGCCCATCAGAAGCCCGAGCGTCAGCATCGGCGCGAGGGTGAACAGATAGACGATCCCGCCGACCGCCATCACCAGGTTGCGAAGCGCCACCGAGACGGTCGAGCCGACCACCATCTCGATGACCGCGGTGTCGGAGGTGATGCGCGAGGCGATCTCCGACGGTCGGTTCTCCTCGAAGAAGCGCGGCTCGAGCCGGAGCAGGTTGTCGTGCACCGCCGCCCGGACGTCGGCGACGACCCGTTCGCCCAGCATCGAGACGAAATAGAAGCGCAGCGCGGTCGCCGCCGCCAGCACCACGACGATGAACAGAAGATAGTTGAAATGGGTGGCGATCGCTCCGCCCTGGCTGCCGAACCCCTGGTCGATGACCCGCCGGAAGCCGTCGGGGATGGCGAGCGTTGCGGCGGCGGCGACGAGCAGCGCCAGCGCCGCCGCGGCGATCAGGCCGGGATAGCGGATCGCTCGCCGCCAGATCATCGCGAGATTGCCGATCTTCTTCAGGGGCGCGGATTCGGGGTCGGAAGCGGCCATTGCGGCGGGGGGTAGCAGCCGCGACCCCGGCGCTCAATGGCGCCCCCTCCCCCGGCGTGGATGGGGCTGCTTGGGAGCGGCGACGGGCGTGCCCGATGGGCGGGGAGCCTTTGCCGGAACGACGGGTTATTCGGCTCTGGATTAATCCCATGCAGCCGCCCATAAAGCGGGCCGGCCGGGGGTGGAGGTTGGATGCTTTACGACGCCTATGAGGTACAGCGCTCGCTGCTCGCCGGAGCCAGCACGCTCGCCAATATCAGCGCCGGCTGGATGCAGAACCCCGCCAACCCCTTCGCTTATTCGCAGATGGGCCCGATCGTCGCCTCCGCGCTCGACGTCTTCGCCCACGTCTCGGCGCCGCGCGGCAAGCCGGCCTTCGGAATTACCAGGACCAAGGTCCGCGGCAGGAGCGTCGCCGTCACCGAGGAGGTGGTTCTGCGCAAGCCGTTCGGTCAGCTCAAGCGCTTCCGCCGCGAGGGCGTCGAGGGCGACCCCAAGCTGCTCATCGTGGCCCCGATGTCGGGCCATTTCGCGACCCTGCTGCGCGGGACGGTCGAGCGGATGCTTCCCGGCCACGACGTCTACATCACCGACTGGCGCGACGCCAAGCTGGTGCCGCTCGATCATGGCCGCTTCGACCTCGACGACTATATCGATTATCTGATCACCTTCCTCGAGCGGATCGGGAGCGGGGACGGGGAGGGGCGTCCCCACATGCTCGCCGTCTGCCAGCCGTCGGTGCCCGCTTATGCCGCCGCCTGCCTGATGAGCGCCGACCGGCACCCGTGCCGGCCGAAGACGCTGACCCTGATGGGAGGGCCGATCGATCCGCGCGAGGCGCCGACCGCCGTCAACACCCTCGCTACCCAGCGCCCGCATGCCTGGTTCGAGCGCAACGTCATCGCCACCGTCCCCTATCTCTATCCGGGCGGCGGCCGTTCGGTTTATCCGGGCTTCCTCCAGCTCGCCGGATTCATGGCGATGAACCTGGGCGACCACCTCACCAGCCATTGGGAGATGTTCAAGCATCTCGTCCACGGCGACGGCGACAGCGCCGATGCGACCAAGGAATTCTACGACGAATATCGATCGGTCTGCGACATGACCGCCGAATTCTACCTGCAGACGGTCGACGTCGTCTTCCAGCGCCACCTGCTGCCCAAGGGCGAGCTCACCCACCGCGGCCGCAAGGTCGATCCGGCGGCGCTCAGGGACGTCGCCCTGCTCGCGATCGAGGGCGAGCGCGACGACATCAGCGGGGTCGGCCAGACCCGGGCGGCGCTGGCGATCGCGACGGCCCTGCCGGCTAGGCTCAAGCGCTACCACCTCGCCAAGGGCGCCGGGCATTACGGCATCTTCCACGGCAGCAAATGGCGTGATCGGATCGCGCCGGTCGTCGAGGATTGGATCGCCCGCCACGACTGAGCGGGCCCGGCCGCTCCGCTTTCCAACCGACACAATCGCAACAATCGAACAGGCCCGGCGACATCGGGCTGCCAAACGCGCGCGGCACAGACGCGGCGAAGGCGGGCGCCTGCCCGCCGACGCATCGGTCCTCAGCCAGGAGACGAAGATGAAGGCGCTGTTCCTCGCCATCGCCGCCGCGGTCGCGGCCTATGCCGTCGAGCCGGCAGCCCCCGCGCCCGAGCCCGACCTCGCCGCCGTCCGCGCCGCGGCCGAACGCTTCCGCGACGTCAATGTCGCTCTTGCGGCCGGCTATGTCCCGGCCCCCGGAGCGATGTGCGAGACCGCCGAAGGAATGGGCCGGCCGGCCTCGCTCGGCGCGATGGGCGTGCACTATTTCCGGCCCGACAGGCTCGGCATCAGCGGACCGCCCGATCCGCGAGTCGACGGCACCGGCACCCATACCGACTTCCTCGATCCGGCCGTGCTGATCTACGAGCCCCAGCCCGACGGGTCGATGGAGCTGGTCGCGGTCGAGAATCTGGTCTTCGAGCGCGCCTGGCGAGCCGCCGGCAACAACGCCCCGCCGACCTTCCACGGCCGGCCCTACGAGCATATGGCCGACGACCCGGCGACCCCGATCGACGAGGCGCACCATTTCGAGCCGCATTTCGACCGCCACGTCTGGGTGTTCCGCGATAACCCCAATGGCGTCTTCGCGCCCTTCAACCCCAATGTCCGCTGCCCCGCCCCGGCCCAGGGAAGCGGCCACGCCCATTGAGCCAAATCCCTGATCCGGCTCTTTAAATCCTGTGCGTTCGACCTATTTCAGGGGAGTTCGCAACAATCGAAAGGAGGTGGTCAGATGTCTCATTGTCACATGCCGCACGCGGCGGAACCGGTGAGCGCGGCCTCCAAGGGGGCGCGCGCCTGAAGGTTCGGGCCGTTCGCGGCTGACAATGGAAAGGCCGTCCCGCGAGGGGCGGCCTTTCGCTTTGCCGGGCCGGGCCGGGCTCAGGCCCGTTCGCTCACCGCCTCGAGCAGCCCTTCGAAGAGACGGCGCCCGTCGGTGCGGCCGTGGGCCTCCTCGACCGCCCGTTCGGGATGCGGCATCATGCCGAGGACGTTGCCGGCCTCGTTGACGATCCCCGCAATGTCGCGCGCCGAGCCGTTGCACTCGGCGCGGTAGCGGAAGGCGACGCGGCCCTCCCCTTCGAGCCGGTCGAGAGTCTCGGCGTCGGCCTGGTAATTGCCGTCATGATGGGCGAGCGGGAGGACGATCTCCTCGCCGGCCCGATAGCCGCTGGTGAACGCGCACTGGCTGTTCTCGACCCTCAGCGGAACGTCGCGGCAGACGAAGGAGATGCCGCCATTGCGCATCAGCGCACCGGGAAGCAGCCGAGCCTCGGTGAGCACCTGGAAGCCGTTGCACACTCCGAGCACGGCGACTCCGCGCTGCGCCGCCTCCCTCACCGCCGCCATCACCGGCGAGAGCGCCGCCATCGCGCCTGCGCGCAGATAATCGCCGTACGAGAAGCCGCCGGGGATGGCGATCAGGTCGAGGCCGGCGGGAAGCTCGCTCTCGCGATGCCAGACCATCGCCGGCGCCCGGCCGCCGACCTGGCTCAGCGCCTCGGCCATGTCGCGGTCGCAATTAGAGCCGGGAAAGACGATCACCGCGCTCTTCATGCCGAGCCGTCCCCGCCGCTCCCGCCGGCCGGCTCGATCCGGTAATTCTCGATCACCGTGTTGGCGAGCAGCTTGCGGCACATCTCCTCGACCTGCGCCTCGCCGACGTCCGGGGCGAGGTCGAGCTCGATCAGCTTGCCCGCGCGGACATCGTTGACTCCGGCGAAGCCGAGCCCCTCCAGCGCGTGGCGGATCGCCTTGCCCTGGGGGTCGAGCACGCCTTCCTTGAGGGTGACGAAGATACGAGTTTTCATCGGCCGCCATGCGCTCCCGCTGGTTGCCCGCCCTATGAAGCGCCCGGCCGCCCGGCACAAGCGCCGACGCGTCGGGCCGGCGGGGACTGGTTTCGAAGCCGCTGGCGCCCTATCTGAAGCGGATGACGCCCGCGCCCGACATCGCCCTTTCGCCGAGCGCCGCCGCCCGGGTCGCCGCGATCGCACGGCGGCAGGGCAAGCCGGCGATCCTGCGCCTTTCGGTCGACGGCGGCGGCTGCGCCGGCTTCCAGTACCGCTTCAGCCTCGCCGACGACGTCGCCGCCGAGGACCTGGCGGTGGCGCGGGACGGAGTCACCCTGGTCGTCGACCCGATGACCCTCGACCTGGTTCGAGGCTCGGTGGTCGACTTCGTCGAGAGCCTCGGCGGCGCCGCCTTCCAGGTGACCAACCCCAACGCCGCCTCCGGCTGCGGCTGCGGCACCAGCTTCAGCATCTAGTCGCGGATCGTCGGCCCGATGGGCCGTCCGGGCAACAGGGTCTCCGGGTCCGGCAGGTGCAGATAGGTGTCGTTGAAGCCGCCCGCCTGAGCGAGGCGCTTCCAGTCGGCGATGGCCACGAACCGGCGGGTGCGCGTGATCAGCTGACGCGCCTCGAGCTCCATCAGCGTGCGGTTGACGTGGACCGGGGTGAGACCGAGCGCGTCGGCCAGCTGGTCCTGGGTCATCGGCAGCTCATAGCTCTCCCTCTCGCCGAGGCCGAGCGCTTCCAGCCGGAGGGCGAACTCGCACAGCAGGTGGGCGAGCCTGGCGCAGGCGTCGCGCCGGGCGACATTGGCGATCCACTCGCGGAAGATCGAGCCGTCGACCAGCGTGTCGTACCACATCGCCAGGCCCACCCGCGGCCAATCGTTGGCCAGCTGCACTATCGCCTCGCGCGGGATGAAGGCGACCTCGGCCTGCGTGAGGGTCTGGACGCTGTGGTCGGCGGTGCCGAGCAAGGAATTCTGAAGGTCGACGATGTCGCCCTTCATGTGCACGGCGACGATCGAGCGGGACCCGTCGACGAGCACCTTGTGGCGAAAGGCGAAGCCGGCGACGAGCAGGCAGGAATGAGCCGGACGATCCCCTTCGCGGACGATATATTTGTTGGCGTTCACCTCCTCGACCTTGTGCGGGAGGGCGAGGACGGCCTGCTGCTCATCGGGGCCGAGCTCGGCCCAGAGCTGCAGCTTGCGAAGCATGGGATGAAGGGGGGTGGCCTGGGGATCCTGCATTGCGCTCTTCGTCGTGGCGGGAGCGCGACCGGGTCTCTCAGTCGACGGATGCCGTAAAGTCCCGTCGATAGGGCATTCTAACCTGTCGCTGACGCATACGCGCTAACATAAGTCAGGTTCGGCCAGGTAATCGCGCGCCGAACTCGCTTTCACGGCTGCCGCCCATGCGATGCGGGGCCTCGCGGGTGGGCGTCGGGACGCCAACCGCAGCGCGGGCAGCCGCCCGCCCGAAGCGGCGGATGAATTCCCCACGGCGCCGCGGGGGAGCAATAACGGGGCTCGCTCATCGCGGCGGCGATAGCATCGACAACTGAACCTAACCTAAATCAGCCCGGGCACTCCGCGCCGGCCACCCCTCCCCACGACCCTTGCCCGATGCTAGGGCGGGCCGATGAAGATCGTCACCTACAACCTCAACGGAATCCGGGCGCGCCTCCCCCGGCTCACCGAATATCTCGCCGAGCAGAAGCCGGACGTGCTCTGCCTGCAGGAGGTCAAATGCGCCGACGAGGCCTTCCCGATCGAGGATCTTCGCGCGGCGGGCTATGACGGCGTGTGGCACGGCCAGAAGGGCTTCAACGGGGTCGCGGTGCTGACTCCCGGGGCGCCGCCGGCGCTTCGCCGGGTCGGCCTTCCCGGCGACCCGGACGACACCCACAGCCGCTACATCGAGGCCGAGGTCGACGGAGTCACCATCGGCTCGCTCTATTTGCCCAACGGCAATCCGGTCGGCACCGAGAAATTCGCCTACAAGCTGGCCTGGATGGAAAGGCTTCGCGCCCACGCCGCCGAGCTTCTCGCCGAGGAGCGGCCGGCGGTGCTCGCCGGCGACTGGAACGTCATTCCGACCGACGATCCCGACGACGTCTTCTCGGCCCGGGCGATGGCCCACGACGCGCTGATGCAGCCCGAGACCCGGGCCGCCTTCCGCCGGATCCAGAATCTGGGCTTCACCGACGCGATCCGGGCCCGCTATCCGGACGGCGCGGTCTACACCTTCTGGGACTATACGGCGGGCTGCTGGCAGCGCGACGCGGGCTTCCGGATCGACCATCTCCTGCTCTCGCCGCAGGCCGCCGACCGGCTGCTCGATGCCGGCGTCGATAAGGAATATCGCGGCCGCGAGAAAGCCAGCGATCATGCCCCGACCTGGGTCCGGCTCGAGGACTGAGCCTCTTTTCCACAAATATTTGAACGCCCGGATTCACCTCGCCGCGCCAGTGGCCTAGGCTGCGGCTCATGCTGATGACCCCGGCCTTCGTCTGCGGCGTCTCGCGCTCCATCCTCGGCCAGCCTTGGCGCTGGCGCGGGGGGGCGGCGGAAGGGAGCGACCCGGGCTACCGGCCCGACGACCTCGTCGACCAGCTGCTGCTCGCGCGCGGAGTCGAGCGCAGCGAGCTCGAACGCCACCGCCGGCCGACGCTGCGCGGCTTCATGCCCGATCCTTCGGTCTTCCGCGACATGGACAAAGCGGCGGAGCGGCTCGCCGACGCCGTCGCCACCGGCGAGGCGGTGACCATCTTCGGCGATTATGACGTCGACGGCGCCACCTCGGCGGCGCTGCTGGTGCGGCTGCTGAGGCAGCTGGGCTGCGATCCCAAGGCCTATATCCCGGACCGTCTGATGGAGGGCTACGGCCCTTCCGGCGAGGCCCTGGTCCGGATCGCCGAGGGCGGCGCCCGCCTGATCGTCACCGTCGATTGCGGGGCGCAGGCGTTCGAGGCGCTCGACATGGCCCGAGCGGCCGGAGTCGAGGTCATCGTCGTCGACCACCATCAGTGCGCCAGCAGGCTCCCGGCCGGCTTCGCCATCGTCAACCCCAACCGGCTCGACGAGGGCGAGGATGGCGCCGCCCACGGTCACCTCGCCGCCGTCGGAGTCGCCTTCCTGCTCGGCGCGGCGACTCTGCGGACGCTCCGCCGCCGCGGCTTTTTCGAGCGCCGCGAGGAGCCTCGGCTGATCGAGCTGCTCGATCTGGTCGCGCTCGGCACGGTCGCCGACGTCGCCCAGCTCAAGGGCCTCAACCGCGCCTTCGTCACCCAGGGGCTCAAGGTGATGGCCCAGCGCCGCAATGGCGGCCTGGCCGCTCTCGCCGACGCCGCCCGCCTCAGCCGGGCGCCGACCTGCGCCGACCTCGGCTGGGCGCTCGGCCCGCGCATCAATGCGGGCGGCCGAGTCGGCAAGTCCGATCTCGGAGTCCGACTGCTCACGACCGAGGATGAAGCGGAGGCCGAGGCGATCGCGGCCGAACTGGACCGGCTCAACGAGGAACGAAGGGCGATCGAAGCGGCGGTCTGCGAAGCGGCCGAGGCCGCGTGCGCGGCCCAGGGCAACCGCGCCGTCGCCGTCGCCTCGGGCGCCGGCTGGCATCCCGGCGTGATCGGAATCGTCGCCGGCCGCCTCAAGGAGAAGCTGCGCAAGCCGGCGATCGTCGTCGCCCTCGCCGCCGACGGCAGCGGCAAGGGCTCGGGCCGCTCAATCGCCGGAGTCGACCTCGGCGCGGCGGTGCTCGCCGCGAAGGATAGCGGGCTGCTCCTCGCCGGCGGCGGCCACGCCATGGCCGCCGGCCTCACCGTCGCCGCCGGCAAGCTGGAAGCGCTGTCGGATTTCCTCGAGGAGCGGCTCGCCGCGAGCGTCGCTCGCTGCC
>DATMVG010000211.1:0-2202 GCA_035563315.1 Allosphingosinicella sp. | reverse complement strand
GACGCGATCCTGCTCGACGCGCCCTGCTCCGCCACGGGCATCTTCCGCCGCCACCCCGACGTGCTCCACCGGGTCCGGCCCGAGGCGATCCGGGCGCTGGCCGAGGCGCAGGCGGCGATGCTCGATCGCGCCGCCGGCTGGCTGAGGCCGGGCGGCGCCCTGGTCTATTCGGTCTGCTCGCTCGAGCCGGAGGAGGGGGAGAGGGTCGCCGCCGGCTTCCTCGCCGCCCGTCCCGACTTCCGGCTCGAGGAGGAGCTCCGCCTCCTCCCCGGCGCCTATGAGGAAGCGGGCGGCGCCGACAGCTTCTACATCGCCCGCTTCACCATGAGGGGACAGTCACAGTGACTGTCCCCTAAGGCGACCGCAATTAGCCGGGGATAATTCCCCGCCTTCCTTGCCCCGCGACTCGGCGGGGTGTTAGGATTCGCGCGTGCAGCAGCCGGTCCGCATCGCCCCCTCGATCCTGTCCGCCGATTTCGCCCGGCTGGGCGAGGAGATACGGGCCGTCGACTCGGCCGGGGCCGACTGGATCCACGTCGACGTCATGGACGGCCATTTCGTCCCCAACATCACGATCGGCCCGGCGGTGGTGAGGGCGCTTCGGCCGCACACCGAAAAGCCGTTCGACGTCCACCTGATGATCGCTCCGGTCGATCCCTATCTCGAGGCCTTCGCCGAGGCCGGCGCCGACACCATCACCGTCCACCCCGAGGCCGGGCCCCACCTCCACCGCACCGTCCAGCGCATCAAGGCGCTCGGCAAGCGCGCCGGAGTCTCGCTGAACCCGGCGACTCCGGCCAAGGCTCTCGACTATGTCCTCGAGGAGCTCGATCTGGTGCTGGTGATGAGCGTCAATCCCGGCTTCGGCGGCCAGAGCTTCATCGCCGGCCAGCTCGCCAAGATCGAGGCGATCCGCAAGCGCATCGACCGCCTCGGCCTGGCGATCGACCTCGAGGTGGACGGCGGCATCGACCGCTCCAACTGCCGGCGCGTGATCGACGCCGGCGCCGATGCGCTGGTCGCCGGAACGGCCACCTTCCGCGGCGGTCCCTCGGCTTATGCCGACAACATCCTGGCGCTGCGCGGATGAGCCGGCTCGAACGGATCGATCCGGAGGCGGGCGAGCAGGAGATCGAGCCGGGCAAGAGGCTGATCCGGGTCGGCGACGATCGCGGCCTCTCGCTGTTCGAGCGCTTCAACTACCGGCTCCACCGGCTCGCCTGGCGCACGCCGCTGCACAGGCTGCGGCTGCGCGGCCGGGTGCCGCTGCGGCTGCTCGCGGTGCCCAAGGACCCGGTCGCCGGCGAGAAGGCCGCCGGCGAGGCCCTGCTGCGCGGGTGCTTCCTCCACGACGGCACGGAGATCCCGGTCGAAGGCTTCGATTTCGCGACCGTCGGCCTGCCGGCGGATTTCGTCGCCTATCTTCACAGCTTCGCCTGGCTGAGGGACCTGTCCGCCGCCGCCACCCGCGAGCGCGGCGCCAAGCTCGCCGAGGCCCTGACCCGCAAGTGGCTCGACGCCTTTGCCGGCCAGGTCGGCGAGCCCGCCTGGCGCGCCGACCTGTGGGGACGGCGAATCCTGTTCTGGACCGCCTACGCGCCCTACATCCTGTCGAGCCGCGACCTCGTCTACCGCTCGGCCGTCCTTCGCGTCCTGGCGCGGGGCGCGCGCCACCTCGAGCGCAGCGCCGACAAGGCGCTGCCCGGCCTTGCCCGGATCGCCGCCTGGAGCGGAGTCATCGCGGCGGCGCTCGTCGTCCAGGGCGGCCCGGCCCGGCTCAAGTCGGGCGAGGCGGGCCTGGTCCGGGCGCTCGCTTCCTCGCTCCACGAGGATGGCGGCCTGGTCAGCCGCTCGCCGATCGAGCAGCTCGCCCTCGTCGAGACCCTGGCGCAGCTGCGAGGCGTCTATATCGCCGCCCGCCGCGACCTTCCGGAATTCCTCATCGAGGCGGTCGAGTCCGCCACGGCGGCGCTGCTCGCCGTCACGCTCGGCGACGAGGCCCTGTCGAGCTGGCAGGGCGGGCACAGGGCGAGCCGGCGCCGGGTCCTCGCCGCGGTGGAGGCGTCGGGCGCGGATTCGAGCCCGCTGCGGCGGCCTCGCGGCTGGGGCTACCAGCGGCTCCAGGCGCGGACCAGCGTGCTGGTGTTCGACGCCGCGCCGCCGCCGCCGACCCGGGCGCTCAGCGGCGGCTGCGCCTCGAAC
>DATMVG010000210.1:0-2024 GCA_035563315.1 Allosphingosinicella sp. | reverse complement strand
CGCGTCGGAGACGTAGAAGGCGGAGACCGGGACGGCGGTGACGCCGCCTTCGGCCGTCATGCGGCGGGCGAGCGCGGCATCGTCGCCGTCCAGCACCAGCCCGCTCATGTCCAGCGTGAGGAAATAGGTTCCTTGGCAGGGCAGGACAGGCAGCCCGAGCGCCGCGCACGCGCGGGCGAGCCGGTCGCGTTTGGCCTGCAGATCGCCGGCGAGGCGGTCGAAATAGGCGTCCGGCTTGGCGAGCCCATATGCCACCGCCTTCTGCAGGTCCGGCGGCGTCGTGAAGGTGGTGAACTGGTGCGCCTTGGCGATCGGGTCGAGGAGCTTTGGGGCGGCGGTGACGTAGCCGACCTTCCAGCCGGTCAGCGAAAAGCTTTTTCCCGCCGAGCCGATAGCGATCGTGCGCTCGCGCATGCCGGGCAGCGACAGCATGGAGACGTGCCGCGCCCCGTCGAAGACGATGTGCTCGTAAACCTCGTCGGCGATGATGTAGGCATCGTGGCGGATCGCCAGCTCGGCGATGAGCGCCAGCTCCTGGCGCGTAAAAACCTTGGCGGCCGGGTTCATGGGATTGTTGATGAGCACCGCCTTGGTGCGCGGCGAGAAGGCGGCCGCGAGCGCTGCCTCATCCAGCGACCAGTCCGGCGGCGTCACGCGGACGAGGCGGGGCACGCCGCCCGCCCGCTTCACCAGCGGCAGGTAGCAATCGTAGAGCGGCTCGATCAGCACGACCTCGTCGCCCGGCTCGATCAGCGCGTTGATGGCGTCCGACAGCGCCTCGGTCGCGCCCGAGGTGACCAGCACCTCGCGCGCCGGGTCGACCTCGATTCCATGGAAGCGCCGCCAATTCTCCGCGACGGCCTGGCGAAGCTCCGGCAGGCCGAGCATCGGCGGATATTGGTTGGGCCCGGCGATCAGCGCCTCGGCCGCTTTTTGGCGGATGTCGTCCGGCCCGTCCACATCCGGAAAGCCCTGGCCGAGATTGACGGCCTGGTGCGCCATGGCGAGCCGGCTCATCTCCTCGAAGATGGTCGTCGGCAGGCCGGTATAGATGGAGTTGGTGGGCTTCATCCCTGCTCATCCGGCTGTTCCGCGGCAGCTAACCCGCCCATAGGCAAGCCGGCAACAGCGGGATGCTCGGTCTGTGGCTCTACTCCAGCAGATCGACGCCGTCGAAGGCATGGCGGCCGAGCGGATCCATCTTGAAGCCGACGACATTGGCCCGGGTCGCGGCGAAGACGACGCCGTGCGCGAGCGGCGCCCAGGGCGCCTCGTCGTGGAAGATGACCTGAGCCTCCCGGTAAAGCTCCGCACGCGTTGCCTGGTCGGCGGTGACCCTGGCCTCGGTGACGAGCTTGTCGAAGCCCGGATTGCACCACTTGGCAATGTTGTTGCCGCCGGGCCGGGCGGCGGTGCAGCCCAGGAGCACGCTGAAGAAATTGTCCGGATCGCCGTTGTCCCCGGTCCAGCCGTAGAGCGCCATCATCGGCTCGCCGGCCTGCAGCCGGGCGCGATAGCTGCTCCATTCGTCGGTGACCAGATTCGTGCGGATGCCGATGCGCGCAAGGTCCTGCTGGATCAGCTCGGCGACGCGCCGGCCGTGGGGATTGTAAGGGCGGCTCACGGGCATGTACCAGAGGTCGCTCTCGAAGCCGTGCGGCAGGCCGGCTTCGACGAGGAGAGCCTGCGCCGCGGCGGGGTCGAAGGGATAGTCGGCGATGTCGTCGTTATACGACCAGAGGGTGGGCGGGATCGGGTTCTTGGCCGGCACGCCGGCGCCCTCATAGACGGCCTCGATGATGGTCGCCTTGTCGATCGCCATGTTGACGGCGCGGCGGACGCGCGCGTCGTCGAAGGGCGGCTTCGTCGTGTTCATGGCGAGGTAGCCGACGTTGAGCCCCTCCTGCTCCAGAAAACGCAAATCCGGATCCGCCTCGATGCTCGCCCGGTCATCCGGACTGGGGAAGGCGATGACATGGCACTCGCCGGCCCGCAGCTTGGCCAGCCGCACGGAAGCGGTGGGG
>DATMVG010000209.1:0-35846 GCA_035563315.1 Allosphingosinicella sp. | reverse complement strand
ATGCTCGACGAGCTGACCGACGGCGGCCCGCCGCGGGGGCGGCGGCGTGCGCTCGCGATATGCCTGAATCTCCTGGACGACGATCTGGACGGCGCTCTGGCTCTCTGCCGCGAAAGCGGCCGCTCCAACGATCGGGATTCGGGCGGCTTCACCACCTCCAATCCCGACGGGAGTGTCTCCACCTTCGTGGATCAAGCCGAGGCCTGGATAGTCGCCAAGCGCCGAAGCGCCCTACGCCTGGTCTGATCGCGGCGGCCGCGCGCGTCCGCCGCTCGCCACGGCCGCCTACCCGACCCGCTTTCGCCCCGGCCGGGCGTGCGGAGGAGCGCTTGACTCGCGCACCACCAGCCTGTGCTCGAGAACCCGCTCCGCAACCCCGGACAGGCTGCTGCTCTTGTGCGGCCGGAGGTCGGCGACGAGCAGGCCGAGCGCCGCCTCCGCCATCTCGGCCACCGGCTGCCGAACCGTCGTCAGCTCGGGCCAGACCGTCGTCGCCGGAGCGGTGTCGTCGAAGCCGACGACGCTGAGGTCGTCGGGCACCCGAAGGCCGCAGCGATGGGCGACGTTCACCGTCGCCGCCGCCATGTCGTCGTTGCTTGCGAAGATCGCGGTCGGGCGGTCGGCTCGAGCGAGGAGCCGCTCCGCGGCGACCAGCCCCGATCGGTAGGTGAAATAGCCCTGCTCGGTGGGCGCCTGGGCGGGATCGATGCCATGCCCCTCGAGCGCGGCGACGAAGCCGCGGTTCCGCTCGGCGCTGGAAGTCTGGTTCGGGTGGCCGCGGATGAAGCCGATATGGCGGTGACCGAGCTCGAGGAGGTGGCGAGTCATCTCGGCGGCGGCGGCGAAGTCGTCGATCCTGACATTGAGCCCGCCGGGCTGCGGCACGCCCATCGCCACGGTGACGACCGGGGTCTGCGAGGCAGCGAGCTCGCCGTGCACCGCGAGCGATTCCGACAGCGGCGGCGGGAGGATCACTCCGTCCACGCCCGACTGCACGAACCTTTTGGTCGCTTCCGCCTGCTCGTCCGCGCTGTCCGATTCGCAGGCCTCCAGAACCAGATGGCATCCCGTCCGGCGGGCGGCCTCGAGCGCTCCGACGAGGAACAGGCTCAGATAGGCGGCGCTCGGATTGGCATAGAGGAGCCCGATATGGGTCGCCTCTCCGGCGGCCAGGCTGCGGGCCGCCGTGTTCGGCGTGTAGTTCAGCCGTTCTATGGCTTCGAGCACCGCCGTCCGAGTGGTCTCGCGGACGTTGCGCTCGCCGTTGATCACGCGCGACACGGTCATCGCGGACACCCCAGCGGTGCGCGCAACGTCCTGGATGGTCACCGTCCCGCGGCTGCGCCGGCTGGCCCTCATATTGTCTCCTCTGCGCGCGAGCCTATGGCCATGGCCCGGCCGATGCAAATTGGGGCAGTTGACCGGGCGCGGGGGCAGCGACTATCCACATGGTAGCGCTATCACAAGCAAAACCGCCGGCGCGCCGGGAGAGGAAGATGAAGCGGCTTTTCGCGCGGACGACCTACGAGCGCCTTGGCTTGCGGCTGATCGCCGCGGCCGCCCTGCTTACCGCCTGCGTCACCAGCGCGGCGGTTTCGCAGTCGCCGGACAGGCCGCTCTACAAGGATCCGTCGCAGCCGGTGGAACGGCGGATCGAGGATCTGCTCTCCCGGATGACGTTGGAGGAGAAGGTGGCCCAGATGCTCTCGGTTTGGGAGCATAAGGACCGAATCCAGACCCCCTCCGGCGACTTTTCGCCCGAGCGGGCTTCGCGCGCTTTCCCCAATGGCCTCGGCCAGATCGCTCGCCCCTCCGATCGCCGCGGAGTCACCACCCCGCCCGGCGGCGCGGCCGGAGCGACCGCTGGCCAGGCCAATCGAGGCCCGCGGGAGACCGCCGAATATATCAACGCGGCCCAGCGCTGGGCGGTGGAGCGCACCCGGCTCGGCATCCCCCTGCTGTTCCACGAGGAGGCGCTGCACGGCTATGTGGCGCGCGAGGCGACCAGCTTCCCGCAGTCGATCGCTCTCGCCAGCACCTGGGACCCGGCGCTGGTCGAGCGCGTCTTTGCGGTCGCCGCCCGCGAGATGCGGGCGCGCGGCGCCCAGCTCGCCCTGGCCCCGGTCGTCGACGTGGCCCGCGACCCGCGATGGGGCCGAATCGAGGAAACCTACGGCGAGGATCCCTATCTGGTCAGCGAGATGTCGCTCGCCGCGATCCGCGGCTTCCAGGGGACGGCGCTCCCGCTCGCCCCGGACCGGGTCTTCGTGACGCTCAAGCACATGACCGGCCACGGCCAGCCGGAGAGCGGCACCAATGTCGGGCCCGCTCCCTATGGCGAGCGGACGCTGCGCGAGGTCTTCTTTCCGCCCTTCGAACGCGCCGTGCGCAGGCTGCCGATCCGTTCCGTCATGGCGTCCTACAACGAGATTGACGGTATTCCGAGCCATGCGAACCACTGGCTGCTCGGCGACGTGCTCCGGCGCGAATGGGGTTTCACGGGCGCAGTCGTCAGCGACTATTTCGCGATCCGCGAGATGATGACTCGCCACAACATGTTCGACAATCTGAAGGACGCGGCGGTCGCGGCGATGAACGCCGGCGTCGACATCGAGACTCCGGACGGGGAGGCCTATCTCCATTTGCCCGAGCTGGTGCGCGAGGGTCGGATCACCCAGGCTCAGATCGACGATGCCGTTCGGCGAATCCTGCGCTTGAAGTTCGAGGCCGGCCTGTTCGACAATCCCTATGTCGATGCCGCCGCGGCCGATCGGCTCACCGCCACGCCCGACTCGATCGCTCTGGCGCGCGAGGCGGCGGCGCGGGCGATGATCCTGCTGCGCAACGAGAACGACCTGCTCCCGCTCGACGCGTCGCGGATCGACCGGCTGGCGGTGATCGGCACCCACGCCCGCGACACTCCGATCGGCGGCTACAGCGACGAGCCGCGGCACGTCGTCAGCGTCCTCGAGGGGCTTCAGGACGAGGCGAGCGGCCGCTTCCAGGTCGACTTCGCCGAAGGCGTTCGTCTCACCGAGCAGAGGATCTGGGCGCAGGACGAGGTACGGCTGGTGTCCGAGGCGGTGAACCGCCGACTGATGACCGAGGCGGTGGAGACCGCGCGCCGCGCCGACGTGGTGGTCATGGTGCTCGGCGAGAACGAGCAGCTCAGCCGCGAGGCCTGGGCCGATACCCATCTCGGCGACCGCGCCTCGCTCGAGATGGTGGGGCCGCAGGAGGAGCTGGCGCGCGCCATTTTCGCGCTCGGCAAGCCCACCATCGTCATCCTGCTCAACGGCCGGCCGCTCGCGATCAACTATCTCGCCGCGAACGCCCCGGCCCTGATCGAGGGGTGGTATCTCGGCCAGGAGACCGGCCACGGAGTCGCCGACGTGCTGTTCGGCCGGGTCAATCCGGCTGGCCGCCTGCCGGTTTCGGTGCCCCGAAGCGTCGGCCAGCTGCCGATCTTCTACAACCGCAAGCCCACCGCCCGCCGAGGCTATCTGTTCGATTCGAACCAGCCGCTTTATCCGTTCGGATACGGCCTGAGCTATACGAGCTTCGACATCTCGGCGCCGAGGCTGCGCCGCTCGAGCATCCGCCCGGACGAGAATGTCCGAGTCGAGGTCGAGGTGCGCAACACCGGCCGCCGTGCCGGCGACGAGGTCGTCCAGCTCTATGTTCGCGACGACGCCGGCTCGGTGACTCGGCCGGTGATCGAGCTGCGGCGATTCCAGCGCGTCGCATTGCGGGCCGGGCAGCGCCGGACGATCATGTTCGAGCTCACGCCGGACGATCTCGCCTTGTGGAACCCGAGGATGGAGCGGGTCGTCGAGCCCGGAACCTTCACGATTTCCGCTGGTCCGAATTCCGCGTCGCTGCGCAACGCGACCCTCACCGTGCGGGCTCGGTAGCGGCATGCGTAGGTGGCTTCTGGCGGCAGCGCTCGCGTGCACGGGCTCGGTTGCGGCGGCGGCGCAGATCGGCGCGGCGACGACGGTCCGCCTCAATCAGCTCGGCCTGACGCCCGACGGACCCAAGCGGGCGATCGTGCCGAACGAATCGGCCGCGCCGCTGAGGTGGCGGCTGCTCGACGCCGGGGGCGACGCGAGGGCGCAAGGCGTGACTCGAGTGTTCGGGCGGGACTCTTATTCCGGCGAGCATGTCCACCAGGTCGATTTCAGCGGCTTCCGCGGCGAGGGCGAGGGGTTCCGGCTCGTCGTCGGCGAGGCACGGAGCCGGCCGTTCCGAATCGCCGACGGGCTCTACGCGCGCCTCCCCTACGACGCGCTCGCCTATTTCTATCACAATAGAAGCGGCACCGCGATCGAGCCGCGATATGCCGGCGGCGAGCGTTGGGCGCGCCCGGCGGCCCATGCGCCCGAGCGCGCGACCTGCTTTTCAGGCGAGGACCTCAACGGCAACCGTTGGCCCGGCTGCGGCTACACGCTCGACGTCAGCCGCGGCTGGTACGATGCCGGCGACCACGGCAAATATGTCGTCAACGGCGGCATCGCCGTGTGGACGCTGCTGAACCTGTATGAACGCCAGCGCGAGCGCGGCGGGCATGACCTGTTCAGCGACGGCACGGCCTCGCTTCCCGAGGCCGGCAACGGCGTCAGCGATATTCTGGACGAAGCCCGTTGGGAGATCGAGTTCCTGCTTGCGATGCAGGTCCCGCAAGGCACTCGGATGCGGCTGCCGGTGGGCGTCGCCAGTCCGGGGCGGAACCTCGCCTTCACCGAAATCGACGCTTCCGGAATGGCGCACCACAAGGTTGCGGACGAGAAGTGGACGGGGCTTCCGCTTCGGCCCGACCAGGACCGGGAACGGCGGTTTCTGTATCCGCCCAGCACCGGCGCGACGCTCAACCTGGCGGCAACGGCTGCGCAGTGCGCGCGCATCTGGCGGACCATCGATAGCGATTTCAGCGCCCGCTGCCTTGCGGCGGCCGAGGAGGCCTGGGCTGCGGCCCGGCGCAATCCGGAGGTCTACGCTGTCGGCAACTTCGACGGCAGCGGCGGCTATGGCGACAGCGACTTCGGCGATGAATTCTATTGGGCGGCGGCGGAGCTGTTCGTGACGACCGGGCGCGACTCCTATGCGCAGGCGCTCCGGGCGTCGCCGCATTTCAGCGGCCCCATCGCCGTCCACGCCTGGCCGCGCACGGCCACCCTCGGCACCATCTCGCTCGCGCTGGTGCCGAGCGGGCTGCCGCGGGCGGAGCGGGACGCGCAACGGCGCCGCCTCATCGAGGCGGCGGAGGGATTCCTCGCCGAGGCCGGCCGCGTCGGCTACCACATCCCCTTCGCTCCCGAAGGCTATGCCTGGGGCTCCAATTCCGACATCCTCAACCGGGCGATGATCCTGGGTCTCGCTCGGGATTGGACGGGAAGCGAGCGGTTCCGCGCCGGCATGCTGGATGCGATGGACTATCTGCTCGGACGCAACCCGCTCGATCGCTCCTTCGTCAGCGGATATGGCGCCCGCCCGATGGAAAACCCCCATCACCGCTTCTGGGCTCACAGCATGGATCCGGCCTTCCCGCCGCCGCCGCCGGGCGCGCTTTCCGGCGGGCCGAACAACACGATGATGTCGGACGACGTCGCTCGCCCGATGCGAGGCACCTGCGCGCCGCAGACCTGCTGGGCCGACGACATTCGTGCCTTCAGCCTCAACGAAGTGGCGGTGAACTGGAACGCCCCTCTGGTGTGGGTGGCGGCCTACCTGGCGGAACGCTAGAACCTGTCCCATTGAAGTGGACATCCGTTCCCCGGCGAAGGCCGGGGTCCAGCGGCACTGTTGGAAGGACTGGATCCCGGCGTTCGGGTTCCGCGCAAAGTACGACTTTGCGGGGGCGCGGACCCTAGCGAGCCTCGCAAGGGCCGCTACAGCGGCGTGGGCGCGCCGCAGGCCAGGGCCAACTCCGCGCAGAGATCGCCGCTTCATCGTGTCCCCTGTCCCGGCGAGAAAGCGTGGAGACCGAACACGGCACCGACGAAGCCGCCGGCCGTGCGGGTGCTGAGGATGGTGCCGTCGGCGTTGCGAAAGAGCGGCTGCCAATTTCCCGCCCGCGTCGCATAGGCGAAGTGATAGGTGGGCCCGCGCGCTTCGATCCTGAGCCAGAGCGGCTCGCCGGGAGCGACCGGCGACGGGATCGAGGCGAGAATGATGCCCCGGGCCGGGTCGCGCGGGCCGGCGCGACGCTCCAGCTTCAGGACATCGCGCCCGTTTTCGCGTGCCAGGCCGGCGAAATACCAGAAATCCTCGTTCTGGAAGGCGGCCATCCCGGCTTCGTCGCCGTCGCGTTGCGGGACGAAGCGAAAGCGGGTGGTGGCGGCGGCGTTCAGATGCTGTTGGCGGCGCGCGAGAAAGGACGGGTTGCCGGGATCGCCGAGACCGACCGGGCGTCCGCGGATGCGCAGCGCGCCGCCGCCCACCTCGTGCCAGCGCTCCCGCGGGTTGCGCGGCATCATCCAGTGCGGGCCGAGCAGCGCGTCGAATTCCTCGAGATCGGTGAAGGGACCGCTGGTCGCGAGCCGCCGCGGATTCGCCGTGCGCGCCGGCGGCAGGCTCGGGCGGCGGTGAACGTAAGGGATCGTCTCGCCCGGCCTGGTCATGACCGGCCAGCCGCCTTCCCAGGCGACGGGCAGGAGGAAGGTCTCGCGACCGGTATTGTAATGGTCTCCCGCATAGGGACGGACGGCGAGGAAGGTCGCCCACCATTCGCCGTCGGCGAGCTGCACGAAATCGGCGTGGCCGGCCGAGGTGATCGGGCTGGGTCGGTCCGCCGGAAGGTCGCGCTGGGTCAGGATCGGATTGCGCGGGCCGGGAACATAGGGTCCGGCCACACGCTGGCTGCGCAGCACCACCTGCGAATGGCCGATCGCCGTGCCCCCCTCGGCGGCGATCAGATAATAGAAGCCGTCCTTGCGGAAGATGTGGGGCCCCTCGACCCAGATCGGGCGCTGCGAGAGGTCGATGCCGCCGTTCACGAGCAGGGTGCGCGGGCCGATCGTCCGCTTCGCCGCCGGATCGAATTCCTGGATCCAGATCGCTCGGTGGCCTTCGTAGAGCGGGGTGCCCTCGGGTGGGCCGTTGTTCAGGATCCAGGCGCGGCCGTCCTCGTCGAAGAACAGGGACGGGTCGATGCCGCCCTCGAGCTCGGGCAGCCAGACCGGGTCGGACCAGGGCCCGGCCGGATCGCTCGCCGTGATCAGGAAATTGCCGCCGCAATCGACGCAGGTGTTCAATATGTAGAAGGTGCCGCGGTGATGCTCGATCGCCGGCGCGAACACGCCGCGCGAGAGCCCGAGCCGCCCGAAATCGAGCTGGTCCGCCCGGTCGATCGCATTGCCGATCTGCCGCCACGTGACGAGGTCGCGGCTGTGGAAGACCGGAATCCCCGGGAACCAGGCGAAGGTCGAGGTGACGAGATAGAAATCGTCCCCGACTCGGGTGATGCTGGGGTCGGGATAGAAGCCCTGCAGGATCGGATTGCGATACTGGCCGGGCCCGGGGTCGGGCTGCGCGTCCTGCCCTTCGTAGAGGAACCGGTCGAACACCGCGGTGCCGGGCGGCGCCGGCGACTGGTCCACGGTCGCGCAGGCGGCGAGAGCGAGGGCGGCGGCGCAGGCGACGATCCGCATCAGGCGGGCAGCTCCGGCGCTGCGCAATGCTCGCGGAGGAACTCCTTGTGCGTGGGCATGAACTCGGCGGAATTGTGGACCGTCTCGGCGATGTGCTTGAGCCGACGCCGGGTTTCCTCGATCGGCAGGATGTCGGCGACGGGATCGTAGGTGCGCGCCTTCATCAGCTGGCCGATCATCACCGCGAACCAGCTCGTGTCGTTGAACAGCTCGTCATTCTCGCGGAAGGTCCGGCCATAGGCCTCGAAGACCCGGATCTTCTCCTCCAGCCGCTCCGGGACCGCCATGTTGCGGCAATAGTCCCAGAAGGGGGAATCGTCGCGCTCGGTCGCCTTGTAGTGGAGCACGAGGAACTCGCGAACGATCTCATATTCGAAGGCGACGATGCGGTTGAATCGGTCGATGTCGGCCTGCTGGAAGGTGCGGTCGGGGAACATCGTCATCAGCCGCGCGAGGCCGCTTTGAACGAGCCAGATGCTGGTCGATTCGAGCGGCTCGAGGAAGCCGGCGGAAAGTCCGAGGGCGACGCAGTTCTTGATCCAGGTTTTCTTTCGGCGCCCGGTCCTGAACGGAACCACGCGCGCATCGGCGAGCGGCTCGCCGTCGAGGTTGTTCATCAATATGGCCAGCGCCTCGTCGTCGCTCATATAGGCGCTCGAGAAGACGTGGCCGTTGCCGATTCGGTGCTGGAGCGGGATCCGCCACTGCCAGCCGGCGCTATGGGCGGTGGAGCGGGTGTAGGGGGTGATTTCGGGCGTGCTCGCGCAGGGCACCGCGATCGCCCGGTCGCAGGGCAGGTAGTGCGACCAGTCCTCGTAGCCCGCTTCGAGCGCCTGCTCGATCAGCAGGCCGCGGAAGCCCGAGCAATCGATGAAGAAGTCGGCCTCGACCTCGCCGCCGTCGGCGAGGGTCACCGCCTCGATGAAGCCGTCCTCGCCGCGAAGCCTGACGTCGACGATCCTGCCTTCCTTGCGGACCACGCCACGCCCCTCTGAATAGCCGCGCAGGTAGCGGGCGTAGAGGCCGGCGTCGAAATGATAGGCATAAGCGATCGAGGAGAGCGGCGAGTTGCCGGCGTCGAACGGCCGAATGAACTTGCCGCGCTGGCCGGCATAAGCGGGCAGCGACCAGGGATCGAGGCTCGGCGCCTCGCCGAGGCCGTGCATCCGCAGCCAATGGGCGTGGAAGGAGACCCCCTCCATGCTGAGCCCGTACGAGCCGAACGGGTGGAAATAGACGTGGCCCTTGCGGCCCCAGTTGCGGAACTGGATGCCGAGCTTGAACGTGCCCTTCGTCTCGCGCACGAACTCGTCCTCGTCGACCCCGAGCATCTTGTTGAACGTCGTCATCTGCGGGATCGTCGCCTCGCCGACGCCGATGATCCCGATCTCGTCCGATTCGACGAGCGTGATCTTGCAATAGTCGGTGGTCAGGATCTTGGAGAGGGTGGCCGCCGCCATCCACCCGGCGGTGCCGCCGCCGACGATGCAGACGCTTCGGATTCGGTGGTCGGTCAATCGATCTCTCCTCGAGCGGGGACCCGGACGGCCGGAGCGTCGGCGACCGGCGCCGGGCAGTGTCGGGCGACATAGTCGCGGTGGGTCGGCATCGCCTCGGCGGCCCTCGCCATCACTTCGCGCATTCGCCCGAAGATGTGGCGGACCTGGGCTTCCTCGACAATGTCGACCAGAGCGTCGTACCTCGCCGGGACGATGCCCTGGCCGAGCAGGACCGCGAGCCAGCTCGCTTCGGAGAAGAGCTCGTCCTCGTAGCGGAACAGCCGCCCGGCCGATCGGAACAGAGCGATCTTGCGCTCGAGGCTCGGCGGAATCTCCATCTCCCGGCACCGGATCCAGAATTCGGAATCGGTGCGCTCGTTCGCCTTGTAATGGAGAATGAGGAAGTCGCGGATCTGCTCGAGCTGGATCGCGGTGAGCCGGTTGTACTCGGCCTCGAGCACCGGATCGAAGTTGCGGTCCGGGAACAAGGCGAGCAGCTTGGCCAGGCCCGCCTGGACGAGGTGGATGCTGGTCGATTCGAGCGGCTCCATGAAGCCGCTCGCAAGCCCAAGCGCGACGACGTTGCGGTTCCAGGCCTTGCGCCGCCGACCCGTGACGAAGCGGATGAACCGCGGCTCCGCAAGCGGCTCGCCCTCGACCCTCGACAGCAGGGCGGCGGCCGCCGCCTCGTCGGAGATGTCCCGGCTCGAATAGACATAGCCGTTGCCGACCCGGTGCTGGAGCGGAATGCGCCACTGCCATCCCGCGCCGAGCGCGGTCGCCCGCGTGTAGGGCAGGATCTCGCCGTCGCTGGCCGTCGGCAGGGCGACGGCGCGGTCGCAAGGCAGCCAATGCGTCCACTCCTCATAGCCGGTCTTCAGCGCCTGCTCGATCAGCAGCCCGCGGAAGCCCGAGCAGTCGATGAACAGGTTGCCGACGATGTTGACTCCCCCCTCGATCGTCACCCCCTCCACGAAGCCGTCTTCGCCGCGGAGCGACACGTCCACGACCTTGCCTTCGCGGCGCCTGACGCCGCGCGCCTCGGCGTGGCCCCGAAGGAACTTCCCGTAGAGGGCGGCGTCGAGGTGAAACGCGTAGTTGAGCGTCGACAGCACCGACCGCGGGTCGGGGCTCGGTCGCTCGAAGCGGTCGAGCCGCGCGGCGACGGCGGCCAGATTGTAGCGCTCGATGTCGCCAATCGCCGGATCGGTACGCAGCTTCAGCCAGAATTGATGGAATTTCACCGCCTCGATGTCGGCGCCGAACGCGCCGAAAGGGTGCATGTAGCGGTGTCCCGGCCGGAGCCAGTCGACGAACTCGATGCCGAGCTTGAACGTCCCCTGGGTCTTGGCGAGGAATTCGTCCTCGTCGAGGCCGAGCATCTCGTTGAACGTGCGGATCGGCGGGATGGTCGCCTCGCCGACTCCGATGATTCCGATCTCGTCCGATTCGACCAGAGTGACCTCGACCCCGGCCGAGCGCAGTCGCGAGAGCGCGGCGGCCGCCATCCAGCCGGCGGTGCCGCCGCCGACGATCACGATGCTTCGGATCGCGTCACTGCCGTTCATCGTCGGCCTTCCATCCTCGTCCTCTCAGGCGCGGAGCGGTTGGTTTCACTCGCGAATATCCCCGATCGCGGGGGCTGGCGAACGGACGGTTGCAAACGGGCAACACCGTCGCGACGTCTGCCAAACCCCTCTTGATCGATGCAGCCGGCCTGTTTACGGTAACGCTAACAACGATTGGCGCGACGTCAAGTGTTAGCGCTAACATGCCTTGTGGAGGTTGCATGGGAAAGGCTTTCGGGGGCGCGGCGCCCGCCTTGGAGCAGCGTGACTTCGCTGTGCTGCTGCGCTGTGGTGTTTCCGTTCTCGCGCTTTCGGCCCTCACCATTTCAGCTCCGGCATCGGCTCAGCAGGCGATCGGCGTGGTCGCCGCGGCGGCGCAGCCCGGCGATACTCAGGACGAGGTCCAGACGACTGGCGACGAGGTCCAGAGCGGAGTCTCGTCGAGCGCATCCGACCCGGCGGCGGAGTCGGAGGATTCGATCATCGTCACCGGCATCCGGCGCAGCCTTCAGCGCTCGCAGGATCTCAAGCGCGAATCGGACGTCGTCCAGGATTCCGTCACCGCCGAGGACATCAGCGCCCTTCCCGACCGAAGCGTCACCGAAGCCATTCAGCGCATTCCCGGAGTCGCCATCGACCGCTTTACCGCCGGCCGCGACCCCGACCACTTCTCGGCTGAAGGCAGCGGCGTCGTGGTGCGCGGGCTGACCTATGTCCGCTCCGAGCTCAACGGCCGCGACACCTTCACCGCGAATAACGGCCGCGGCTTGAGCTTCTCGGACGTCCCTTCCGAGCTGCTCGGCGGCGTCGACGTGTTCAAGAGCCCTTCGGCCGAGATGATCGAGGGCGGCATTTCGGGCATCGTCAACCTTCGCACCAGGGTCCCGTTCGACAATCAGGACACCGTTCTCGCCGCGTCGCTCGAGGGCACGTGGGGCGATATGCGCGAGGAGCTGACGCCCACCGTCTCCATCCTCGGCAGCCATCGCTTCGACACCAATATCGGCGAGTTCGGAATCCTCGCCAGCTTCACCTACTCGCGTCTCGACGGACGCAATGACGGCATCCAGATCTCGAACTTCGGCGAACGGACCCTCTACTCGAACGGCAACGTCATCCCGACGGAGGGCGCGACCGCGGTCGGAAGCGTCTACCTGCCGCGCGGCGCGGTGATGCGCACCACCGATACCCAGCGCGAGCGTTACGGCTATTCGGCCGCCCTGCAGTGGCGCAGCCCGGACCGCGACATTCTCGCGACGCTGCAGTTCCTGCGGTCGGATTCGCGCGAATCCTGGACCGAGCACGCCATCGAGATCGCCACCGACAACGTCACGTCCAATGGCGACTCCCGAGCCGTGCCCGGCACGACGCTCGAGTTCGACGACGACGGCGTGTTCGACAACGGCTTCATCACCGGCCCGAGCGGCTGGCGCGACGACCAGAACAATACCGCCGCCTGGACCGGCAACGGCGACGTGCGCACCCCGCGCTTCGGCCTGCAGAGCAACAACCAGCACCGCCAGGTCGAGCAGCAGTTCATTACCTCGGATTATGCCGCCAACGTCAAATGGAACGCCACCGACCGCCTCACCTTCAACTTCGACTATCAGCACGTCGACTCGACCGTCGAGAATCTCGACGTCGGCCTGTGGACCTCGAGCTTCCAGAACGTCCTGATCGATCTCAACGGCAGCGATCTTCCGCTGATCGAATTCCGCCCGCCCGAAGTCTGTTCCGGGCCGGCCGCCAACAGCCCCTGCACCGACCTGGCGGGCGGCGCTTCGGATCAGGACCCCAGCTATTTCGGCGTCGATCCGCAGGGCGGGGTGCACAACAGCTTCACCGATCCTTACAACACCTTCTACCGCAACGTGATGGATCATATCGAGGACAGCGAGGGCAATGAGGATGCCTTCCGGCTCGATGTCGACTACGAGTTTTCGGACAGCAATTGGCTGACCTCGATCCGCGCCGGCTACCGCCACGCCAACCGCGAGAACGTGGCCCGCTTTTCGACCTACAATTGGGGCGTGCTCAGCGAGATCTGGGGCGGCCGCGGTCCGGTCTGGCTCGACGACCCGATCGACGGGAATCCCGCCACCAACGGCGGCTCGCCCGCGACCGGCCAGTATGAGGTGTTCGACTTCGGCGGATTCATGCGCGGCCGCGCCGGCGATCCGACGCTCGGCGATCCGCGGCTCTTCTATGCCGGCAACCCCGCCCGCGACTATGCCGGGCTGACTCAGTTCGCCCTTCAGGTCGGCGACGAATGGCGCGCTCGGCTTGTCGATGGCTGTCCGCAGAACTGGGTCCCGCTCGCGCAGCGCTGCGGCGTCGTCCAGGGCACGGCTTTCCTGCCGGGCGAAATCAACGACGTCGAAGAGACGAACGATGCCGGGTACGTCATGGCTCGCTTCGGCCACGAATTCGACAGCGGCGTCAGGATCAACGGCAATGTCGGCGTCCGCTATACTCGGACCCGGCGTGAAGGTACCGGCACCCAGGTTTTCAATCTGGTGACCTTCTCCACGGAGGCGCAGTGCACCACGCCCCGGACCGACCCCGACGGCAATCCCTTGCCGCCCACCCCCTTCTGCGCGCTGCCGGCTGGCGTTCGCGCGGAAGCGCGCGCCTTCGCCAATGGCGCGATCGAGCAGCGCTCGGCCGAGCTTACCTACGATTATTTTCTGCCGAGCCTGAATGTGAGGGCCGAAGTGGGCGGCGGAGTGCAGCTTCGCTTCGCCTGGTATAACGGGATCGCGCCGCCCGATTTCGGCCTGACCCGCAACTTCGCGAATCTCACCCTTGCCGCCAATCAGGAAGACATCGAGGCCGGCAACGGCCGCCCGATCTTCCGGTCGACCATCGGCAATCCCTTCCTTCGGCCGATCGAATCGAGCAATTTCGATTTCTCCGTCGAATGGTATTTCGACGATGTCGGCCAGCTCACCGGCTCCTTCTTCTACAAGCGGCTGCGCAACGTTCTGACGAACGGCGTCGAGCGCCGCTCCTTCACCAACAACGGCGCGACCTTCGAGGGCATCGTGACGACTCCGGTCAATTCGGACGAGACCGGCTCGCTGCGCGGCTTCGAGATCGCCTATCAGCAGGTCTACGATTTCCTGCCGGGTCTGCTTTCCGGCCTCGGTCTCAACGCCACCTACACGTTCGTCGACTCGAGCGGGGTCAGCCAGAGCACATTGTCCGAGACCGATCCGGACGTCTCCGCGGGCAACCAGTCGAGCGTCGATACGAGCCTGCTGCCGTTGCAGGGGCTGTCGCGCCATACGATCAACTTCACGCCCTTCTACGAACGCGGTCCGCTCAGCATCCGCTTCGCCTATAATTGGCGGTCGCGCTTCTTGCTGACCACCCGTGACGTGATCGTGCCGTTCGCGCCGATCTTCAATGAATCGACGGGGCAGCTCGACGCGTCGATCTTCTATTCGATCACGCCGAACATCCGCGTCGGCATCCAGGCGGTGAACATCCTCAACGAGGTTACCCGCACCACGCAGGTCCTCGACGCGTCGGAGTCCCAGGGGATATTGAGGGCGCCCCGCTCCTGGTTCATGAACGACCGAAGGTTCACCGCGATCCTGCGCATCACCCTCTGACGTCCCCAAGAGGTGCCTGGGGCGCTGCCGGCCACGGCGGCGCCCCTTCCTTTTTTCGGCCGGGTCGCCGGGTCAGCTTCGGCGATAGTTGACGAAGATGTTCGCGGTGAGACGGCCGAGCCGCGGGTCCTCGCTCAGCGGAGCTCCGGGACCGATCTGGCCCGAGTGGAGCGTCCGGCTTCGGTAGACGATGATCCGGCCCATGGCCGCCTCGAACGATGCCGTCTGAGCATAATGGGGGGTGTCGCCGACGATATAGGCCGGCGCCGCCGCTTCCCTGAGCTCCTCGTCGCGGACTTCGTTGAAGGCGGGCTGCCGCTCCGGCGTCAGGGTCTCGAACCCCGTCGCCTTGTGGCGGTAGAAGGCCGTGCCTCCGAAGCGGGCGTCGCAAAGATAGTGGAGGACGGCGAACTGGAGCGGATCGACGGTGTCGGCGTGCGGAATCGTCTGGAGCGGCGCCAGGCGGTCCGGCGGCAGGGTCACCAGCGAAAAATTGCATTCGGCCCGGACCAGCCTGACCCCGGCAAGGCCGAATGCCCGTTCGATCATCGGGTTCAGCGCGCGCACGACCGCGCCGACATAGTTGAGCGGCGCCGGAGCCCGGATCCCGGGATAGCCTCCTTCCGGGCCCCAGGCCGGCGCGAAGGCGACCTCCCGAGCCGCATATTCAATGAGTTCGCTCGGGTCGGACATCATTCCGTCGAGGACGAGCACCGGCTCCTGCTCGAGCCCGATCCGCTCCAGCGAGGCCTCGCAGCGCGGGCTCAGGCGGAATTGATAGGCGCCGGGCGGCGGTTCGGTCACGTCCCTATTGCCCGGGGGCATAGCGATGCTCGATCGCTCGATACTCGTCCAGGTCGCGCGCGGGCGGCTGATGGCCCGCGGGCAGGGGCCGGCGCGAGAGGCTCTGGAAATAGGCGATGCTGGCGTCGCGCCACCATCTCGCTTCCTCCTCCTGGATGCGCAGGAATGCGGCGACCTCGGCGTGGCGCTCAGGGTCGACCCGCCGGGCGAGCGAGTCCCAGGTCGTCCGCATCTCCCGGACCCGGTCGACGCCACGCGAATAGCGGATGACGAGCTCGTCCCAGACCGTCCTGCCGGTGGCGAGCCGGTGGTCCCAGGGAAGGTGATGGAACCAGAGCAGAAAGTCTTCCGGGACGAGCGCCGGATCGGCGAGCCGCCGAGCCACCTCGGGGGCGTATCGCGAGACTGAGTTGCTTCCACTGGCGGTGCGGTCGAAGCCGATGCCCTCCGCGTCGGCCCGATGATAGTAGGTCGGGTTCCAGTCCTCCCGCTCGAGATCGTCGACCCAGGGAGCCGGCCCGTAATGATGGCCGGTCGCCATCAGATGGTGGAGTCCGAGCGGAGTCATGTAGTCGACCACCGCTTCGCGCGACTGCATCATCATCGCGACGATCGGCTCGACCAGCTCCGGCGCGTTGCCCCAGCTCATCCGGGTCCACTCCTCCGCGACGGCGCGGGCGGGAAGCTCCGGATTCCAGGCGAGGCGCCCGAACGCATACCAGTTCGCCTGGTCGAACTGCGAACCGGACCAGTTGCGGTCGGTGCCGACGTTGGCGACCCCCGCCATCGCCTGGACGGTCGCCGCCACCGGAGTTCCGGGGCCGTTCGCTCGGGTGTCGGCGTCGAGCACTTCCTCCCACATCGTGCCGAGATAGGCGAGGTGGGTGGCGAAGCCGAGATATTCCTTGGTGATCTGCACCTCCATCGCCAGCGGGGTGCTCGGCATGGCGCCGAACAGCGGATGGAAAGGCTCGCGCGGCTGGAAGTCGATCGGCCCGTTCTTGACCTGAAGGATGACGTTCGGCCTGAAGCGGCCGTCCAGCGGCCTGAACTCGTCATAGGCCTGGGCGGCCCGGTCGGCGTTCGCGTCGGGCGAATAGATGAAGGCCCGCCACATGACGACTCCGCCGTGCGGCGCCAGCGCATCCGCGAGCATGTTGGCGCCCTCGGCATGGCTGCGGCCGTAATCCTGCGGTCCCGGCTGGCCTTCGGAATTCGCCTTGACGAGGAAACCGCCGAAATCCGGGATCAGACGGTAGATCTCGTCGGCCTTGGCCCGCCACCACTCCCGTACCCTCCGGTCGCTCGGATCGGCCGTCGGGAGGCCGCCGATCGCCATCGGCGCATTGAACCGCGCGGACAGATAGACCCGGATTCCGTAGGGACGAAAGATTTCGGCGAGGCTCGCCACCTTCTCGAGAAAGGGCGGAGTCAGGATGTCGGCGTTGGAATTGACGTTGTTGAGGACGGTTCCGTTGATTCCGACCGAGGCGTTGGCTCGGGCATAGTCGGCATAGCGCGGATCGCGGAAGTGAGGCAGCTTCTGCCAGTCCCACAGCGACAGGCCGGCATAGCCGCGCTCGACGCTTCGATCGAGATTGTCCCAATGGTTGAGCAGCCGGCGCCCGAACCGCGGCCGCTCGGCGATTTCGAGCCTCTCGACGGGCTGGCGCGTCTGGACGAGGCGAAGGAAGTGGAACGCGCCGTAAAGCACGCCGGCGTCGGCGTTGGCGGCGATCACGGTCACGGACCGGCCGCCCACCCGCAGGTTTCGGATCAGATAGCCTTCATTGCCCAGCCCCTGCAGCGGCAGCGCCAGCCGAGCCACGAGCGGCGAGGATTCCGGGGTCCCGAGCAGGATCGATCCATCCTGCTCGATCGAGCGGCTCAGGGCCGGGGAGCGGGAGAGCAGGCCGCCGAGACCGCGCCGGAGCTCCTCGCGGGCGGCCCGCAAGGTCGGCGAATCTCCTTCCATGACGATGGCGGCGGCTCGCGCCGAATAAAGGTCCCGCCATTCGGTCTCGATCGGCGGGTAGCGCAGCCAGAGCGCGTATCCGTCCTCCGCATACGCCGCTCGCGCAAGTCCGAGGAGCAGCAGGATCAGGAGAAAGGATTTGCGTAGCATCGGGCGCCGGATCATAGCATGGTAGCGCTATCAAAACAAAAACGGCCCAACCGGTTCAGTCGGGCGAGGCCGCCTATCCGAGGGACGATGCCGATGGAACTTACCCGCCGTGACAGCCTTGCCCTTGCTTTCTCCTTGGGCGTGAGCGCCTGTGCGGGCGCGGTTCCCGTCGCGGGCCCGTCCGCCGCCGGCGGGGAGTCACTCGATGCGCTGGCGCGGCGCAGCGGCCGGCGCTTCGGCTCGGCCCTCGGCTCGGGGCGGCCGGGACGGGTCGAGGGGGCCTTCGCCGATCCGCGCTACCGCCGGCTGCTGGTCGAGGAATGCGGCGTCCTCGTCCCCGAGAACGAGCTCAAATGGGCCTGGATCAGGCCGGATCCGGCCAGCTTCCGGTTCGACGACTTCGACCGGATCCTCGCCTTCGCCGAGGCGCATGGCATGAAGATGCGGGGCCACACCTTGCTCTGGCACCACCCGCAATGGTTTCCGGACTGGGTCGAATCCCACGATTTCGGGTCTCGGCCCGCGAGCGAGGCGGAGCGGATGATCCGCGAGCATGTGACCATTGTGTGCAGCCGCTATGGCGGGCGGATCTACTCCTATGACGTCGTCAACGAGGCGGTCGACAATTGGCAGGGCGGGATGCGCGAGACCGCTTTCTCGCGCGCTCTCGGCAGCGCCGAGGCTGTCGTTGACCTTACTTTTGTCTCCGCTCGCCAAACCGCTCCCTCCGCCCAGCTCGTCTACAACGACTATATGGCCTGGGAGCCCTGGAACACGGTCCATCGAACGGGCGTGCTGAGGTTGCTGGAAGGCTTCAGGCGTCGTGGCGTGCCCGTGGACGCGCTCGGCGTGCAATCGCACATCGGCACCGAGAACAGCGACGAATCGAGCGGCTTCGGCGCCGCGCAGGAGCGGGAATGGCGCCGCTTCCTCGACGAGGTGGTGGCGATGGACTACGATCTCGTGATCACTGAATTCGATGTCCACGACAAAGGCCTGCCGGCTGACATAACGGCGAGAGATCGGGCGGTAGCGGACTATGCCCGCGCCTATCTCGACCTGATGCTCAGCTATCCGCAGCTCGGCGACATCCTGGTGTGGGGGATGTCCGATCGCTATTCGTGGCTTCAGGATCGCTGGCCGCGCCCCGACGGCTTGCCCAAGCGGCCATGCCCGTACGACGCCGATTTCCAGCGCAAGCCGCTTCGGGACGCCATCGCGGACGCCTATCGCCACGCGACGTCGCGCTACCGGCGGGCGTGAGTGAGCACTGGGCGCACCGCGCCCTGAACAGGTCCACCGTCCCCGGCGAACTCGAACCCGGAGCGATGAAAGTCCTTGCCCTGTGGTAGCGTTACCAAATAGGTGTCGACTCAACCAAGGCGGCAAATTCGGAGGGACTGGATGCTCTTGCGGAGCGCTGCGCTGGCCGCGGCCTTGCTGGGGTCCGGCGCCTGCACCACCATTCCCTCGGAGGCGGCGCCGCAGCCAGTGGCGGCATCGGCGCCGGCAAGCGACGACGGCCGCTGGCCGGCCGTACGGAGCCGGATCGGGCGCGACCCGGCAATCGAGGCGCGGATCGACCAGCTGCTCGCGCGGATGACTCTGGAGCAGAAGGTCGCGCAAGTCATCCAACCAGATATCGCCAGCATAACGCCCGAGGAATATCGCCGCTACCGCTTCGGCTCGATCCTCGCCGGCGGCAACAGCTCGCCCGGTGGGCGCGAGACGGCACCGGCGCGCGAATGGCTGGCGCTCGCCGACTCCTTCTGGGACGCTTCGATGGAAGGCTCTGGCGACGATCTGCGCATCCCGGTGATGTGGGGCATCGACGCCGTGCACGGCCACGCGAACATCGTCGGTGCGACCATCTTCCCGCAGAATATCGGGCTCGGCGCCACGCGCAATCCGGACCTGATCCGCCGCATCGGGGAGGTCACGGCGATCGAGATGCAGGTCACCGGCATCGACTGGGATTTCTCGCCGACGCTGGCGGTGGTGCGCGATGATCGCTGGGGCCGGACCTATGAGGGCTTTTCGGAGGATCCCGAGATAGTGCGCGCCTTTGCGGGCGCCATGGTCGAGGGGCTGCAGGGCCGGCCCGGCACGCCCGAATTCCTCGCGCCGGGGCGGGTGATCGCCACGGCCAAGCATTTCGTCGGCGACGGCGGCACGGCCAGCGGGCGCGACCAGGGCGACAACCCCTCCAGTCCGGCCGAGCTGCGCGACCTTCACGGCGCCGGCTATCCGCCCGCCATCGAAGCCGGGGTGCAGGCGATCATGGCCTCATTTTCCAGCGTCCGCGGCGAGAAGGTCCATGGCGATCGCGACCTGCTCACCGGCGCCATTCGCGAGCAACTGGGCTTTGACGGGCTCGTCGTCGGTGACTGGAACGCCCATGGACAAGTGCCCGGCTGCAGCAACACCTCCTGCCCGCAGTCGTTCAATGCGGGCCTGGACATGTTCATGGCGCCGGACAGTTGGCGCGAGCTCTACGACAATATGCTCGCCCAGGTCCGCTCGGGCGAGATCCCGACGGCTCGGCTCGACGAGGCAGTGCGGCGAATCCTGCGGGTCAAGCTGCGTGCGGGCCTCTTCGAGCGAGGGCGGCCTTCCTCACGCCCCTATGCCGGCCGGTTCGAGCTGCTCGGCGCGCCGGAGCACCGGGCGGTGGCTCGGCAGGCGGTGCGGGAATCGCTGGTGCTCCTCAAGAACCGCGGCAACCTGTTGCCGTTGCGCCCCGGTGCGAACGTACTCGTCGCCGGCGACAGCGCCGACAGCATCCCGCGCCAATCAGGCGGCTGGACGATCACCTGGCAGGGCACCGGCGTCACCAATGCCGACTTCCCGAACGCCCAGTCGATCTTCGCGGGCATCCGCGAGACGGTGACGGCGGCCGGCGGCAGGGCGACGCTGAGCCCGGACGGAAGCTTCGCGAGTCGGCCCGACGTCGCCATCGTGGTCTTCGGCGAAGAGCCTTATGCCGAGTTCGTCGGGGACCGGCAGACGCTTGAATTCAGCCCCGCCGACAAGAGCCATCTCGAGCTGATGCGGCGGCTGCGCGCCGACGGCATTCCGGTCGTCGCGGTCTTCCTCTCGGGGCGGCCGCTGTGGGTGAATCCCGAACTGAATGCATCGGACGCCTTCGTCGCCGCCTTCCTGCCCGGAAGCGAGGGCGGCGGTGTGGCCGACGTGCTGTTCGCCAGCCCGGACGGATCCGCCCGCCACGACTTCCGCGGCCGCCTTTCCTATTCCTGGCCAAGGCGGGCCGACCAGACGCCGCTCAATCGCGGCGACGCCGACTATGATCCGCTGTTCGCTTATGGCCACGGGCTCGCCTACGGCCAGGACGGGGACCTGCCGCCGCTGCCGGAGGATCGGCCGGAGGGCGCCGGGCTCGGCGAAGGGCTGTTCTTCGCTCGCGGCACGCTGCCGACCGGCTGGAGCTTCGCCACGGAAGGCGCGGTGCAGCTGCTCGGCGTCGATCGGCGCGCTCAGGAGGACGCCCGGGCGATTACCTGGACCGGTCCCGGGACGGCCTTCATCCAGGCGGCGCCGCCCACCGACATCTCCCGCCAGGCGACGGGCGAGCTCAGCCTGATGTTCGACTATCGGGCGGACGGCGCTCCCGTCGGCGAGGTGCGGGTGGGGATGGACGGCGCATTGCTCCCGATCGCGGGCGCGCTTCGCACCGCCCCGCCGGGGGAATGGCGAACGCTGATCGTGCCGTTGCGCTGCTTCGCGCGCGCAGGCGTTACGATGGGCAGTGTGGCGCGACCGTTCGTACTTGCGGCGAGCGCACCGCTGCGCCTTTCCGTCGCCGACGTGCGGGTCGCCAGCGCGGTGGTCGACCAGGATCAATGCGGCGCGCCTTGATCCGATAGGACGAAGCGCTCGGAGCGACTCGAGGAGGCGTCGAAGGCAGGCTGAGCGTCGCGCAAGCAGTCGACATTGGCGAGCGGGCGCCGCCAGCAGCAAGGCGCGGAAGCAGGCGCGATGAGCCCCTCCTCTTCACGTCCTCTCGACCTGCTGACCTTTGCTCGTCTTTTCACAGGACAAAGCGCCTTGACAGGGCGCCCGTCAGTCTCGATGTGAGCGCTAACACAAAATCATAAATTGCTTGGGGGCCCGGAGGCTTGGCAACCTTTTCTACAGCCGCGATGCTGCCGCCCGATGCCGACCAGGCAGTACTGGCGGGCCGTGTCGACCTGGGCGAAGGACCTACCCCGGTCCTGATCCGCAACGGCTTCGTTGAGGACGTCTCGAAGGCGGCCCCGACGGTCGCGGACCTTCTTGAGAGCGACGATCCCGCGGCGATTGGCGGTCGCGTGCTGTTCACCGTCGACGGGCTGTTCGAACGGGCGGCGCACCAGGCTGAGGGCAGCCCTTTCCTGCTCGCCCCGGTCGACCTTCAGGTGATCAAGGCGGCGGGAGTCACTTTCGCCGTGTCGGCGATCGAGCGCGTTATCGAGGAACGCGCCCGCGGCGACATCGCCGCCGCGGCGGCGGTGCGCGCCAGACTCGAGCAACGGATCGGCGGCGGCATTCGATCGGTCGTGCCCGGCTCGCTCGAAGCGGCGCGGCTCAAGGCGGCGCTGATCGAAGACGGGATGTGGTCGCAATATCTCGAAGTCGCGATCGGCCCGGACGCGGAGATCTTCACCAAGGCGGCAGTCCTCGCCAGCGTCGGGTGGGGTGCCGACATCGGAGTCCGCTCCGATTCGGGATGGAACAATCCCGAGCCGGAAGTGGTGCTGGCGGTCGACAGCCGCGGCAGGATCAAGGGCGCTACGCTCGGCAACGACGTCAACCTTCGCGACTTCGAAGGGCGCAGCGCGCTGCTGCTGAGCAAGGCCAAGGACAATAACGCCTCCTGCGTCATCGGGCCGTTCATCCGCCTTTTCGACGGGGGATTCACGATCGAAGACATCCGCACCGCCCAGGTCCGCCTCGTAATCGACGGTCCGGAAGGTTACCGCCTCACCGGCGCCAGCTCGATGCGGGAGATCAGCCGGGATCCCGAGGAACTGGTGCGGCAGGCCATGAGCGAGCATCATTATCCCGACGGCTTCGCCCTTTTCCTGGGGACCCTGTTCGCGCCGGTCCAAGACCGAGACGAGCCCGGCCGGGGCTTTACCCACAAAGTCGGCGACGTCGTTCGAATCTCGTCGCCGAAGCTCGGCACCCTCGTGAACCGGGTCACCACCTCCGCGGCAGCGGCGCCATGGCGGTTCGGCTTGCGCGAGCTGATGAACAATCTCGCTGCAAGGGCGCTAATCCCCGTCGGGACGGAGCGGGACGGACAGGAGCGATGACCCAGAATCTCACCCACTTCATCAACGGCGAGCAGGTGTCGGCGGACACGCCGAACGCCAGCGTCAATCCGTCCAACACCGAGGAGGTGGTGGCGCGCTTCCCCGCCGGAGGCAAGGCCGAGGTCGACGCGGCGGCGAAAGCCGCTCGGGCTGCCTTCCCGGCCTGGGCCGACGCTTCGCCGGAGGTGCGGTCCGACCTCCTCGACAAGGTAGGCTCGACGATCATGGCGCGCGCCGGGGAGCTCGGGCAGCTGCTGTCGCGGGAGGAGGGCAAAACCCTAGCCGAAGGCACAGGCGAAGTGATGCGCGCCGCGCGCGTCTTCAAATATTTCGCCGGCGAGGCGCTCAGGCGGCATGGACAGACGCTGCAGTCGACCCGGCCCGGCCTCGACGTCGAGACGCATCGCGAGCCGCTCGGCGTCTTCGGCCTGATCACGCCCTGGAACTTCCCGATTGCGATCCCGGCCTGGAAGACGGCGCCGGCGCTCGCCTTCGGCAATACCGTGGTGCTGAAACCGGCCAATCCGACGCCGGCCATCGCCTGGGCGCTTGCCGAGATTATCCATGAGGCGGGCGCGCCGCCGGGCGTGTTCAACCTGGTGCTCGGCGAGGGCGGAGTGGGAGCCGCCATCGTCGACCATCCCGAGGTGGATGGCGTGTCGTTCACCGGCTCCCAATATGTGGGCGGAAAGGTCGGCGAGTCGGCGATTCGGCGTCAGGCCCGCATTCAGCTCGAGATGGGCGGGAAGAACCCGCTGGTGGTTCTGGACGATGCCGACCTCGAGCGCGCCGTAACCTGCGCGATCGACGGGGCCTTCTATGGCACCGGCCAGCGCTGCACGGCCTCGTCGCGAGTGATCGTGACCGAAGGCATTCACGACCGCTTCGTGGCGGCGCTTGCCGAACGCGCCCGCGGCCTGAAGGTCGGCGATGCGCTCGATCCTTCGACCCAGATCGGTCCGGCGGTGAGCCACCAGCAGCTCGAGCAAAATTTGAGCTACGTCGAGATCGCGACTAGGGAGGGCGGCCGCCTGATCACCGGGGGCGAGCCGCTGAAGCTGGCGGCGCCGGGCTTCTACATGTCGCCCGCGGTCATCGCCGACACCGCGCCCGAGATGCGAATCAACTGCGAAGAGGTGTTCGGCCCCGTCGTCAGCACCGTGCGCGTGAAGGATTATGAGGAGGCGCTGGAGATCGCCAACCGAGGCCAGTTCGGCCTTTCCGCGGGAATCATCACCAATTCGCTCAAGCACGCCCGCCATTACCGGCGGAACGTCCGTGCCGGAATGGTGATGGTCAACCTCCCGACCGCCGGCGTCGACTATCACGTGCCGTTCGGCGGCACGCGCAAGTCGAGCTATGGACCGCGCGAGCAGGGCTTTGCCGCCGTCGAATTCTACACCCAGATCAAGACCGTCTACATCGGAGGCTGAGCCCAGTGGAGTATCCCGTCGCGCGCGAGAAGCGCGCCATCTATCCAAGCCTATCGGGCAGGCGCGTGCTCGTGACGGGCGGCGGGTCGGGCATCGGCGCCGGCATCGTCGAAGCCTTCGTGCGGCAGGGCGCCGACGTCACCTTCTTCGACATCGCCGAGGATGAGTCGTGCGCTCTGGTGGAACGCCTGGGCGAGCAGGTAAAGTTCGAGCGGGTCAACCTCACGGACATTCAAGCGCTCAAGACCGCGATTGCGCGCGAGATAGACGCTCGAGGGGGCTTCGACGTGCTCGTCAACAACGCCGCTAACGATGATCGCCACCGTATCGACGAAGTGACGGAGGAATATTGGGACGACCGGCTCAACGTGAATCTCAAGCACCAATTCTTCTGCGCGCAGGCCGTGGTGCCGGGGATGCGAGAAAAGGGCGCCGGCGTCATCGTCAACCTCGGCTCGATCTCCTGGCATCTCGCCCTGCCCGAGCTCCCGCTCTACCAGACCGCCAAGGCCGCCATCGAAGGGCTGACCCGCTCGCTCGCGCGAGACCTGGGGCCGGACGGCATTCGCGTGAGCTGTGTGGTGCCGGGGAACATCCGTACGCCCCGCCAGCTTAAATGGTACACGCCGGAGGGCGAGCGCGAAATCGTCGACGCTCAGTGCCTGAAGGGCCGGCTGCTCCCGGAGGACGTCGCTGCCCTGGTCACCTTCCTTGCCTCCGACGACGCGCGGCTTATCACCGGCCACGAATATTTCGTGGATGCAGGGTGGCGATGACATGGCCGGCCTGACGAAGCCCGAGGACGGAGGTCCATCGCGGCCGAACTCGGCGAAGCCCCGGCCTGGGTCGACAGCTCGCTCTGGTTTGTCGAGCATGGCCCTCCCGAGCCCGCTCGCGGCGCCCTAACATGAAGCGCGCGGCCGCACTCGCTGCTCTGGTCATGTCCGCCCAGGTGGCGGCGCAGCCGACGCTCGACCCGCTCTTCAGCGACCATGCCGTGCTCCAGCGCGGGCGGCCGATCGCCGTCTGGGGCACCGCCGCGCCGAGCGAGCGCGTGACCGTGACGCTCGGGAGCGCGAGTGCCTCGGCGCGCGCGGGGCGGGACGGGCGCTGGCGAGTGGCGCTGCCGGCGATGGACGCCGGCGGTCCCTACACGCTCTCCGCCGCCGGGGCGAGCGGAGCGGGCGTACAGGCGCAAGACCTTCAGATCGGCGACGTCTGGCTCTGCTCTGGGCAGTCGAACATGGAATGGCCCGTCAGCCAGGCGCTGAACGGAGGCAACGAAGCCCAGAATGCGCAAGACGGGCTGGTGCGGATCCTGACGGTCCCGCAGCGCACCGCCATTGCCCCCGAAGTCTCGCTGCCGACGGAGGTCCGCTGGCAGACGGTCTCGCCGGAGACGATCCGCGACTTCTCCGCCGCCTGCTGGTTCATGGTCCGCGACCTCCGGCAGAGTCAGGACGTGCCGATCGGCGCGATCGACGCGAGCTGGGGAGGGACCCGTATCCGGCCCTGGATGAGCGAGGCGGCGGTTCGCGCGGTCGGCGACGTCGAGGACGCGGAATTGCTCGCGTTGCACCGCCGCGACCCGGTTGCCGCCGCCCGCCGCTTCGGCGAGGCGTGGGGGCGCTGGTGGCGCGAGCGGACCGGCGATTCGGCAGGCGCCGAGCCGTGGCGCGACAGTTCGCGGCTAGCGTGGCGGCCAGTGCCGTCGATCAGCCCCTGGGAGCAATGGGGCGATCCGGCATTCGCCGATTTCAACGGCTCGGTGTGGGTGCGACGCAAGGTCGTGCTCACCGAGGCCGAAGCGTCGGGCGGCGCGACGCTGTCGCTCGGCGTTATCGACGATCTGGACCAGACCTTCGTCAACGGGGTCGGCGTCGGCAGCTCGTTCGGCTGGGCGCTGGCCCGCGAGTACCGGCTCCCGCCGGGCCTGCTTCGTGCCGGCGAAAACGAGATCCTCGTCAATATCGGCGACAGCTGGGGCTTTGGCGGGTTCCAGGGTCCGGCCGAGCGGTTGCGCCTGACGCTCTCCGACGGCACTCCGAAGCCGCTCGGGGAAGGCTGGGAATATTCCGTGGTCGACCCGAGCGTCGGGACGCCGCCGCGAGCGCCGTGGGACAGCCATGCCGGCGTCGCCACGATCTACAATGGCATGATCGCCCCGCTGCGCGATTTCGGCCTTAGGGGCGTGGCCTGGTACCAGGGGGAGAGCGACGTCGGAGTGCCCGGCTATGCCGGCCGGCTTGCCGCTTTCATGGCGGCGTGGCGAGACCAGTTCGATGCGCCGCGCCTTCCCTTCCTGATCGTGAGCCTCGCCAATTTCGGCTCTTTCGCCACCACTCCTGTCGCCAGCGGCTGGGCGGAGCTTCGCGAACAGCAGCGGCTCGGCGCCGACCGCGATCCCAATGCCGCCCTTGTCGTCGCGATGGATCTGGGCGAGCGCACGGACATCCACCCGCCAAACAAGCAGGAGGTCGGCCGCCGCCTCGCCCGAGCCGCCCGGGCGCTGGCTTATGGCGCCGCCGAGCCGGGCTCCGGCCCTGAAATCCTCCGCGCCCGCCGTTCCGGTGAAGGCGTCGTGCTCGAGTTCGCCGGAGTGACGGGGAGCCTCCGCACCTGGAGCGGCGAGCGGGCGCTCGCCTTCGAGCTTTGCGCCGAGGCGCAGGAAAGCTGCCGCTTCGCCGATGCGACCGCGGCGGGCACGATCGTCCGGATCGCCGACGACGGCCGGCCGGCCACCCGCGTCCGCTACGCCTGGGCCGACAGCCCCGTCACCAACCTCTACGACGAGGCGCCGCTGCCCGTGGGTCCGTTCGAGGTGCCGATCGAATAGACGGACCTCGTACCGGGCCTGCTGCGAGCCCGCGATTCAGTGGTTGTGCCGCGGCACCTTGTTCGAAGTGCCGCGATATCTGACGGCCATCTCCAGCACCCCGCCCTCGGCGAGCTGGCCCGTTTTCTCGCGGTACAGCTCCTCCCATGGCGTGTTGCTTTCCGGCACGGGGGGTGGCGGCTCGGCCTTGCGGCGGGCGATCTCGGCCTCGTCCACCAGCGCGTCGCATCTCCCTTCATTCAGGTCGATTCGGATGACGTCGCCGGTTCGAAGCCAGGACAGGCCTCCGCCGGCAGAGCTTTCGGGCGACGCGTTCAGGATGGAGGGGCTGTCGGACGTCCCTGACTGGCGGCCGTCGCCGATCGTCGGCAGGTTCATTACGCCGCGCTTCAGCAGGTGGTCGGGCGGCTGCATGTTGACGACCTCCGCCGAACCTGGCCAGCCAAGCGGCCCGGCGCCACGAATGACGAGGATGCAGTCCTCATCGATATCGAGGGCCGGATCGTTGATGCGGTCGTGATAGTCGTCCGAGCCGTCGAAGACGATCGCGCGGCCTTCGAACACCCCTTCGCGGCCGGGGACGCCGAGATAGCGCTCGCGGAATCCCTGCGAGATGACGCTGGTCTTCATGATCGCGAAATCGAACAGGTTGCCCTTCAGCACCAGGAAGCCGGCGCGCTCCCTGAGCGGCGCCTCGAACGGATAGATCACATCCCGGTCGCTCGCTTCACGGCCGGCGACGTTCTCCACCTGCGTATGGCCTGTGACGGTGATGGCCCCGCCGTCGAACCGGCCCGCCCGGATCAGCTCCGAGATCACCGCCGGGACTCCGCCGGCGCGGTGGAACCGTTCGCTGAGGAACCGGCCCGCCGGCTGCATGTCGACCAGCAGGGGGAGGTCGTAGCCATGGACCATCCAGTCCTCGGGGCGGATCTCGATTCCGGCGTGCCGGGCCATCGCCACGATATGCGGCTGCGCGTTGCTGGAGCCGCCGATCGCCGTGACGAGGCGAATCGCGTTGAGGAAGGCCTCGCGAGTCAGGATCTTCGAGGGACGCAAATCCTCATAGGCCATGTCGACGATGCGCCGGCCGGTCTCGTAGGCCATCTGCCCCCGCTCCCGGTAAGGTGCGGGGATGGCGGCATTGCCTGGCAGGCACATGCCGAGCGCTTCGGCGACGGCGTTCATCGTCGAGGCCGTCCCCATCGTGTTGCAATGGCCTGCGGAGGGCGCGCTGTCGGCGGCGCGGCGGAGGAACTCCTCCTCGTCGATCTCGCCGGCGGCGAGCTTGCGGCGGCTGCGCCAGATGACGGTGCCGGAGCCGGCGAGCTCGCCGTCGTGCCAGCCGTCAAGCATCGGTCCGCCCGAGAGCGTGATCGCCGGCAGGTCGACCGTGGAGGCCGCCATGATGCTCGCCGGCGTGGTCTTGTCGCAGCCGGTGGTCAGGACGACGGCGTCGATTGGATAGCCGTTCAGTATCTCGACCAGCCCCAGATACATCAGGTTGCGGTCGAGTGCGGCAGTCGGGCGGCGGCAATTTTCGAAGATCGGGTGGACCGGGAATTCCATCGGGACCCCGCCCGAGTCGCGAATGCCGGCACGGACGCGATGGACCAGCTCGAGGTGAATCCGGTTGCAGGGCGCGAGGTCGGAGCCGGACTGGGCGATCCCGACAATCGGCTTGCCGCACCTCAGCTCGGCCGGGGTGATGCCGTAATTCATGAAGCGCTCGAGATAGAGCGCGCTCATGTCGCTGCGGCCGGGCGCGTCGAACCATTGGCGCGAACGGAACGGGCGGGCAGGCGTGCGGGTCATCGGAAAGATTCTCCTACCCCACCCCTCGCCTCGGGCACGGGAAGACTAGAGTTATCCCGGCATTTCCTCCAGCTCCTTGCCCTTGGTTTCGCGGACGAACCGCTGGACGAGGAAGAAGCTGATCACCGCCGAGACGGCATAGAAGGTGTAGCTCCCGGCAAGGCTCCAGTTCGACATGATCGGGAAGGTCTGGGCAATGAGATAGTTGGAGAACCACTGGGCGAAACCCGCGACCGCCAGAGCGGAGCCCCGGATCTGGTTCGGGAACATTTCGCCGAGCATCACCCACATGACCGGGCCCCAGCTGACGTTGAAGAAGATCACGTAGAGATTGGCGGCGACCAGCGCCAGCGTGCCGAGTTCATTTGACAGCTGAAGGTTGCCCTCCGCGTCGAGCGTGCCGTTGGCGAAAGCATAGACCATCGCGAACAGGGTTGCGGCCATGCCGGCCGATCCGATCAGAAGCAGCGGCTTCCGGCCGATCCTGTCGATCACCGCGATGGTGATGAAGCAGGCGGCGATCGAGACGGCGCCCGAGACGATGTTGATCTGCAGCGACTGGTCTTCGGTGAAGCCGGCGAGCTGCCACAGCGTCGCGCCATAATAGAAGATGACGTTTATCCCGACCAGCTGCTGGAAGACGGCAAGCATGATTCCGGTCCAGACGATCGGGCGGATGCCGCCGCCGGGCGCCTTGATGTCGCTCAGCCGCGGCCGATGGTCGGCGCTGAAGCTGTCGCGTATTTCCTGGAGCTTGGCGCCGGCGACGTTGCTTCCGAACAGGCTGGTGAGGACGCTGTGCGCCTTCTCGTCGCGGCCCTTGGAGACGAGGTAGCGGGGGCTCTCCGGGATGAACAGCAGCGCGACCAGGAACACCGCGGCCGGCAGCGCCTGCATCAGGTACATCCACCGCCAGGCGTCGAGCCCGAGCCAGTAACCGGCGGTGGATTCGCCGGCCGAAGCCGCGAGAAAGTAGTTGACGACGAAGGCGGCCGTGAGACCGGTGATGATCATGATCTGCTGGACGGTGGTGAGCCGGCCGCGGATGCTCGCGGGCGCCACTTCCGAGATGTAGGCGGGCGAGAGCACGCTGGCCGCGCCGACCGCCATGCCGCCCAGAATTCGGGCTATCACGAAGACGATCTGCGAACCTGCGAAGCCCTGGACGAGCGCGCCCACCAGGAACAGGATCGCGGCGAGCATCATGACGTTCCGACGGCCCATCAGGTCGGCGAGCCGGCCGGCGAGGAAGGCGCCGATGAAGCAGCCGATGAGCAGCGAGCCGACGGTGAATCCCAAGCCGCCCTCGCCGAGCGAGAAGGCCTCCCGAAGGCCGTCCTGGGTGCCGTTCACGGCGCCGCTGTCATAGCCGAACAGGAAGCCGCCGATCGTCGCGACGGCTACGATGGCGCCGATATAACCCATGTTCGCCCGCGCCGGGCTCGCCTCGGTCATCCATCTCTCCTGTGTCGGCAGCGATTCGCCGCTTTTTTGGTAGCGGTAACGCAGTGAGGCTCACCTGTCGAAGGAAAATGCATTTGCGTGAACGCGCAGGGGCGGCGGAGGAGCACTGGCCGGGCAGAGGCGTAGGGAAGTCGGCATGATCCCAGGTCAGTTGCGGCTCGTGTCGCCTTCCGTCGCCGTTACTCGCGACTGCTTCGAGCGCGGCCGCTCAGACATAAGCGATTTTCTCGCGGCCCATCATTCGCTCGAAGCGGGTGAGCAGGACGTGGACGGTGACTCCGTCGCGCGCGGCGACGAACAAGGTGTCGTCGCCCGCGATGGTGCCGGCGATCTCGGGCCATTGGGCATGATCGACCGCGGCGGCGACGAGGTGCGCCGATCCCGGGGCGGTCCTGATCACGAGCAGCTGGCCGGCCGCCTCGACCGACAGCGCCCACTCGCCGAGGACCCGCTCCAGCCTGGTGCCGCTCCAGTCGGCGGCGCCGATCTGCTCGGGCAGGGCATAGCGGAGGACTCCGCCGCGCCTGACCTTGACCGCGCCCAGTCGCTCGAGATCGCGCGATATCGTGGCCTGGGTGGTCCGGAAGCCGAGCGCGCGCAGCCGCTCGGTCGCCTCCTCCTGGCTGGCGAGGGCGCCGCCGCGCAGCAGGGCGGCGAGCGCGTGGAGCCGGCCGGCGCGCGCCGTGCTCATCGCCCGGTCATCCAGGCGAGCGCGGCTCGGGCGGAGTGCATCCGGTTCTCGGCCTGGCGCCAGACCGCGGAGCGGGGGCCGTCGATCACCTCCCCGGTCACCTCCTCGCCGCGCCTCGCCGGCAGGCAGTGAAGGAACCAGGCGCCGTCGCTCTTCGCCATCAGCGCCGCGTCGACCCGATAGGGCGCGAGGGCCCGGCGGCGCGATTCGCTCTCCTCGTCCTGGCCCATCGACACCCACACGTCGGTATAGACGATCGCTGCGCCGGCGACCGCTTCGACCGGGTCGGCGACCTGGCGAACGCCGCTCGGCGGCGCGGTCAGCCCGAAGCCTTCGGGACTGGCGATACTCAGCTCGGCTCCGACCAGCGCGCAGGCCTGGGCCAGCGACCGGCAGACGTTGTTGGCGTCGCCGACATAGGCGATACGCGCGCCCTCGAGCCCGCCGAGCAATTGCCTGACGGTCAGCATGTCGGCCAGCGCCTGAAGCGGATGGTCCGAATCCGAGAGGAGGTTGAGCACCGGCCTCGCGGTCGCTTCCGCCATCGCTTCGAGGTCGGCATGGCGGACGACGCGGGCGCCAATCACGCGATAATAGCAGGCCAGGGTGCGGGCGAGGTCGGCGGCACTCTCGCGCTCGCCGAGTCCGACCTCGTCCGGCCCGATGTAGACGGGATGGCCGCCGAGCTGGACCACGGCCATCTCCAGCGAGTTGCGGGTGCGCGCCGACGGCTTCTGGAAGAAAAGCGCCACGCCCTCCCCGGCGAGCGGATGGCCGACGTCGCGCCGCTCCGCCAAGGCAAGCAGCTCCGCCATGTCCTCGCGCCCAAGGTCGGATATGCTGAGTAGGTCACTCACTTCTAATCACCTTCAAGCAAATTTATATGCATATATATGCATAATTATGTGAGTTTCTGCCAGGCTTATCCCGGGGGCACGCCCTTGGCGGCCCGGCACAATGCCCCTATTGGCAACCGGGGCTCGACGGGGCACTATCGGCCGAGGGGCGAATCGCGATGACGCAACGCAAAAAATTGGTGTCCGGCAACAAGATACGCAGCGCGGCGTGGCTCTCGGCCGCCTCCGCCGCGATCTGCTCGAGCGCCGCCACCGCGCAGGACACGCTCGCCGACCCGGCCGGTTCGGGCGTCCTCGTCGCGGCGGTCCGCTGGCTGGAAGGGACCCTGCTCGGCACGATCGCGACGGTGGTCGCGGTCATTGCCGTCGCCACGGTCGGGCTGCTGATGCTCACCGGCCGCATCAACTGGCGCTATGGGGCGACGGTCATCCTCGGCTGCTTCATCCTGTTCGGCGCGGCTTCGATCGTCGCTGGGATCCAGTCGACCGCCAGCCTCGGCAACTGAGTCGTGGACCGGCTCGATCGCGACACCTTGTTCGTGGCCCTGACTCGGCCTCAGATGTTCGCCGGGGTGACCTACAGCTATTTCATCGCTAACGCGGTGATCGCCACCGAGCTGTTCCTGATCTTCCGGTCGGTCTGGGCGCTGGCGGCCGCCCTCGTCGTGCATTTCGCCGGCGTCCTCCTGTGCCTGCGCGAACCGCGTTTCTTCGACCTCTGGCTGACCCGGGTCGGACGCTGTCCGCGCATCCGCAACCATGCGATCTGGCGATGCAACTCCTATCGCCCCTGACCCGCGACAAGCGGGCCGTCGCCCGCGAAAAGGCGGCCGGTCAGCACCTGCCTTATGCGCGCCACGTCGACGACCATACGATCGAGACTCGCGACGGCATGCTGATGCAGGTCATCCACCTGCGCGGCCTGCTCTTCGAGACGGCGGACACCGACGAGATCAACTACCGCAAGCGCCTGCGCGATGCGATGCTGCAGTCGATCGGCTCGTCGCGCTTCGCGCTCTACCACCATATCATCCGGCGCCGAATCGACGTCGAGCTTGCCGCAAGCCATCGCGACGATTTCTCGCGGCGGCTGGATTCAGCCTGGCGCGGGCGCCTCGCCGCCAAGCGCCTCTACGTCAACGACCTCTTCCTTACCCTGGTTCGACGCCCCCTGCAGGGGCGGATCGGCGGCGTCGACAGGCTGCGGGCGATGCTCGGGGGCGGCGAGCCCGCCGGCGATGCCGGATCGCCCTACGAGCTGCGCCAGCTCGATGCGGCGCGTGACGCGCTCCTGGCGGCGCTCGGCAGCTACGAGCCCCGCCTGCTCGGCGTCTACCAGACGGCGCAGGGGCCTTGCTCGGAGCCGCTCGAGTTCCTGGCCGCGCTCTACAACGCCGAGATGCGGCCGGTGCTTCTGCCGATGCAGGACCTCGGCGCCTATCTCCCCTATCGCCGGGTGAGTTTCGGCCAGGAGACGGTCGAGCTCGGCCCCGCCGGGCCGTCGCCGCGCAGCTTCCTCGGCATCGTCTCGATCAAGGACTATCCCGGCCAGACCGCTCCGGGCATGCTCGACGAGCTGCTCCGGCTCCCCTTCGAGCTCGTCGTGTCCCAGTCCTTCGGCTTCGTCGAGCGCCAGGCGGCGCTGTCGCGGATGAACCTTGCCATCCGGCGCATGCGCTCCGCCGAGGACGAGGCGGTCAGCCTTCGCGCCGACCTCCTCGGCGCCAAGGACGAGGTGGCGGCCGGCCGGGCCGGCTTCGGCGAGCATCACATGACGATCGCGATCCGCGCCGAAACTCCGGCCGGAGTCGACGAGGGGGTGGCCGAAGCCCAGGCCGCGCTGGCCGATCTGGGAATCATCGCCGTTCGCGAGGAGATCGCGCTCGAGCCGGCTTTCTGGGCCCAATTCCCCGGCAACTTCAAATATATCGCCCGGCGCGGGCTGGTTTCGACCGGCAATTTCGCCGGGCTGGCCAGCGGCCACAATTTTCCGCTGGGCCGGTCCGAGGGCAATTTGTGGGGCGAGGCGGTGACCTTGCTCGAGACCACCGCCGCAGGCCCTTATTATTTCAACTTCCACCAGGGCGACCTCGGCAATTTCACCGTCATCGGCCCGTCGGGCTCGGGCAAGACCGTGGTCCTCAACTTCCTGCTCGCCCAGGCGCGCAAGTTCAGGCCCAGGATCATCTTCTTCGACAAGGATCGGGGCGCCGAGCTGTTCATCAGGGCGATCGGCGGACGCTACGATCTGCTTCGGCCGGGGACTCCCTCCGGGCTCAATCCGCTTCAGCTGGACGACAATCCCATCAACCGGCAATTCCTGATCGAATGGCTGGCCCTGCTCGCCGGCGACGCCGACATCGACGAAACCGCGCGGATCAAGGACGCTGTGGACGCCAACTTCTCCCAGCCTGTCGAACATCGCCGGCTTCGCCACCTCGCCGAGCTCTTCCGCGGCGGTCATCGCCCGCATGGGAAGGATTTATGGGCGAGGCTGCGGCCCTGGTGGGGCGAGGGCGAGCATGGCTGGCTGTTCGACAATCCGCGCGACCTGACCGACCTCAAGGCCGAGACGGTCGGCTTCGACATGACCCAGATACTCGACGATCCGACGCTTCGGACTCCGGCGATGATGTATCTGTTCCACCGGGTCGAGGAGCGGCTCGACGGCACTGCGGCGATCATCGTCGTCGACGAAGGCTGGAAGGCGCTGGACGACGACGTCTTCGTCCGTCGGATCAAGGATTGGGAGAAGACGATCCGAAAGAGGAACGGCATTGTCGGATTCGCCACCCAGAGCGCCCAGGACGCGCTCGAGAGCCGGATCGCGAGCGCGATCATCGAGCAGGCCGCGACCCAGATCTTCATGGCCAACCCCAAGGCGCGCGCCGCCGATTATGTCGACGGCTTCGGGCTCACCGAGCACGAATATGATCTGGTCCGGACGCTCCCGGACGACGCCCATTGCTTCCTCGTCAAGCACGGCGCCGAGAGCGTGGTCGCTCGGCTCGACCTGACCGGGGAGCGCGAACTTCTGACGATCCTTTCCGGACGGGAGCGCACCGTGCGCCTGCTCGACGAGATCCGGCTGACCAGCGGCGACGATCCGGCCGACTGGATTCCGCGACTGCTGGAGGTCGCGTGATGGTCTGCCCCGCCCTCGCTCCGCCCGCAGGGTTTCTCGGCGGAATGATCCACTTCATCGACTGCCAGGCGCAGACGATCGGTGCCCAGGGCTACCAGGCCCTTGCCGCGCCGGGATCGACCTTCTCGCTAATCCTCACCGGCCTGCTTACCCTGTTCGTCGCCCTATTCGGCTATCGCATGCTGTTCGGCCAGATGCCGGTGATGCGCGACGGGGTGCTCGCGCTGGTCAAGATCGGGCTGGTGCTCGCTTTGGCGACCGGCTGGCCCGCCTACCGGGCGCTCTTCTACGACGTCGCGCTCAACGGCCCTGCCCAGCTCGCGTCGGAAATCGGCGGCCCGGCCGGACTCCCCGGCACCGACGGCGGGCTCGTCGCACGGCTGCAGCTGGCCGACGGTTCGCTCGTCGCGCTCGCGGTCGTCGGCGTCGGGACGGCGGAAATTCCGGTCGGATCGACCGCCGACCGGGTCGCCGCCGGAGTGGTGCCGCCGGCCTTTCCCGGTTTCGATTCCTTCGCCCTGGGCAGCGCCCGGGTCTTCTTCCTCACCGGAACGATCGCCGCTTTCGGCTCGGTGAGGCTGATCGCGGGCCTGCTGCTGGCGCTCGGCCCCTTCTTCATCGCCTTTCTGCTTTTCGACGGCACGCGCGGCCTCTTCGAAGGCTGGCTGAGGGTGCTGGCGGGCGCCGCGCTGGGTGCGCTCGGCACCGCCATCGCGCTCGCGGTGGAGCTGGCGCTGCTCGAGCCGCGGCTCGCCGATCTGCTCGCCCGCCGCGCCGCCGGCCTTCCCGTTCCGGCGGCGCCCGTCGAGCTGCTGGTCATCACCCTCGTCTTCGCGCTCGCTCTGCTCGCCATATTGTACGCTTCGGCGCGGGTCGCGCTGGGCTTCCGGCTGCCGTCGCTGGCAAGGATGGTGCCGGCCGTCGTCGGCGGCGAGCGGCGGGAACGCGAGACCCGGGTCGGAGCCGCGCTCGTCGAGGCGGGCGAGGCGACGGCGGACCACCGCCGGGCGGCCGCGGTCGCCGACGCC
>DATMVG010000208.1:0-5458 GCA_035563315.1 Allosphingosinicella sp. | reverse complement strand
GCTCGGTTCGTTCAGCATCGAAGGCAATGCGGAGCGCGCCTGGGTTCAGGCCGAGCGCCGCTTCGGCCTCTCGGGGCACCAGCCCCTCACCACCACCTTCAGCCACGGCGGCCGAACCTTGCACCGGGTCTCGGTGGCCGGCTTCGCCAGCCAGAATGACGCGCAGCGCCTGTGCAGCTCGATCAAGTCGCGTGGCGGCGCCTGCTTCGTCAGGACCCAGGCCGGCGACGCCGCGGTGCGCTGGGCGGCGCGCTACGCTCCGGGCCGAAACCGCAACGCCTGACGACTCGCTCTTCCCGTCTTCGAGGGCGGCCGGTCCGACAGCCGGCCGCCCTTTTTTCTCAGTCCCGACGGTCGCGAGTCAGCAGGTCGAGACAGGCCATGCGAACGGCGACTCCGAATTCTACCTGCTCGCGGATCAGCGAGCGCTCGGGATCGTCGGCGACGTCACCGTCTATCTCCACGCCCCGGTTCATCGGGCCGGGATGCATGACCAAGGCGTGCGGCGCGGCCGCGGCGAGGCGGGCTCGGGTCAGGCCGTAGCGGGCATGATAGTCGCCCAGGCCGTCGGCGAGCGCTGAATCCATGCGCTCGCGCTGGATGCGCAGCATCATCACCACGTCGGCGCCGGCCAGGCCTTCGTCCATGTCGGTGAAGCCGGTCACGCCGGGCGGCAGCTCTTCCGGCAAGAGCGCCTTCGGACCGACCGCGCGCAACCGCGCGCCGAGCATCGGCAGGGCGCGCAGGTTCGAGCTGGCGACCCGGCTGTGGCGAACGTCGCCGCAAATGGCGATCGTCAGTCCCTGCAACCCTCCGAACCGGCGCCGGATGGTGAGCGCGTCGAGCAGCGCCTGGGTCGGATGCTCGCCGCGCCCGTCGCCGGCATTGATCACCGGACAATCCATCACCGCCGCGACATCGGCGGCCGCCCCGTCCGCCTCGTGGCGGATGACGAGGATGTCCGGCCGCATTGCGTTCAGGGTCAGCGCCGTATCGATCAGGCTCTCGCCCTTGCGCACGCTCGACGCCGCCGGGTGGAAGTTGGAGACCTGCGCTCCGAGCCTCTTGCCGGCGATCTCGAACGAGAACAGCGTGCGCGTGCTGTTCTCGAAGAAGGCGTTGATCTGGGTGAGCCCGGCGAGCCTCGAATCGAGCTTCCTCGCCCCTCGATTGAACGCGATCCAGCCCTCCGCCTCGTCGAGAAGCATCGACAGGTCCGAAGTCGAGAGCGGCTCGATGCCGAGCAGGTGGCGGTGCGGGAAGGGCGGCATCGCCGCGGCTCTAGAGGCGCCGCCCGGAGCCGGCAAGATCGGCCGCCGCCGCCATTCGAGCCGAACAATCGCCGTAATCCGCAAGCGTCGGCGCAGGATCACCCAGCATGACGCCAAGTAGTTAGGTAGCGACCGCCAAGACGGAATCAGCTATAGTTGAGTCGCAACGCTCGGAGGGCGAGATGGCGAGACAAAACGGCATAGTATCGAGGCGCGTTCGTCTGGACATTGCCGCCGACCGGCCGGCCGACGAAGCCATCCGTTCGCGGCAGGAGGTCAGCGTCGAGCTGGATGACGGCCGGCGAGTCCGGCTGGATGGCGCCGACGAGCGGTCGCAAGGCCGCGTCGCCGTCCTCGCCGGGCTCGAGAAGCTCGGCCGTCCCGTCTACCTCGAAGTCGATCCCGAGACCGACGCGGTCACTCGGCTGCTCATCCCGCATGTCGCCCGAATCGTCTCGATCAGGCAGAGCGATGCCGGCTACGACGTCGCGCTCGACGTCTCCCACGCCCGCCATAGCCTCGCGCGCGACAATCCCGACTTCGCCGAATTCGAGGGACTGCTGCGCGACGCGCTCGCGCGCCGGACGCCGGTCATCGTCACCGAGGACGACGACCACAACATCCTCGACATCCGTCTTTTTACGCCGGGCCCCGATGACCCGCCGCTTCCGCCCTGGCCGGGCGACGATGTCCCCCCGGATCGGCGCGGCCCGCGGGGCGGCCTTTTCAGCGGTTTTCGGCGCTGGCGGATCTGGCCGTGGCGCTGGCGCTACGGCTGTATCTCGATGGCGCGGGCCCAGCAGGTGTTCGACGCGATGAGCGCCACCACCTGCGACCCGCTGACGGTGCCGGCGCCCTGCATTCCCTTCCTTTATCCCGATGACGGCTGCTGGGCGCGTGCCCACGAAATGTGCCGGCTGATGATCGCCGATTTCGGGCTTTCGCCGCGCAAGGTCTGGATTTCCGGCAACCTTCATACCCTGACGCGAAACAATCCGAACTGCTTCGTCGACTGGGGCTGGCACGTCGCACCGACCTTGTGCGTCTATCGCCGGCGTCCGTGGTGGCTGTGGTGGTGGTGGTGGTGGCGGGGCGAGACGATGGTCGTCGATCCCTCCTTGTTCGCCACGCCGGTGTCGGCAGCCACCTGGAAGAGCGTTCAGGGCGATCCGGGAGCCACGCTCACCTACACCGACTGGACCGACTATCTCTGGGGCGCGACCGACCCGACCTTCGCCCAGACCAACCATTTTCTCGCCGTCTACCGCCTGCAGCTTCTGAACCGCTCGAACGGCCCGGCCGGGCCGCCGCCCTACGCCCATTGCCCGTGAGCGAAAGCGGGCGGCCCGCGCCGCCGGAGATCGACGGGCCGGCCGCCGCTAGCGGTCTCGCCGAAGATGCTGGTCGAGGAAGCGAAGATAGGCTTCCGAAGCGCTGATCCGGTTCTGCTTCCTCAAAAAGCCGTGGCCCTCGTCGGGGAACAGAAGATATTCCACCGGAACGTTGTTGGCGCGAACGGCGGCGACGAGCTCGTCGCTCTCGACCTGGAGCACGCGCGGATCGTTCGCGCCCTGGACGACCAGCATCGGCCGGCGGATTGCGGAGGCGTGGAACAGGGGCGAGATCCGCCGGTGCCGTTCCGCGTCCGAGGCCGGGTCGCCCATCTCGTCGAACAGGGCGACTCGCTGAGCGCCCCACCAGGCGGGGATCGATTCGAGCGTGCGCACCCAGTTGGTGACTCCGAAGATGTTCACCCCGGCGTCGAACGCTTCGGGATGGAAGGCGAGCGCGGCCGCGGTCATGTAGCCGCCATAGGAGCCGCCCATCACCGCGATCCGGTCGGAGACCCAGTCCATCTCCTCGAGCCAGGAGCGCGCCGCCACCACGTCGCGAAGGTCGACGTCGCCATGGCGGCGGTCGTCCATATGGTAGAAGGTTTTGCCGTAGCCCGAGGAGCCGCGATTGTTGATCGCATAGACGGCATAGCCGTTGTTCACGAGATGCTGGACCATCGCCGAATAGCCGCGCCGGCTCTGCCCCCCTGGGCCGCCATGGACGAAGACGATGGCCGGGACGGGGTTGGACGCGCTCGCTTCGCGCGGCCGGTAGAGGACGCCAGGCACCTCGAGCCCGTCATAGGAGCGGAAGCGGGCGACCGTGCCCTCGACCAACTGGTCCTCGTCGATCGCCGGATTGAGCGCCCGCGTCAGCCGACGCGCCTGGCCGGTGGCGAGGTCGGCGACGAAGATGTCCGACGGCGAGGTGTCCGACGCGACGGTGAAGGCGATCATCGTCTCGTCGCGGTTGAAGCGGACTCCGCCGAGATCGCCCTCGGGCACGCCGGTCAGGGTCACCGGCCGGCCGCTCCGGGTGTCGGTGATGGTGAGTCGGGTCGAAGCGTCCTCGTTGATCGCGTGGACCCGGTAGCGGCCCGACGGCGAATGGAGGACGAACATCACGTCCCACTCGGCCTGGATCAGCGGGCGCTTGGCGCCGTCGGCGAGGGCGTAGGTCCAGGCCTGGCCGAACTCGCTCGATTCGTTGGTGCCGTAGACGAGGGCGCTGCCGTCGGGGGTGAAGCCGTAGACGTCGTAGGCGACGTTGCCCTGATGCTCTGTGATCAGGCGCGGCTCGGCATTGCCTCCGATCTCGGCTAGATAGACGTCGCTGTTGGCGCTGCTGTGCGCCTTGACCAGAGCGACGTGGCGGCCGTCGCGCGAGATGTCGCCGAGGACATAGCCTTCGTTCTGGAAGATCAGCCGCCGCTCGTAGGTCTGCGCATCATAAGCGTAGATGTCGAACATCTGCGGGTTGCGCTCGTTGGTGCTGACGAAGAAGCTGCGGCCGTCGGCGCTGAAGCCCATGAACTCGGCCTTGAGATTGTCGCCGGGCGTGAGGTCGCGGACATTGCCGTCGGGCAGCCGCACGTAGAGGTGGTTGAGCTCGTTGCCGCCCTGGTCGGCGGTGAACAGCACCCGTTCGTCGTTGGGGAAATAGCTGACCGCGAAGCTGGCATTGTCGGTCGACCGGGTCACCGCCACCGGATCGCCGCCCGCCACCGGCAGGGTGTAGGCGTTGATCACGCCGCTGGCGTCGCTCCAGATCAGCAGGTTGCGGCCGTCGGGCGAGAAGGCGCCGTCGGGCGCGGCCATGCCGTAGGCGGTCGTCTCGAAGAATTGCCGCGCCGAATAGCGAACCGGCTCGCCGGGCCGGGCTGCCGGCGCGGGCTGCGCCGCGTGGGCGAGACCGGCGGTGCCGAGGGCGACGAAAGTCGAGGCGAGCAGGACGGCGGCGATCTTCATGCGCGGGGTTTCCTTTCAGGCAGGTGTATTAGATTCATAGGACGGGCGGGCGATCCTGTCTATGGCCGATCCGGCCCGGTCATCGTCAAGGCGTCGATCGCGCCCTGGAGGATGTAGGCGGCGGCCATGTTGTCGACCCGCCCGGCGCGGGCGGCGCGGCTGGCGTCGGCCTCGACCATCATTCGGGTCACCGCCTGGGTCGACCAGCGCTCGTCCCAGGGCAGCACCGGAAGGCCGAGCGGGCTGAGGTTGCCGATGAAGGCGCGGACCGACTGGGTGCGCGGCGAATCGCTGCCGTCGAGGTTGAGCGGCAGGCCGACGACGATGCCGCGGACCTGCTGCCTGGCGATCATCCCCGCGAGCACTTCCAGGTCGCGGGCGAAGCGGGTGCGGCGGATCAGCTCGGCCGGGCTCGCGAACGTCCATTGCGCGTCGCACAAAGCGGTTCCGATCGTCTTCGTTCCGACATCGAGCCCGATCAGCCGGCCGCCTTGCGGCAGGGATTCGCGGAAGGCCGCGATGTCGGCCGCGGTCATTCGTCCGTGAACGCGGCCAGCCGGCGCTCGGCGTCGGCTCGGACGTTGGCCCAGAACAAGGCGTAATCGTAGACGTGGTAATTGTTTCCCGGAAGCACATAGGGGCCCATTTCGGGAAGCCGCTCATTGTCGCCGACGAGCAGGAAGCCGCGCAGGTCGCAGCGCGCCGGCACCGAGCGAGCGCGGAACTCGGCGGCGGTGAAGGCGGCGTTGGGGATGAGGGTGCCGAGATTGGCCTCGGCCGGCGCGGCGCCGCCGCGCGCGCCGGTCAGCGGGTTGACGCAGAGCATCGCCGAGCCGGCCCGGGCGACTCCGCCTGACCCGCGCGAGGCGTCGTAGACGTCGGTGA
>DATMVG010000207.1:0-10860 GCA_035563315.1 Allosphingosinicella sp. | reverse complement strand
CTGCGCCGGCGCCGAGCTGCGGCGCGCCGGCCACCAGCCCGGAAGCGATCGAGGGTCCGAAGATGCCGAGTCCGAACAACGAGAGGCTGGCGAGGACCATGCTCATCGCCTCGGCGAGGGTCGTCTCCTCGGCGCTGCCGGCGGCGGCGAATTCGTCGAAGAAGCCCGAGCCGATGCCGACGATGACCGCCAGCACCATCACCTTGATGCCCGAGGAGACGACGTTGCCGAGCACGCGCTCGGCGAGGAAGGAGGTGCGGTTCCAAAGCGCGAACGGCACCAGCACGAAGCCGGCGAGGGTCGTCAGCTTGAACTCGATGATCGTGATGAAGAGCTGGATCGCCAGCACGAAGAAGGCGAGGATGATGAAGAACCAGGCGATCATCAAAGTCGCGATCGTCAGGAAATTGTCGAAGAAGGCGATCGGCCCCAGCAGCTCGCTCACCTGGTCGAGCAGAGGGTGCGCCGCCTCGAAGCCCGTGCTCGCGACATAGCCGGGACGCAGCAGGTCGTCGGCGGTCATCCCGCCGCCGCCGGCGGTGATTCCGAGCCCGGCGAAGGAGCGGAAGATGATGTCGGCGAGCGTCGAGAAGCTGCCGAGGATCAGAGCGAACGCGCCGACATAGAGGATCTTCTTGAGGAAGCGGCCGATGATGTCGTCCTCGCCGCCCATCGCCCAGAACAGGCCGGCAAGGGTGATGTCGATTCCGACCAGCACGGTGGTCAGAAAGGCGACGTCGCCGCCCAGGAGGCCGAAGCCGCTGTCGATGTACTGGATGAACGCCGCCATGAAGCGGTCGATCACGTTGAGGTCGTCCATGAAGGCCTGTTCCAGTCGCTTGTCGGGGGTGGTGCCGCGGGGCTTCCCAGGGGGCATGGAAGCCCCGCGGCGGGCGCGGCGGCATCGCCGCCGCGGCCCATCTCGTCGTCAGTCGCGGCCCGGCGTGTAGGCCCGGCCGGTGCCGAGGAACCGGCGCGTCGTTGCGCGCCCCTCCGCTTCGGCCTGCGCGCGCCGCGCCCGCTCGATCGACGCCTCGCGGAACTCGGCGGCCATCAGATTCTGGAGCTGGAACTGCTGGCTGATGCTGAGCGCGAGCAGCTGGTTCGCCGCCTGGCTCACCTGAAGGCCGCCGACCGCATTCTGGCTGCGGCCGACGAGCTCCTCGAGCAGGCCCGCATCCTCGCGGACATTCTCGACGACCTGCGCCTGGACGCCCATTGCCTGCCGGTGAGCGCCCATCGCGGCGTCGAGCCGGGCGCGGGCCTCCCGCACCCGCTGTTCGCCGGTGAGGACGCGCTGGACGTCGCCGGGGAACATGGCGCGAATGCGTTCGTCGAGCCGGTCGATCCGGAAATCGATGCCCTGGGCCTGGTCCATCAGTCCGTCGATCCGCTGAATCGCGGAGTTGAGGCGCTCGAGCTGCGGAAAGTCGATCCGCTCGAGGTTGCGCGCCATGTTCTGGAGCATCGCCGCCTCGTTCTGCAGCGAAGCGATCTGGTGGTTGATCTGCTCGAGCGCGCGCGCCGCCTGCAGCAGGTTCTGCGCATAATTGGTCGAGTCGAACACCGGGATCGCCGCCGCCGGGCTCGCCGGCAAAGCGAGCGCCAGCGGCGAACCGGCGGCGAGGGCGAGCGCAATCCACATTTTCTTCACGTCAAGTCTCCTTCGGGCTGGGGGCTGGGAAAATCGTCGAGCGCGGCGGCGGCCCAGTCGAGGCCGCGATCCGCAAGCCAGCGGCGCGCGAAGGCCGCGGGGCCGGCGCCTTCGGCCAGTATGAGGTCGATCCGTCGCTGCGAGGCCGGGTCGGACGCTCCGCAGAAGGCGAGCGCGATTCGCCCGAGTCCGAGGTCGAACAGCCGGTTGCCGCGGCGCGACTGCAGGTAATAGTCCCGCTTCGGAGTCGCCCGCGCGATCAGCTCGACCTGCCGCTCGTTCAATCCGAACTTCTCGTACGCGGCGCGCTGCTGCGGCTCGACCGCTCGGTCGTTCGGAAGGAAGATCCGCTGCGGGCAGCTCTCGACGATCGCCGGGGCGATGCTGCTGTCGGCGATGTCGGCGAGCGACTGGGTGGCGAACACCACCGCCACGTTCTTCTTGCGAAGCACCTTCAGCCATTCGCGGATGCGCGCGGCGAACAAAGGATTGTCGAGAAACAGCCAGGCCTCGTCGAGGACGAGCAGGGTCGGGCTGCCGTCGAACCGCTCCTCGAGCCGGCGGAACAAATAGGTCAGCACCGGCAGGACCGCGCCGGGCTGCGCCATCAGGGTCTCGGTCTCGAAACACTGGACGTCGGCGAGCGCGAGCTTGTCCTCGGCCGCGTCGAGCAAGGTCCCGAACGGCCCTTCGAGCGTGTAGGGAAGGAGCGCGGCCTTGAGCGCGTTCGACTGGAGAAGGAGTGACAGGCCGGTCAGGGTCCGCTCCTCGACCGGCGCCGAAGCCAGGCTTCCAAGCGCCGACCAGATCGCATCCTTCACCTCGGGAGTGACGGGCACTTTCTCATGCTCGAGCAGCGCGCCGATCCACTCGCCCGCCCAGCTGCGCTGCGCGGGCTCGTCGATCCGCCGAAGCGGCTGAAAGGCAAGCGCCCCCTCTCCCGCCTCCGCGCCCGAGCCGAGCGCGTGGTGCGCGCCGCCGCAGGCAAGCACGGCCGCGCGCGCCGACCAGCCCTTGTCGAACAAGTAGATTCGAGCGCCCTCATAGCGCCGGAACTGCATCGCCAGCAGCGCGAGCAGCACCGACTTGCCCGCGCCGGTCGGCCCGACGACCAGCATGTGGCCGACGTCGGCGACATGGGTCGAGAGTCGGAACGGCGTAGATCCGCTGGTCTGCGCGAACAGCAAAGGCGGCCCGCCCAGATGCTCGTTGCGCGAAGGCCCGGCCCAGACCGACGACAAAGGCATCAGGTGGGCGAGATTGAGGGTGTGGACGAGCGGCTGACGGACGTTGGCGTAGACATGGCCGGGAAGGCTGGAGAGCCAGGCCTCGACCGCGTTCAGGCGCTCGCGCATCGCGGAGAAGCCGAGCCCGTTCACGATCCGCTCGACCGCCCTCACCTTCTCGTCGGCGACCGCGGGATCGGCGTCGGCCACGGTAATGGTGGCCGTCAGATAGCCGAACGCGACATAATCCTGGCCCAGCGCCTGTAGCGCGAGGTCGGCGTCGACCACCTTGTTGTCGGCGTCGCTGTCGAGCAGCTGGACCGGCTGGTTGTACATCACCTCGCGCAGGAGGGCGGTCACCGACTTGCGCTTGTTGAACCATTGCCGGCGAAGCCGGGTGAGCGAGCGGGTCGCCTCGGTCTTGTCGAGCGCGATGAACCGGGTTACCCAGCGGTAGCCGAAATCCTGATGGTTGAGCGCGTCGAGGATTCCCGGGCGGCTCATTCCCGGAAAGCCGAGCACCGTCAGGGTGCGAAGATGCTGGTCGCCCAGCATCGGTTCGAGCCCGCCGGTGAGCGGCGTGTCGGCCAGAAGCGCGTCCAGATAGATCGGCGTCTCGGGGACGGCGACCCGGTGCCGCTTCGCCGAGACGGTCGAATGAAGAAAGGTGAGCGTCTCCTCGTCGTCCAGCGCCCGCACCTCCGGCATGAAGCCCGACAGGAGATCGAGCGTGCGGTCGGTCTCGGCGACGAAATGGCCGAGCGCCTGGCGCCAATCGCGGCCCTTCTCGCCCTCCCGCCGCTCGATCAGAGCCCGCTCGGCGCTCGCCTGAGTGTCGGCCGGCGGCAGCCAGACGAGCGTCAGATGATAGCGGCTCTCATAATGCTCCCGCTCGCCCTCGAAGCTCGCCTGGCGTTCCTTGTCGACCAGCCAGGAGGCGGCGTCGGGGAAGCTACTCTCCGGGTAGCCGAGCGCCTCGGCGCGCTCGGCGTCGAAGAACAGGGCCCAGCCCGAACCGAACCGCTTCAAAACGTTGTTGACCCGCGCCGAGGTCGAGACCAGTTCAGCCTCGGTCGCGCTCTCCAAATCCGGGCCACGGAACCGCAGGGTCCGCTGGAAGCTGCCGTCCTTGTTGAGCACCACGCCCGGCGCGACCAGGGCCGCCCAGGGTAGATGGTCGGCAAGCCGGTCGGCGCGGCTGCGATATTCGCCGATCCTCAGCATGACAGATGCCCGCGCTGGCGAAGGTGGCGGGCCAGCACCGAGGCGAAGTCGGGGTCCCGCTTGGCCGCGAACACGGCGAGCGTGTGGCCGAGCGCCCAGACGACGATCCCGGCGATCCACTGCTGGAGCCCCAGGCCGAGCGCGGCCGCCACCGTCCCGTTGACGATGGCGATCGCCCGCGGCGCTCCGCCCAGGAGGATCGGCTCGACGAGCGCGCGGTGGATCGGCGCCTCGAAGCCTTCGATATGGTGCGGCCCCACCGTCACGCGAGCAGGGCCCCGCCACCGAAGCTGAAGAAGGAGAGGAAGAAGGACGAGGCGGCGAAGGCGATCGACAGTCCGAAGATGATCTGGATCAGCCGCCTGAAGCCTCCCGCGGTCTCGCCGAAGGCGAGCGTGAGGCCGGTGACGATGATGATGATCACCGCGATGATCTTGGCGACCGGCCCCTGCACCGATTCCAGCACCTGCTGGAGCGGCTCCTCCCAGGGCATTCCGGAGCCGGCCGCCTGAGCCTGGGCGGCGAGCAGGGCGGCGGCGGCGACAAGGCCGGCGGCAGCGCTGCGGGCGGCACGGATGGGACGGGCTACAAGCATGATTCTTCTCCTCAAGAGTGATTTTCGGAATCGAGGGGGCGGAGTGCGTAGTCGCCGGCGGCATCGAGCCCCTCGAGGCATTCGAGTCTGCCGATCCGGCGGGCGGTGCCCCGCCCCTCGATGAAGACGATGAGGTCGATCGCGTCGGCGACCAGCCGCCGCGGCACGGTGACGACCGCTTCCTGGATGAGCTGCTCAAGACGGTAGAGGGCGGATCTGGCGCTGTTGGCGTGCACGGTCGCGATCCCGCCGGGATGGCCGGTGTTCCAGGCCTTGAGCATGTCGAGCGCTTCGCCCCCGCGCACCTCGCCGACGATGATCCGGTCGGGCCGCAGGCGCAGGGTCGAGCGGACGAGATCGGCCATGGTCACCACGCCCGGGCGCGTGCGCAGCGCCACCGTGTCCGGCGCCGCGCACTGCAGCTCGCGCGTGTCCTCGATCAGGATGACTCGCTCGTCATGGGCGGCGAGCTCGGCGAGCAAAGCGTTGGCAAGCGTTGTCTTGCCCGAGCTGGTCCCGCCGGCGACGAGGATGTTGCGGCGATCGACGACGGCGAGCGACAGCGCCCTTGCCGCCTCGGCCGTCATGATGCCGTCGCCGACATAGTCGGCGAGCGAGTAGATGCGGGAGGCGGGCTTGCGGATCGAGAAGCACGGGCCGGTCGAGACCGGCGGCAGGATTCCCTCGAACCTTTCGCCGGCGAGGCCTTCGCCGTGCGGCGGCAGCTCGGCGCTGACGATCGGAGCGGCGCCGTGCACCTCTGTCCGGGCATGGCTCGCGACCAGGCGGATGATCCGCTCGATCTGGGCCGGCTCGAGCACGTGACCGGTGTCGCACCGTCCCTGCCCGAGCCGGTCGAGCCGAAGCGCGCCGTCGGGATTGACCATCACCTCGATAACGAGAGGGTCGGAAAGGGCTGCGGCTATCGCCGGACCCATGGCGGTGCGCAGCATCGCCCGCTTGCGGTCCGCGGACTCGGCGGCGCTCATCACCCCTCCTCCGGCAGGAAGGTGAGCCGTCCGCTGGCAAGCTGCTGGCCGACCCGCTGTACGAAGGCGGCGAAGCGGTCGCGTCCGATCGCCCGGGAGACCTCGTCCTCCTCGGGCAAAGGCGCGTTTACGGTCAGCATGTAGCGGATGAAGAGCGCCAGGCTCTCGATCTCGACATGTCCGTTCCGCTCGATCCGCGCCAGCTGGTTGGAGATCCGGTCGAGGCGCAGCCCGAACCGCTCGTCGAGCTCGCTCGTCCCACGCCGGTCCAGGAACGCGGTGACGGCGGCCGTCAGGATCGAGGATTTGGTCGCGCCGGGCTTCGCCGCGAGCGCCTCGAGGCGCTCGCTCACGTCGCGGGGCAGGAAGAGCTGGTGCCGGACCAGGTCGCGCCGTGCCATGGCAACCCCCTCAGAAGCTCGGCATCAGGTCGCCGCCGCGACCCGAGCCTTCATTGACGGCATGGGCGGCGAGCACCGGCGTCAGCGGGCTCAGCCGGTCCATCGCGGCGGCATCGACGACTGGGTTGGCGTCGTCGTCGCCGAGCCCGAGCAGGTCGAGCTGGTCCGGATGGGTCCTCTTCACGCGGCGCTTGTGCGGGAGGCCGGGATGCCGCTCCTGCTGCAGTCCGCCGCCGGTCTCTTCACCGAGGTCCGCACGGGCCTCGCACACGGCCGGCGGCACGGCCGAGCGGCCGCTCCAGTCGTCCGCCCTTGCCTCGGGTCGGTCGGCATAGGTTCCCTCGACCAGCACCGGCTCCGGCAAGACTCGGGCCGTGAAGTTGCGGTCCTCGAAATAGCGAAGCTTCTTCGCCTTGATCGGCGGCAGGCCGGAGATGAGAACCAGCTCGTCCGACGGCGGGAGCTGCATGACCTCGCCGGGCGTCAGAAGCGGCCGGGACGTCTCCTGCCGGCTGACCATGACATGGGCGAGCCAGGGCGCGAGCCGGTGGCCCGCATAGTTGCGCATCGCGCGCTGCTCGGTCGCGGTGCCGAGCGCGTCCGAGATGCGCTTGGCCGTCCGCTCGTCGTTGGACGAGAACGCAACGCGCACGTGGCAATTGTCGAGGATCGAATTGTTCTCGCCATAGGCCTTGACGATCTGGTTGAGGCTCTGGGCGATGAGGAAGGCGCGAACGCCATAGCCGGCGAGGAAGGCCAGAGCGGTTTCGAAAAAGTCGAGCCGGCCGAGCGCCGGAAACTCGTCGAGCATCATCAGCAGCTGCCGTCGCGACTTGCTGCCCTCGCCCTGCAGATGCTCGGTGAGACGGCGACCGATCTGGTTGAGGACGAGCCGCACGAGCGGCTTGGTCCGCGAAATGTCCGAGGGCGGCACGACGAGGTAGAGCGACAGCGGTCGCTCGCCCTCCACCAAATCCGTGATCCTCCAGTCGCAGCCGGAAGTGACCGTCGCGACCGTGGGATCGCGGTACAGGCCGAGGAACGACATGGCGGTCGAGAGCACGCCGGAGCGCTCATTGTCCGACTTGTTCAGGACCTCGCGCGCAGCGGAAGCCACGACGGGGTGGACCTCCGGCGCCTCGGCGGTGCCGAGGTGATTGGCGGTCATCATCGCCTTCAGGGTCGAGACGAACGGCCGCTCGGGATCGGAGAGGAAGGTCGCGACTCGGGCGAGGGTCTTCTCCTCCTCGACATAGAGGATGTGAAGGATCGCCCCGACGAGCAGCGAATGGCTGGTCTTCTCCCAATGGTTGCGTCGCTCGAGCGCGCCTTCGGGATCGACCAGGATGTCGGCGATATTCTGGACGTCGCGGATCTCGTGGGCGCCGCGCCGTACCTCGAGGAGCGGATTATAGCGGGCCGACAGCTTGTTGGTCGGGTCGAACAGAAGGCAGTGCGAGAATCTGGACCGCCAGCCGGCGGTGAGCTGCCAGTTCTCGCCCTTGATATCGTGGATGACGGCCGAGCCGGTCCAGCTCAGCAAGGTCGGAACGACCAGCCCGACGCCCTTGCCGCTCCGCGTCGGCGCGAACGCCATGACATGCTCCGCGCCGGCGTGGCGCAAATAGGCGCCGCCCAGGCGGCCGAGGAACACGCCCCGGTCGCCGAACAGGCCGGCCGCGGCGATCTCCTTGTCAGTGGCCCAGCGGGCGGAGCCGTAGGTGGTGACATTGCCGCTCTGCCGGGCTCGCCACAGGGATCCGCCCACCGCGGCGCCGCAGCCGAGAAAGCCGCTCGCGGCGGCGAGTGCGCCGGCTTTGTCGAATACCTCCGGAGCGTAGGCTTCGAAATGATACCACCAGCCGAACAGCGCCCAAGGGCGGTAGATCGGCAGCTCCCGGATCGTGAACCAGGGCGCTCCCAGCTGTGGCTGGTAGCCGAGCATCGAAGCGGCCCATTGCGTCGCGGCCCACACGCCGAGGACGATGATCGCGAACACGATCAGGATCTGGCCGATCAGAAGCTTGGTGGGTGTCACCGGGCTCTCCCCCTGGGCCTCATCGGTGCGGGCCAGCTGAAGACGGAATTTGGCCTGGCGGCCGCCGCGGCGGTATTGCGCCTTCGCCGAATCCGGGCGCATCCGAGCGAATCTGGCGCAGAGGCGGGCTCACGGGCTGGCCTCCGGCTCGTTCAGAACCGGCTTAACGCTGTGTTTGCCCGAACCCTCTTATCCTGGCTCGATGGCCTCGGAAGCGCAGCAACCTTATCCCGGCGAAATGGCCGCCCCCGAGCAGGTATTGCTGCTGGCGGACGAGTATCGAAAAGCCGCCCATCTGCTCCTGCAGCTCGGAAGGCCGGGCGGGCAATTGTCGCGAGCTCCGTTTCGGCTGGTGGCGATTCACGCTATCGAGCTCTATCTGAACGCGCTGCTCCTTCATCGCGGTCACGCGCCGAGCCAGGTTCGCGGCCTGCAGCATGACCTGGCGCAGCGAGCCGAGCTGGCGGTGGCGGCCGGCCTGAAGCTTCGCTCGCGCACCGCCGCCCATCTCACCGCAATCGCTCGGAACAGAGAGTATCTGGTGATTCGCTATGGGCCGGAGCTCAACGGCACGTCGTCCCAGATCAACAGGCTCACGGCCACGCTCGATGAGCTGGCGAAGAAGGTCACGAAGGAGCTCGCGGGCTCCCCGCGTGGCTTGGAACAGCCCGACTCTCATCCCCGCCTGGCGCTGATCAAGGCGGCTTGACGCGTCAGCCAATCTCCGGCCCGGCGCGCTCCCGCCCCAGCCGCCAGCTGACGGCGCTCCCGCGCACCTGGACGGCAAGCTCACGGCCTATCCGCCGATCCATCCCGTCGCGCCACGGCACCAGCGAGAACTCCCGAGCGCCCGCAAGGAGGGCGAAGCGACCGCTGGCAAGGTCGAGGCGCCTCATCAGCCTCCCGTCGGCCGGTCCCGTTTCCACGTGGCGGTAGGCCAGCCCCAGCTCTTCCGACAGCCCCTGCGCCGCGCGAAGGAGATCCTGACGGCGCAGGCGCTCGACCAGGGCGCCGGCATAGACGGTGCCGCCTTCAGCCTCATGAGCGAGGCCCTGCGCGAGCAGCCATTGGCGGCGCGCGGCCAGCGCCGAGCGCACTTCGCGACCGAAGCCGCTGTCCCGAAGCGGCTCCGGAGACTCCGCGAGCAATTCGCGGTCGAGCCAGGTCGCTCCCTCCGTCTCGGGAAGGGCGGGAAGCGGGAGCGGCGAGAGCAGCTCCACCCGCACGGGCGCCTCGCGGACCCGCTCCGCTTCATGCGCCTCCGCCCGCGCAAGATGGTCGTCGCCGACCCGCCAGCTGCCGTCCCCGAGTCGCTCGATGCCGCCCACCGTCCGGCGGATCGCCTCGAGGCGCCGCACATGGGCCTGCGCGAACGCCTCGGTGGCGGCGGGATCGTGCCTCATATGGGCCTCGATCGAATAGACTCCGGCATTTTGCGCGGCGACCTCGGCCACAATCCGGTCCACCTCTCTCGCCTCCGCGCGAACCGGTACCACCCGCACGATCGCCCCCTCCGGAAGAGGCTCGACCGCATCGCCGGCGCCGATCTCGACATAGTGCGCGCGCCCGTCGAGGCCGTCGACGATGAGATAGTGGCGATCGCGAAACTCGTCGGAGAGCCCGCGAGCGGCCACCCGGCCGACGAGCGGCCCCGAAAGAGGCGCCATGTCGTGCGCCGCCAGGTCGGATGCGGGGCGGGCGAGGCCGCGGGCGCCGAGCTCGCGCTGGAGGGTGCGGATAATGTCCCCGCGCTCGCCCAGGCGGCGCAGATTCTCTTCGAGCCCGGGCGAGAGCCGCCACTTCGCCGCGCCCGTCTCCTCGGCCAGCCCGAGCGCGGCAAGCTTGCGCAGGCGCCCCGCGCGCAGCGCGTGCTGGAGCGGGTTTCTGTGAGCGGCTGAGACGATGCCGTCCGAATCCATGTCCCGAACGAGGCCGCGGTCGAGAGATGTGAAGCGCTCCGACCCGACCTCCAGCCGCTGGCGGCGCTCGATCTCGAGATCGCTGCGCGGCCCCAGGTCCATGGTCACCAGCTCGGCGAGCCGCTCGCGCATTCCCCGCTTTATATAGTCCGGGGCGATGACGAGATTCTCGCCTCGATCGTCCTTGCCGCGGAGCATGATGTGCGTGTGCGGGTGAGCCGTATCGAGATGATCCACGGCGACCCAGTCCAGCCCCGTCCCGAGGTCCCCCTCCATCTGGGCCATGAAGCGGCGCGTCAGCGGCTTGAGGTCGGGATATTCGGCCCCGTCCTCGGCCGAGACGATGAAGCGGAACTGGTGCCGGTCGCCTTCGCAGCGCTCGAGGAAGGCCTTGCCGTCGGCCGCATCCTCGCTCGCCGCATAGAGCTGCCCAGGCTCCCCCCCGCGCGTCACGCCGTCCCTCTGGATGTAGCGAAGATGCGAACGGGCAGCCCCGAGCCCGCGGCCGCCGAGGCGCACCAGCCGAGTCTTGACGATGGCGCGGCGGCTTCGAAAACCTGCGTACCGGTCCCTGGAGCCGAGCAGCCGGGCCATGGCCGCGCCCCGGCCGATGCGACTGCCGTCGAAGCGCCTGCGGCCTGCCCGTCTCAGCCCTCCGGCAAGCGCCGTGGCGGCGAGCACACGGTGCAGATATTTGCGGCCGCGCCTGGAGCCGGCGGCCCGCATGCGCCCCAATCGGGGTTCGAAGTCCTCGTCGTCCATGAGCCCGTCATTCCACTCCGCGGCTGGCCAGCCTCACCAATCTCGCAGGAAC
>DATMVG010000206.1:0-4307 GCA_035563315.1 Allosphingosinicella sp. | reverse complement strand
CGACTGGCGCGGCCGGGCCCGCGCCGCGCTCGGCGGGCAGCGCATCGCCGACCTCGCTCTGGCCGGACGCGACGGCACCTTCCGGGTGCAGGGCCCGCTCCGCCCGGCTCTGCTGCTGACCGGCCCGGCCGCCGCCCTGGTCGGCCCGGTGACCCTGGTCGACCTCACCACCACCTTCGACAATCGCCGCGCCGACCTGCGGCTGCGCGCGAGCAGCCGGGCGATGGCGCTCGCCGTCGAAGGCCTGGTCGACCTCGGCCGCAACCGGTTCGAGAATCTGCAGGTGGCGGCCCGGCTGCTTCAGCCCGGCGCCCTCGCTCCGGGCCTGTCCGGGCGCGACGTCCGGCTGGCGATGATCCTCAACGGCGGGTTCGCCGCCCCCGGCGTCCTCTACGACCTGCGCGCGGCCAGACTGACCTTCGACACCACCACCGTCGAGGGCCTTCGGGCGACGGGCAGCGCGCGCGTCCGCGCCGAGGACATCATCGTCCCGGTCTCCGCTCGGGCGACCCGGATCGTCGGCTTCGACGCTGTCGCCGGCGGCCCGATCACCAATGTTCGGCTCGACGGCGAGCTCGGCATCGCCGGCACCAGGCTCGTCTCCGACAACCTCCGGCTCCGCTCCGACCGGATCGACGCGACGCTCGCCCTCGCGCTCGATTTCGCGACCGGCCGCTATCTCGCCGGAATCCAGGGGCGGGTGAACAACTATCTGGTCGACGGCGTCGGCCTTTTCGACATCACCACCGACCTCGACATGACCAGCGAGGCGGGCGGCTTCGGCTTGCGCGGCCGGGTCGCGGCGCGCACTCGGCGGATCGACAATGCGACCGTCGCCGAGCTGCTCGGCGGGCCGGGCACGATCACCGCCACCATCGCGGTCGAGCCTTCGGGGCTGATCCGGGTCGACAATCTGCGGGTGGCGGCGCCGCTGCTTCGGGTGACCTCGGGCAGCGGGGTCTATCGCCCGAACGGCACGATCGACCTTCGCCTCACCGGAGTCAGCCAGACCTACGGCGCGCTCACCGTCTACGTGACCGGGACCGCAAGCGCGCCGCAGATCAGGCTCAGCGCGGCGACCTTCCGCTTCGGCATAAGCGATCTCGAGGCGACGGTCAGGGCGACCGCGGGCGGCTGGGCGATCCAGGCGACCGGCCGGACCGCCTACGGCGCCTTCTCCGCCGACGTCGTGATCGGCAGCGGCCGGGGCGCGATGACCGTCGACATCCGGCGCCTCACCTTCGCCGGCGTGGATTTCCAGGGGCGCATCGTCCAGACCCGCGGCGGCCTCTACACCGGCACTCTGACCCTGGCGGGGCAGGGCCTCACCGGGGAGGTCCGGCTGAGCGCCTCCGGCCGCTACCAGCGCGTCGACATCGCCGCCGACGCCAACGGCGCTCGCACGCCGGGGGAAGTGCCGATAATCCTCCAGCGCGGAATCGTCCGGGCAACGGCGCTGCTGACGCCCGATTTCACCCCTGTCTCTGTCACCGGAGACGCTCAGCTGGCCGGCCTCAGCAACGGCGACCTGCTCGTCCGCCGGGCTCGGCTGCGGATCGGCTATCAGGAAGGCCGCGGCCAGGTCCAGATGCTCGCCGAAGGCCGCCGCGCCGTTCCCTTCCAGGTCGCCCTCAACGCCGCCCTGGAGCGCGACGAAGGCAGTTCCGGGCTGCTCCCCGACCGGATCCGGGCGGCGATGCAGGGCCAGGTCAACAATATCGGCTTCCGCTTCGCCCAGCCCGCCGAGATCCGGCGCGAGACGGACGGCTGGCATTTGCAGCCGGTGACGGTGGCGCTTCGCGAGGGCCGGATCCGGCTCGCCGGCCGGTGGGGCAACGGCCTGTTGATCCAGTCGCGCCTGGACAGGCTCGACCTGTCGATCCTCAACGCCTTCTCGCCCGGCCTCGGCATCGGCGGCCGAGCCACGGGCAGCCTCGACTTCAGCCTTCCTCCCGGGGGCGCTTTCCCGCGCGCCGAGGCGAGGCTCAACATCGCCGACTTCACCCGCACCGGCATCGCCACCCGCTCGGTGCCGGTCAACATGGCGCTTGCCGGCAGCCTTCGGCCCGAGGGCGGCCAGCTGGCCGCGGTGATCCGCCGCGGCGGCAGCGTCATCGGCCGGCTTCAGACCCGGCTCGAGCCGCTCGGGCCGGGCGCCGGCTCCTGGGCGACCCGGCTGTTCGCGGCGCCGCTCGCCGGCGGCATCCGCTATAACGGGCCGGCCGACGTGCTGATGTCCTTCGCCAACCTGCCCGGCCATCAGCTCAGCGGCGGGATCGCGGTCGCGGCTGACTTCCGCGGCCGCGTCCAGACCCCGCAATTCGCCGGCATCGTCCGGGCCAACAACCTCACCTACCTCAACGAGCAATATGGCACGCGAATCGCCAATCTCGCGCTCGCCGGCCGCTTCGATGCCTCGCGCCTCGAGATCGTCCAGCTCAGCGGCCGCGCCGGCAACGGCACGGTCACCGGCCGCGGCAGCGTCGGCCTCGCCTCGGCCGCCGGCTTCCCGATCGACCTTCGGCTCCAGTTCGACGACGCTCAGCTCGCCCGCAGCGACGATCTCGGCGCCACCGTCACCGGCACTCTGGCCGTCACCAACGGCCCGGGCGGCGCTCTCATCCAGGGCGATCTCGAGCTCGGCGAAGTGCGCTACCAGTTCGTCCGTCAGGCGGCCGCCGAAGTCCGCCAGCTCGCCGGCGTGCGCCGACGCGGCGACCCGATCCCGCCGCCCGACCAGGTCGCCGAGGAATCGGGAGTGCCGAGCATCTGGCGGCTCGACCTGCGCCTGCGCGCCGACAATCGGGTCTTCGTCGCCGGCATGGGGCTCGAATCCGAATGGTCGACGGACCTTCGAGTCGAGGGCACCACGGCGACGCCCCGCATCGTCGGCGAGCTCGACCTCATCCGCGGCGAATTGAGCCTTGCCGGCCGCCGCTTCGAGGTCAGGCGCGGTCATGTCGCCTTCACCGGCGCCCGCCCGCCCAATCCGCGCATCGACCTCGAGGCGGTGAGCGACATCGAGGGCGTCGAGGTCGCGATCGTGGTCACCGGAAGCTCGACCAATCCGCAGATCGCCTTCACCTCCTCGCCCAACCTGCCTCAGGACGAGGTCGTCTCGCGCATCCTGTTCGGCAGCTCGGCGAGCGAGATTTCGGCGCTTCAGGCGGTCCAGCTGGCGGCCTCGCTCAACAGCCTTCGCGGCGGCGGCGGCGGCGGACTCAACCCCCTCGGCCGGCTCCGCTCGGCGACCGGGATCAACCGGCTGCGAATCCTCGGCGCCGACGACACGACCGGGCGCGGAACGGCGATCGCGGCGGGGATGTATCTGAGCGACGACATCTATATCGAGATCATCACCGACGCGCGCGGCTTCACCGCCACCCAGCTCGAAATCTCGCTGTCGCGCACGTTGAGCCTGCTCTCTCAATTCGGCTCGAACAGCGGCACCAACGTCAATCTGCGCTATTCGCGCGATTATTGAGGCGCGCGCGGTGCCGCCGCATCCCGGCGAAGGCCGGGACCCAGTCGAGCCGTGGTGCTGCTGGACCCCGGCCTTCGCCGGGGAACCGCTCAAGCGTCGGATGACGCCCGCAGGCTCAGCAGGTCGTCGGTCACCGTCATGGTGAAGGCCGGCCGGTTGCCAGGCGGAGTCTCGGCGATGGCGTCGACGAAGGCTGATCGGGTCTCCGGATCGTCATAGGCCATCCTCGCGTCGAACGCCTTCTGCCAGGCCGCCTCGTCCGGCCATTCGGCGTAAGCGACGAAGCGGCCGTCGCGCTCGCGGTGCAGGCGCGAACCGAAGCTGCCGTAGATGCGGGTGATATGCTCGGTCCCGCGCCGCCACGCCGAGCGGAACTGCTCCTCCTTGCCGGGATGGACCCGCCACCAATAGACCGCGACGAACATCGGGCCCTCCTGATCACGATCCGGAAAAGATGGTGCCCAGGGGCGGAATCGAACCACCGACACCGTGATTTTCAGTCACGTGCTCTACCAACTGAGCTACCTGGGCATCGCCGCCGAGCGCGGAAGTGAGCGCCTATAGAGGCGCTCAGCGTTCGCTGTCCAGCCCGTCCTCGCCGCCGGCGAGGTCGTCCGGCGCCGCCGGCGGGCCGGCCACGCGATAGGCGTCGCCGAGCCAGTTGACGAGGTCGCGGTCGCGGCAGCCGCGGCTGCAAAAGGGGCGGTGCGCCGCGGCGGCGGACCGGCCGCAAAGCGGGCAGCGTTCCTTGCGCTCAGCGGGGCCGGCTCTCGACATGGCCGGCCGATATGGCGAGGCCCGGCTGCGGCCGCAAGGCGACCGC
>DATMVG010000205.1:0-10029 GCA_035563315.1 Allosphingosinicella sp. | reverse complement strand
AAGATGTGAGTGCCGACATTGGCCGCCTTGACCAGCGACGACGCCCAATAAGGGACGACGTAATTGGCGTGATAATGGGTGGCCCAGCCGACCGGAGCGTAGACGAACCCGCTCAGCGCCGCTTCGGCGACCTGCCTCGCCCGCTGCCAGTAGGAGGCCATCGGCGCCCGCCGGAGCGAGCCGTCGCAGGTGAAGGAGAATTGGCAGCCGGTCACCCGGCGGGCGCCTTCGAAGACGACTCCGCACACGGTCGAGGGATAAGCGGGATGGCGGGCCCGGTTGAGGATCACCTGGGCGACGGCGCGCTGCCCGTCGAGCGGCTCGGTCGCCGCCTCGTAATAGATGGCGGCGGTCAGGCATTCGAGCGAGCGCAGCCGGTCCGCCTCGCTGGCGGCGGCGACGAGGAAGGGCCGGGCCGCCGGATTGGCGGCGTTGGAGACCGGAACGGCGGCGTTCAGCGCGAGCGCGTCGGTGGGCGCGATCCGGCGCAACCGGGTCGCCGACATCGTCACCGCTTCGGCGCGCAGCCGCGCCACGGCCGATCCCGGACCGGCGCGGCCGGCCGGCGAATCGAAGCCCGGCCCGCTTCCCTCGAGCACCAGGCCGGCGAGGGTGAAGGCGAACAAAACGAGCATCCCGACGAGCAGCAGCGACGCCGGCCCGTGGCGGCGCGCATAGGCGGCGAAGGGCAAGTCACCAAGGTTAAGGGCAAGCGCCGTCATTCGATCACCAATTTGCGGGGGACAGGTGCTTCATATGTATAACACAGCCTTTCTGCAACCTGAAGCACCGCCCGATCGTGGCGAATGCGCGACGAGGCGACCGGACGAGCCCGAATCGGGCCCGATCGCGCTTCGTCCCGCCGCCATCATGCCTCACCGCGGCGAATCCTCCAACCGTCTGGCCTGGCGGACGGCCAGCGGCTAAGGCTCGCGGCCCAACCAGACGGGCAGAAGAGCATGCCGGACCGCATCGCGCCTCCCCTCGAGGCGACCCGCAACAGCCACGTCGGCGCCCAGGATTACGACAGGCTCTACCGCCGCTCGCTCGACGACCCGGACGGCTTCTGGGCCGAGCAGGCGCTCTGCCTCGACTGGGTGCGGGCGCCGACCCGGATCGCCGACTGGTCGTTCGACCCGGTCGACATCAAATGGTTCGAGGACGGAATCCTCAACCTGTGCCACAACTGCGTCGACCGCCACCTCGCCGCCCGCTCGGCCGACACCGCGCTCCTCTGGGAAGGCGACGAGCCGGGCGTGGTCCGCCGCCTCAGCTACGGCGAGCTCCACGCCGAGGTGGTCCGGATGGCCAATGCCCTCAAGGCGCTCGGGGCCGGCAAGGGCGACCGGGTCACGCTCTACATGCCGATGATCCCCGAGGCGGCCGTGGCGATGCTCGCCTGCGCGCGCATCGGCGCGGTCCACAGCGTCGTCTTCGGCGGCTTTTCGCCCGAGGCCCTGCACGGCCGAATCCAGGATTGCGCGAGCCGCCTCGTCGTCACCGCCGACGGCGGCATGAGGGGCGGCAGGACGGTCCCGCTCAAGGCCAATGTCGACGACGCCCTGGAGCGCGGCAGCGAGGTCGACGCGGTTCTCGTCGTCCGGCATCTCGGCAACGAGGTCGCCATGAGCGAGGGACGCGACCATTGGTATCACGCTCTGGCGGAGACGGTTCCGGACAGCTGCCCGTGCGAGCCGATGAACGCCGAGGACCCGCTGTTCATCCTCTACACCTCGGGCTCCACGGGCAAGCCCAAGGGCGTGCTCCACACCACCGGCGGCTATGCGGTGTGGACGGCGACCACCTTCCGCTACGTCTTCGACTACCGGCCCGGCGAGATCTTCTGGTGCACCGCCGACGTCGGCTGGGTCACCGGCCACTCCTACGTCGTCTACGGCCCGCTCGCCAACGGCGCCACCAGCCTGATGTTCGAGGGCGTCCCCAACCATCCCGATTCGAGCCGGTTCTGGGACATGGTCGAGCGCCACCGGGTCGACATCTTCTACACCGCCCCGACCGCGATCCGGGCCTTGATGCGCGAGGGCGAAGGCCCGGTGAGGAAGCATGACCGCTCCTCGATCCGGCTGCTCGGCACCGTCGGCGAGCCGATCAACCCCGAGGCCTGGCTGTGGTATTGGCGGGTCGTCGGCGAGGAACGCTGCCCGATCGTCGACACCTGGTGGCAGACCGAGACGGGCGGGATCATGATCACCACCCTCCCCGGCGCCCACGACATGAAGCCCGGTTCGGCCGGCCGGCCCTTCTTCGGCATCGTCCCCCAGCTGGTCGACGCCGACGGCGCCGAGCTGGCCGGCGCGGCCTCCGGCAATCTGTGCATCGCCCGCTCCTGGCCGGGGCAGATGCGAAGCGTCTACGGCGACCATGAGCGCTTCGTTCAGACCTATTTCAGCGCCTATCGCGGCCGCTATTTCACCGGCGACGGCTGCCGCCGCGACGAGGACGGCTATTACTGGATCACGGGGCGCGTCGACGACGTCCTCAACATCTCGGGCCACCGCCTCGGCACCGCCGAGATCGAAAGCGCGCTCGTGTCCCATCGCTGCGTCGCCGAGGCCGCGGTCGTCGGCTATCCGCACGACCTCAAGGGCCAGGGCATCTACTGCTACGTCACGCTGATGGAGGGCGAGACGCCGAGCGAAGCGCTCGAAAAGGCGCTGCGCGCCCACGTCCGCGCCGAGATCAGCCCCATCGCCACGCCCGACCTCATCCAGTTCACGGCGGGCCTGCCCAAGACGCGATCAGGCAAGATCATGCGCCGCATCCTGAGGAAGATCGCCGAGAACGATTTCTCCAGCCTCGGCGACACCTCGACCCTCGCCGAGCCGGCGCTGGTCGACGCCCTCATCGAGGGGCGGCTGAACAAATAGCGCCGACCGCCGCCGGCCCCCCGCAATTCCCTCCTGCATGGCCAGTCCGGCTTGCGCCAGGTCGGACATCGTTCGATCGTTCAGGAACGTCATCTTAACCGAGGTGGGTCACTTCACGCTCGACACCATCTGCGCCGTCTGATTCACTGCGCGGCACTGGGGGAGCAACGACGTGACTGCGATCACCCGCGTGGAAGTGCCGTCCCCGTCGGGCTCCGATGCGAGCCCGGCGGATCTCCGAGCCGCCTTGGACCAGGCGCTGGGCACCGAAGCGAAGCTGCGCCGAACGATCGAGCGGCAGGCGCGCCAGTTGCGGGAGAAGAGCGACCTCCTCACCGAGGTCAATCACCGGGCGAAGAACAACCTTCAAATGGCCATCGCTTTGCTCTCGATGCAGGCGCTGAGCAGCGACGACACGCGCGTGGCCGCGGCTCTGGGCGCGGCGTCGCAGCGGCTTGGCTACCTCGCCCGAGTTCACGAGTTGCTCTATCAGCGCGGCGGCGACGCCCAGGAGATTGAACTGAGCGGCTTCCTGCGCGACATCGGCGGCGCGCTGGAAGAGGCGTTCAGACGCGAAGAGGTGGCGGTTTCCTATCGCCTCACCCCGCTGGCGCTGGAGGGAAGCCGCGCCATCAGCGTCGGGCTGATCGTCGGCGAGGCGATGCTGAACAGCTACAAATATGCGTTTTCCGCGGGCGCGCCGGGACGGATCGACGTCAGCTGCACCCGCGAGGGAACCATGGTCCGGCTCGCGGTCACCGATGACGGCGCCGGGTTCCCCGCCGAAGAGCGCAGAGGCTCCCTCGGCATGCGGCTGTTGAGGGCGCTCGGCAGGAGCCTCGGCGGCGAGACGATCGTCACCAGCGGCGGCGGCACCGCGGTCGTAGTGGCGTTCCCGCTCTCGGCGCCCGCGGAGTCTTGAGCAGGCGCGCTGATTCGAGCGCGGTGGAGCGGCCGGAGGTGCCCGTCACGACATGAGGGGGCGCGGATCGAGCCTTTGCCACGGCCCCCTAATCGCGAAAGTGATTCCGGGCGACTGGGCGTTGACGAACAGGGTGCTCCCGTCCGGCGCGAAACAGGCGCCGGCGAATTCCGAATAGCCGTTGCGGGCCAGCGAATAGAGCTGCCCCTGCGGCGTCACGCCGCGCAGATATTGCGGCTGGTCGTCGGCGCCGTCCTCGCAAAGGATCAGATCGCCCCACGGCGCGACCGCGACATTGTCGCAATTCTTGAGCCGTTCGGCATCCTCCGCTTCGACGAACAGCTCGAGTCGCCCCGGGTCGCCTGCCTCTTCCGCCCCGCCCTCGCTCGGGCTTGGCCGGTAGCGCCAGACCTGGCCCAGCCGTGTCGGCCCGCCCATCGTGCAGCAGATGAAGATTTCGGTTCGGCGGCCGACCCGACCCAACGCCAGCCCCTCGCCGCGCGCGAAGCGCAGCGCTCCGCGGGCGAAGCCGCGTTCCTTGAGGTCGCCATCGGGAGATTCGACATTGTCGAGATCGATCCAGCGCACCGAAGCGCTGCCGCCGACGGGAAGCACGGCGCCCTGTCCGGCAAAGCGCGAGCCGTCGGCGGGCCAGTTGCGCAGATCCCGCTCGCGCTGCTCGGTAAGGCCGAGCGCCTGAAGCCGGCCGCCGCGCGCGAGCTGGCCGCGCACATTGGGAAGGAAGCGGTAGAACAGGCTGTCGGGGCGATCCTCGGTCAAATAGACGATGCCGGTGCGGGGGTCGACGGTCGCCGCTTCGTGGACGAAACGGCCCATCGCCGTCAGCGGTATCGGATCGGCGAGGCCCGTCGCCCGCGACCGCACCTCGAACACCCAGCCGTGAGGGCGGCCGACCAGCGGCGCGTCCTTGTCGAGGGTTTCCTCGCAGGTCAGCCACGATCCCCATGGCGTTGGCCCGCCCGCGCAATTGCCGCAGGTCCCGGCGAGGCTGAGATGCGAGCGCAGCAGCCGCTGTTGCCGCAAGTCCCAGATCAGCGTGGTCGTCCCGCCGAGCTTGGGACTACCGTCGCTGGCGAAGTCGAAAATCTTGGCGCGTGGGATTTCGCCCGCAAGCTCATGGCCTGGGCCGAAGGCGCCGCCTTCGGTCAGGTTCGACCACATTTCGTGGTTGCGCACCAGCGCGACCCGGTGAGGGGCGCCGCGGACCGGGAAGCAGGCCATGCCGTCGAACGCCGCCGGAGTCAGCAGCCCGTCGCTCATCGGCTCGCCCTCGCGCGACACGATTCGGTAGGAGAAACCGCGGGGAAGATCGAGCAGGCGCGCCGGATCCGGGACGAGCGGGCCATAGCCGTCGACCGTCGGCTGGGCTCGCGCCGACGATCCGCCCAACAGCTTGAGGCCGCCCAATGCCAGGGTCGTCGCCGACAGCCCGGCCACAACCGTTCGACGAGTTACTTCCATGCTTGGCCCTTTCGAAGGTGAAGCGAGCTTGCCTGGTGTCGTTAACGCAGCACGCCCCTCCGCCGCATCTTCAGCGCGTAGACGAGCAGCCCGATCGCCACCGCCCAGATCGCCAGGTTCATCGCGACCATCGCTCCGCTTGTCATGTCCTCGGGCGGCGAGGACAGGACATATTGGTAGACCGTGCTCACGGCGAGGCCGCCGAGCGAGACCGCGAAGGCGGTGACGGCGTGGCGGCTTCGGGCGAGGAGCAGCAGCGCGCCGGCGAGCCCGCCCCAGACTCCGAGCGCCCAGACCGCTTCCATCCAGACCGGGAAGCTCTCGAAATAGACCCGCTGCGGGTCGGTGAAATTGGCGAGATATTTCTCGTTGCGGGTCTGGGTCATCAGATAGTCGAAACAGCCGAAGGCGTTCCACAGCGTCGCCACCGCGCCCACGATCCACAGATGCATCGGTGTCCTGGCCGAACCGTCCATGCTTCGTCTCCCCCATGATCGGACGGCCGTGCGCGTCCGCCCCCGGGGAAGGCTCGCACTCTTCGCCCCCGCTGGCAAGACGGGCCCGCGCCGCTCCGCCGGACCCGCCTCCGCCGGCCCGCCTTTTCCGCCTTCGCTTCGCGCTGCGCCTTCCAACCGGCGGCGATGCTGGCTAGGGACCGGCATCGCTGAGGCCCATCGACCATGACCCGCTCAACCATCGTCGTCGGCGACATCGGCGGCACCCACGCCCGCTTCGCTCTGGCCGAGCTCAGCCCCGGCGGGCGGCCGACCATCGGCGAGATGAAGCGCTACCGCACCCGCGAGCATGACGGGGTCGCCTCGGCCTGGCGGGCCTTCGAGCGCGACAGCGGCGGTGCCCTGCCCGACGCCGCCTCGCTCGGAGTCGCCGCCCCGATCGACGGCGACTGGATCCTGCTCGTCAACAGCGGCTGGACGATCGACCGGCCGGCGCTGATCGCCGAGCTCGGCCTGTCCCGGCTCATCCTGCACAACGATTTCGGCGCCGTCGCCTTCGCGGTCTCCGTGCTGGAGGGCGACGAGCTCGAACAGGTCACGGGCCCGGAGGGTCCTCTCCCCGGCGAAGGAGTCACCACCGTCATCGGCCCCGGCACCGGCCTCGGGGTGTCGCTGCTGGTGCGCCGCCGGGGCCGGATCGACGTCATCGAGACCGAGGCCGGCCATACCGGCTTCGCGCCGATGGACGGCGAGGCGCAGGCGCTCGCCGACGACTTGGCGGCGCGCTACGGCCGCGCCTCGCTCGAGCGCGTCGTGTCCGGGCCTGGCCTCATCGACCTCTACCGCTTCCTCGGCGGCGGCGAGTGGGACTCGCGCGACCCCGGAGGCCTGTGGAGCGCGGCCATCGCCGGTTCCGACCCGATTGCCGCGGGAGCCCTCGACCGGCTCGTCAAATGGTATGGCAGCGCCGCCGGCGACATGGCGCTCGCCCACGGCTCGACGGCCGTGGTGCTGACCGGAGGCCTTTCGAACCGGATCCGGGACAAGCTGCGCTCCCCGCTCTTTCGCGACGGCTTCACCGCCAAGGGCCGCTACCGGCAGCGGATGGACTCGGTCCCGGTGCGGCTCGCCACCTATGCCGAGCCGGGCCTGCTCGGCGCCGCCGTGATCTTCCAGCGCGACTGACCGGCCTGTTGCCGAGCCGCGACGAAAGCGGGGCGAGAGGCGGTCACAGCCTCATCACGCCGCGTCGCGGCTCGCGAGTCCCCACCGTCTCCGCGGTCAGCGGCGCGCCGGCGGCGAGCAGCGCCTGGCGGCGGCCCTGCGGATTGGTGCTGAGCTGGGCCTGCTCGAACGCAAGCAGGCCGGCGAAGCAGTCATGGTCGAGCGCCCGCCCGACGAAAGCGGCGACTCGCGGCCAGCGCTCCGGATCGGGAGCGAAGCCGGCATAGGCGCCGTTGCGGAAGAAGGTCGCGACGGCGATGTCGGCGAGGCCGATCTCGGCGCCTGACAGCCAGCCGTCGGCCGGCAGCTGCCGTTCGAGATAGTCATCTCGCGGGGCAGGCCCTCCTCGAGGGTCTGGCCGATCCGCGCCGGGTCCCCCGGCTCGCCCCAGACGATCGGGTGGACGATCTTGGGGTAGAACAGGCCCCAGATGAACAGGTCGCCGAGACGGGTGTCGGCATATTCCTCAAGCCAGCGCGCCCGGGCGCGCGCCTTGGGGTCCGGAGGGAGCAGCGGGCGCCGCGGATAGGCTTCGTCGAGATAGGCGCAGATCACCGAGGAATCGCACAATGTCGAATCGCCGTCGATCAGCACCGGAATGCGCCGAAGCGGGCTCAGCCGCTCGAAGGCCTCGCCGCCGAAAAAGGGAGTGATCGGATCGATCTCGTAAGCGAGATGCTTGAGCGCGAGGCAGGCGAGCACCTTCCTCACATAGGGGCTCACATAGCTTCCGATGACCTTCATCATTGCCGGTCTCCCACTCTGCGCGTCATGCCGGGGCCGACCTTGGGCCGACCCCCGCAAGCAAGGCTCAGATCGCGCGCGCGACGACCTCCTTCATGATCTCGTTGGTGCCGCCGAAGATTCGGGTGACTCGAGCGTCGCGCCACAGGCGGGCGATCAGATATTCGTTCATGTAGCCGGCGCCCCCGTGAAGCTGGAGCGCGGCGTCGCACACCTCCCATTGCAGGTCGGTATGCCACAGCTTGGCGGCGGAGGCTTCGGCGGCGGTGAGCTGGCCCGCCATGTGGCGCGCCAGCGCCCAGTCGAGATGGGCCCAGCCGACCTGCAGCTTGGCGGCGAGGTCGGCGAGGGTGAAGCGGGTGTTCTGGAACTCGAAGACGGCTCGGCCGAAGGCCTGGCGCTGCCTGGTGAAGGCCACCGCCTCGTCGAACGCGCGCTGGGCGGAAGCCTGGGCGCCGATGGCGATTCCGAGGCGCTCCTGCGGCAGCTGGTTCATCAGATAGGCGAAGCCCATGCCTTCCGCCCCGAGCAGGTTCGACTGAGGGACCCGGACCTCGTCGAAGAACAGCTCGGACGTATCCTGGCCGTGAAGGCCGATCTTGTCGAGGTTGCGGCCGCGCGCGAAGCCGGGACGGTCGGCCTCGACGAGGATCAGCGACGTGCCCCTGGCGCCTTCGCTCGGGTCGGTCTTGGCGACGACGATGACCAGCTCGGCATGCTGGCCGTTGGTGATGTAGGTCTTCGAGCCGTTGACGACATAGTTGACGCCGTCCTTGATCGCCGTCGTCCTTATCCCCTGCAGGTCGGAGCCGGCCGCGGGCTCGGTCATCGCGATGGCGGTCGGCGTTTCCCCGGAGATCATCCGCGGCAGCCAGCGCTGCTTCAGCGCCTCCGATCCGTAGGCGGTGAGGTAGGGCGCGACGATGTCGCTGTGCAGGCCGATGCCGGCGCTCGAACCGGCATAGCCCAGTTCCTCGTCGATCACGGCGTTGTAACCGAAGTCGAGGCCGAGGCCGCCATATTGCTCCGCCACGTTCGGGCAGAGCAGGCCCGCCTCGCCGGCGATGCGCCAGAAACCGCGGTCGATCTCGCCCTGCGCCTCCCAGCGCTCGAGATGGGGGACGAGCTCCCTGGCGAAGAGCTTGCGGACCTGGTCGCGGAAGGCATGGTGGTCGTCGCCGAACGCGGTGCGGCGTGAGAGATCGAGCATCAGGGCTCCTTGAAGCGCGGGGCGGGATTGGGCTCGGTGAAGCCGCGGGTCTCGGCAAAGGTGCCGCGGAACGCATTGTGCGGATGCTTCGGGGCTTCGGCAAGGCTGAGGACCGGCGCGAAGCAGGCGTCCGAGCCTTCCAGCAAGGCGCACCAATGCTCGCGCGGATGCTGCCTGAAGGTGCGTTCGAGCTCGTCGCGCAGCCCGCCGTCGCGCTGATTCGAGGCGAGGCCGAGACGCTTCTTGAGCACGGCGAAGAAATGCGGCTCGAGCGCGCCGACCGCGACCCACTTGCCGTCGGCACATTCGTAGCTGTCGTAGAAGGCAGCGCCCGAATCGAGGAGGTTCGCACCGCGGGAGTCGCGCCACATGCCGGCGGCGAGCAAGGAGAAGGTCTGGGCGGCGAGCAAAGCGGCGCCGTCGACCATCGCGCAGTCGATGACGCTGCCCTTGCCTCCGGACCGGACCGAGAGGATGCCGGCGAGCATGGCGAAGGCGAGGAGCATGCCGCCGCCGCCGAAGTCGCCGACCGCGTTGAGCGGAGCGGTCGGCTTGCCGTCGGCGCGGCCGTAGCCGTGCAGATTGCCGGCCAGGGCGATGTAGTTGATGTCGTGCCCGGCCGCCGAAGCGAGCGGCCCGTCCTGCCCCCAGCCGGTCATTCGGCCATAGACCAGCCGCGGATTGTCGGCGCACAATATTTCCGGCCCAAGCCCAAGCCGCTCCATCACGCCCGGGCGGAAGCCCTCGATCAAGCCGTCCGCGCCCGCGGCGAGCGCTCGCAGCCTGGCCGAGTCGGCCTCCAGCTTGAGATCGAGCGTCAGGATTTCGGCTCGGTTTCGGCGCAGGATGTCCTTGTCCGGCGGGATCGGCGGCGTCCAGCCGGCACGCTCCACCCGGACGACCTCGGCGCCGTGATCGGCAAGCATCATCGCCGCGAACGGCGCCGGAGCGAGGCCGGCCAGCTCGATGATCCGGATGCCCTGAAGCGGTTGCCGCACTGTCCCTCCCTGCCCTCCAGCCTAGGCGAGCGGGAGGCCGGAGTCAGCAGGCATGGCACCGCCGGCGGCTCAGCCCGGCCGCTTGTCCTTGGCTTTCCGCAGCAGC
>DATMVG010000204.1:0-16177 GCA_035563315.1 Allosphingosinicella sp. | reverse complement strand
CTCGCCGCCGACGGCCGGCTGGCCGACGAGATCGAGGACGAGCGCGGCATCCTGGCGGTCCCCCCCGGCGGCTTTCCCGAGGCGGTGGAGCGGCTCACCGAGCGGCTCGGCGAGCTGCCGCTGCTGATGGCGGGAATGATCGGCTCCAATCGCGGCTGGGCCGAGGCGCCTTATGTCCACTGCCCGGCGGGCCTGGCCGAATTGTCGGAGCGCCTGTGCTGGATCGAGCCGGGCCGGATCGCGATCGTGCCCGGCGTCTCGTTCGCGAACGGGACCGGCGCCGACGTCATGCGGGGCGAGGAGGTGCAGATCCTCGGCGCCGTCGCCGAGGGCCTGATCCCCGCGGACGCGACCGTCTGCCACCCGGGCACGCACAATAAGTGGATCAGGCTGGAGGGCGGCCGCATCGTCCGCTTCCGGACCGTCATGACCGGCGAGCTGTTCAACCTGCTCAAGGAGCATTCCATCCTCGCCGACCTGCTCGATCAGCCGGCCGACCTCGGCCCGGCCTTCGAGGCCGGAGTCCGCCACGGCCTCGCGAAGGACGACCTGACGGCGGAGCTGTTCTCGGTCCGGGCGCGCGTCCTGCTCGGAAAGGCGCCGCGCGCGGAGGCCGCCTCCTATACGAGCGGGCTGCTGATCGGGAGCGACGCCCGCATCGGCCTGCGCGGCGCCGGCGACGGCGAGATCGTCGTCGTCGGCCGGCCCGAGCTGACCCGGCTGTTCGCGGCGGCGCTCGCCGTGGCGGGTCGGCCGGCGCGCGAGCTTGACGGCGAGGAAGCGTTCCTGTGCGGGGCGCGGCGACTGGCGGAGCTGATGCGATGAACCCTGGCGAAGAGCTGAAGCGGCGGCTGGCGCAATGCCCGCTGATCGCCATCATCCGAGGAGTCGCCCCGGCCGAGGCGGCGGCGATCGGCGAGGCCCTCTACGAGGGCGGAATCCGGATCATCGAGGTGCCGCTCAACTCGCCGCAGCCCTATGCGAGCATCGCCCGGCTCGCCGCCGCGCTCGGCGAGCGCGCCCTGATCGGCGCCGGCACGGTGCTCGATCCCGTCGACGTCGCCCGGGTCCACGAGGCGGGCGGCCGGATCGTCGTCGCCCCCAATACCGACGCCGCGGTGATCGCGGCGACGGTGCAGGCCGGCATGATCTCGACGCCCGGTTACTTCACGCCGTCCGAGGCTTTCGAGGCGATCGCGGCCGGCGCTCACGGCCTCAAGCTGTTCCCGGCCGAGGCGGCGTCGCCGGCCGTCGTCAAGGCGCAGAAGGCGGTGCTTCCGGCCGACATTCCCCTGCTCGTCGTCGGCGGGGTCCGCCCCGAGGGGATGCAGCTTTGGCTCGAGGCCGGCGCCGACGGCTTCGGCCTGGGCGGCGGCCTCTACCGCCCCGGCCAGTCGCCCGAGGAGACCGCGGCCAAGGCGCGCGCCTACGTCGCGGCGCTGAACCCGCGCTGAGGGCGCCGGACCGCGCATCGGCGGAGGACCGGCGGGCCCCGTCCGGCCGCTGCCTTTCCATTCAGACGGGTTGATGTTATCGGCATTTGTCGGCCGTGCGCTGCGCCGCAACCATGCCAGCGGCGCGCTGATAAGTCTTTCTGGGGTCGACGACGGCCCGGGCGCCGCGGCAGACCAATTGCTGAGGATCAGGGGTGAATGGAAGCGGCTGTTGATTCGAGCGCGAGGCTCGATCCCGCACTGGCATGCTTCGTCCTTCTGTCCCGATTCTTGGGCGTGCCCGCCGATCCTCACCAGATCGTTCACGATCGCGGCAAGGGCGACACGCCCTTCTCGCTCGAAGACTTGTCCCGCATCGCCACCCGGCTCGGCCTGATCGGGCGGATCCGCCGCTGCGACGCGGACGGCCTCCACAAGATGCCGCTTCCCGCCATCGCCGAGCTGACCGGCGGCGACTCGGCGGTGATCCTCAAGGTCGAGGAGGCTTCGGCCGGCTCGCGGGTGCTCGTCCAGCACGGCGACCGCGACCGCCCCGAAGTGTGGAGCCCCGAGGAGCTTCGCGAGCGCTTCACCGGGCGACTGCTGCTGATGACCTCGCGCGAGCGCATCGCCGGCGATTCCCGGCCGTTCGACATCAGCTGGTTCATCCCCGCCCTGGTCAAGTACCGGCGCTCGCTGCGCGACGTCCTCATCGCCTCCTTCTTCATCCAGCTGATGGGGCTGGTGACGCCGGTCTTCTTCCAGCTCGTGATCGACAAGGTCCTCGTCCACCAGACGGTCGGCACGCTCGATGTCATCGCCATCGGCCTCGCCGTCGTCCTGATCTGGGAGACGGCGCTCTCCGGCCTCAGGAACTGGCTGTTCGCCCACACCACCAACCGGGTCGACGCCGAGCTCAGCGCCGGCATGTTCAGGCACCTCGTCAACCTCCCCTTGGCCTATTTCGAGAGCCGCCGGGTCGGCGACAGCGTCGCCCGGGTGCGCGAGCTCGAGCGGATCCGCGAATTCCTCACCTCGAACGCGGTCACCGTCGTCATCGACCTGTTCTTCACGGTCGTCTTCTTCGCGCTGATGTTCACCTACAGCGCCACGCTCACCTTCATCGTGCTCGGCTCGATTCCGCTTTACGTTCTGATCTCGGTCTTCATCACGCCCGTGCTTCGCGCCCGGCTCGACGAGAAGTTCCAGCGCGGCGCCGAGAACCAGGCCTTCCTGGTCGAGACGGTGACCGGCATCGGTACCCTCAAGGCGATGGCGGTGGAGCCGCAGATGCGGGAGAAATGGGAGAAGCAGTCGGCGGGCTACATCCAGACCGGCTTCGCCGTCACCCGCCTCGCCAATTGGGGCAACCACCTCATCCAGATCGTCTCCAAGCTGACGACGGTGGCGATCCTCTATTTCGGAGCGAAGGCGGTGATCGCCGGCGATCTGTCGGTGGGGGCGCTCGTCGCCTTCAACATGCTGTCCGGGCGGGTCGCCGCGCCGATCCTCCGCCTTTCGCAATTGTGGCAGGATTTCCAGCAGGTCCGGATCTCGGTCGACCGGCTCGGCGACGTCCTCAACGCCCCGGCCGAGCCGGAGCACAACCCCAACCGAGCCAGCCTGCCGGCGATCAAGGGCCTTATCGAGTTCGACAAGGTCCGCTTCCGCTACCGCTCCGACGCGCCCGAGGCGCTGCGCGGCGTCAGCCTGACCATCGCCGCGGGCGAGATGATCGGAATCGTCGGCCCCTCGGGGTCGGGAAAGTCGACGCTGACCAAGCTCGTCCAGCGCCTCTACGTGCCCGAGCAGGGCCGGGTGCTGGTCGACGGGGTCGATCTGGCGCTGGTCGACCCGGCCTGGCTTCGCCGCCAGATCGGCGTCGTTCTTCAGGAGAACATCCTGTTCAACCGCTCGGTTCGGGAGAATATCGCTCTTGCCGATCCGGCGCGGCCGATGGCGGCCGTCCTCGCCGCGGCTGAACTGGCCGGCGCCCACGAATTCATCGCCGAGCTGCCGCACGGCTACGACACGCTGATCGAGGAGCGCGGCAGCAACCTCTCCGGCGGCCAGCGCCAGCGCATCGCCATCGCCCGCGCCCTGATCGGCGATCCGCGCATCCTCATCCTCGACGAGGCGACCTCGGCCCTCGACGCCGAGAGCGAGGAAGTCATCCAGCGCAACCTCAGGATGATCGCCCATGGCCGCACCGTGATCATCATCGCCCACCGGCTCTCGGCGGTTCGCCAATGCCACAGGATCGTCACCGTCGAGCAGGGCGGGGTGACCGAGGAGGGCGACCACGAATCGCTGCTGAAGAGCGGCGGCCGCTACGCCGACCTGTACCGGCGGCAGATGGGCCTGGTCGCGTGACCGCGCTTCGCTCCCGCTTCCCGGCGCTCTACCGCCATCTCGCCGTGCTCAGGGAAGCGTGGCGCCGGCAGGACGCGGCCGACCGCGACCATAAGCCGGTCGTCGAGCACGAATTCCTGCCCGCGGCGCTCGAGATCATCGAGAAGCCGGCGAGCCCGGGCCTGCGCATCCTCATGCTGCTGCTCTGCGCCCTGTTCGCGATCGCCCTGATCTGGTCGGTGTTCGGCCGGGTCGACGTCGTCGCCGTGGCAAGCGGCCGCACTCTGCCGGTCGCCAACGTCAAGCTGATCCAGCCGGTCGACGTCGCGGTCGTGCGCGCGATCCACGTCCGCAACGGCCAGCGCGTGCGCCGCGGCCAGCTGCTGGTCGAGCTCGACCCGACGACGGCGACCGCCGACGAGGCTCAGGCGACCCAGGGGCTGCTCGCCTCGAGGGTCGTCGAGGCGCGCAACGACGCCTTGCTGGCTCACCTCCAGGGCCGGCCGGCGGTGTTCCGGGCCCCGCCCGGCACGCCCCCGGAGATCGTCGCCACCCAGACCGAGCTCATCCGGAGCAAGGTCGCCGAATATGAGGCCCAGCGCGCGGCCCTGCTTCAGGCGCGCGCCCAGCGCACCGCCGAGCTCAGGGGGGCGGTGGCGGAGGTCCAGAAGCTTCGCCAGACGCTCCCGCTCATCGACCAGCAGCTCAGCGCGCGCCGCGGCCTCGCCGACCGGGGCCATTTCTCGCGGCTTCGGCTGCTCGAATATGAGCAGGCCCGGATCGAGCACGTGCAGAACATCGAGGTCCAGGAGAGCTCGGCCCAGCGCGCCCGCGCCGCCATCGCCAATATCGACGCCGAGATCGCCGGCCTGCGCGAGCGCTTCGCGAGCGAGGCCTCGACCGAGCTTTCGGGCGCGGAGACCGACACCGGAATGCGCACCGAGGAGCTTCGCAAGTCGGCTCGGCGGCGCCAGCTCCAGCAGCTTCGGGCGCCGGTCGACGGCACGGTCCAGCAGCTCGCCGTCCACACCGTCGGCGGGGTCGTCCAGCCGGCGCAGGCGCTGATGGTGATCGTCCCGTCGGGGACCGAAATCGAGGTCGAGGCTCAGATCCTCAACAAGGATATCGGCTTCGTGCGCGAAGGACAGCCGGTTCGAGTCAAGTTCGAGGCCTTCCCGTTCACCGATTATGGCTGGATCGACGGAATCGTCGAGACGATCAGCCGCGACGCGGTCGAGGACGAACGGCTCGGCCTCGTCTACACCAGCCGGATCCGCCTCGGCCGCAACTACATCATGCTGGCCGACCGCCGCCAGCCGATCGGCCCCGGAATGGCCGTCCAGGCGGAGGTCCGCACCGGCCGGCGCCGGATCATCCAATATCTCCTCTCCCCGATCGCCCGCACCGTCGGCGAAGCCGGCCGCGAACGCTGAAGCGTGATCGTCTCTCGTGGAACCGCTCAGGATGAGGGGGCGGGGGTCAAGCTAGCCCGATCACGCTTTAGACGGCGTCGGCGGGCGAGACTGGAGTCAGCGGCGGCCCTGCCGCGCCCCGCTCTCGGCGGTCAGCAATCGGTAAGTCCAGGGGGCGAGGCTGATCCGGGTGGCGGCGTCGACGGTGACCGGCTCGCCGGAGTCGAAATCGCGGTAGCGGCCGTGATGCGGGCCGTCGCTGAAGCCGACCGACCGGGCCTCGCCCGAGAAGTTGAAGACCGCGAAGACGCGGTCGCCGTCGCGCTCGCGGACGAAGGAGAAGACCTTGGTCGGCGAATCGTTGACGACCCCGACCATGCGCCCGCCCCAGGGCGCGTTCCAGAGCGCGCGATTGGCGGTCTTGAGCGCGATCAGCCGCCGGTAGAGGGCGCCGTTGGGATGGTCGCGCCAGACGATCGGGTCGCGCTCGAAGAATTCCAGGCGCCGCTCGTTGCCCGCCTCCTGGCCGTTGTAGATGAGCGGGATGCCCTCGCCGACGAAGGACAGGATCATGGCGTTGGCGAGCGCCGGGCCGAACCGCTCGAACTCGGTCCCCTCCCAGCTGTTCTGGTCGTGGTTGGAGACGTACATCATCCGCATCGCCCCGCTCGGCCACGCGCTCTCATTCTCGCTGTAGAAGCCGAACAGGGCGCCGACGTCGGCGGCGCCGACGGCGATGTTGTGAAGCGCCCGGTTCCAGGTCCAGGCATAGGTGGCGTCGAAGGCGTGAGCGTGCATGTCGCGCTGCTCGAACTCGGCGAGCATGAAGACCGGCCTGATCGAGTCGAGGTCGCGGCGGACCTGGTTCCAGAAGTCGAGCGGCACGTAGCCGGCGACGTCGGCTCGAAAGCCGTCCACGCCGACGTCGCGAACCCAGTAGATCATCGCCTCGGCCATGTAGCGGCGCAGCCCGAGCTGCGAATAATCGAAGTCGATGATGTCGGTCCAATCCCACCAGGGCGTGGACCGGAAATTGCCCTGCCAGTCGCGCTCGTACCATTCGGGGTGCTGCGCCGCGAGCGGGTTGTCCCAGGCGCTGTGGTTGGCGACCCAGTCGATGATCACCTTCATCCCCTCGGCGTGGGCGGCGTCGACGAAGGCCCGGAAGTCGGCGAGCGTCCCGAACTCGGGATTGACCGCGCGAAAGTCGCGCACCGAATAAGGGCTGCCCAGGCTCCCCTTGCGGTTCTGCTGTCCGATCGGGTGGATCGGCATCAGCCACAATATGTCGACCCCGAGCTCGCGCAGCCGGGGCAGCTGGCGCTGCGCCGCGCGGAACGTGCCCTCGGGCGTGAACTGGCGGGTGTTGATCTGGTAGATGACGGCGTCGCGGCTCCATTCGGGATGGCGCACGCCCTGCAGGTCCTGCGGCGTATAGGGATCGGGCGCCGGCTGGGCCGCGGCGGGCGCGGTCCAGGCGATCAGCGCCAGCAGGAACAGGAAAGCGCGCGCGATCATGCCGCTTTCTCCTCAACTGGCGGCTCCTGAACGCGCAGCATCGCGACCGCGGCCAGCACCATCACGCCGGCCGCGAACGCCATCGTCCAGATCGGCTCGTCGGGAAAGAAGCGCTTCATGATCGACCCCATCACCGTCGCCACCAGCAATTGCGGCACGACGATGAAGATGTTGAAGAGGCCCATATATACGCCGAGCTTCTGCTGCGGCAGGGCCGAGGCGAGGATTGCATAGGGCATGGCAAGGATCGAGGCCCAGGCGATGCCGACGCCGATCTCGCTGACGATCAGCATCCGCGCATCCTCGATGAAGAAGAAGCTGGCATAGCCGGCGGCGCCGCAGAGCAGGCCCACGACATGGGTGCGAACGCGCCCGATCCGCCTTGCGAGCAGGGGCAGCATGGTCAGCGCGGCGATGGCGGCGACTCCGTTATAGACGGTGAAGAGGACGCCGACCCAGTTCGCTCCCTCCTGGTAGAGGGGGTCGGCGGCGTCCGGCGCGGCGTAGAAATATTGAGCGACGACCGGAGTCGTGTTGATCCACATGATGAACAAGGCGGACCAGCTGAAGAACTGCACCAGCGCCAGTCGCTTCATCAGCTCGGGCATGCCGGCGAAGTCCCCGACGATGTGCCTGAGCATGCTGGGCGGCCGGCCGCCCCTCGCGCCGCGGATCGCGATCATGCTGGCGAGACCGTAGGCGATCAGCAGCGCGCCGAGCAGATAGACCTCCTTCTCAAGCTCGAGCTGCCGGACGGCGAGCAGGACCAGGGCGCCCTCTCCCAGCCACAGGGCGCTGGAGGTGTAGCTGCGCGAGGCGAGCGCGCGCAGCGTCTGCGCCTCCTGCTGGGGCTCGCCGGTAAACTCGGCCATCTCCTCGGGGCTGTATTCGCGCGTCGTCAGCACCGTCCACAGGACCGCCAGGAACAGCGCCGCGCCGCCGAACCAGAAGGCGTAGCGGACCGTGTCCGGAATGGCGCCCGGCGCTGCCTCGTTCGAGACGCCCCAGCTTTCGAGCAGCCACGGGAAGATCGATCCGACCACCGCCCCGGCGCCGATGAAGGCGGTCTGCACTGCATAGCCGGCGCTGTGCTGGTCCTTGCGCAGCATGTCGCCGACGAAGGCGCGGAACGGCTCCATCGAGATGTTGAGCGCAGCATCGAGCAGCCACAGCATCACCGCCGCGAACAACAGCACCGGCGCCAGCGGCATGAGGAACAGCGACAGCGCGGCGAGGATCGCGCCGGCGAGGAAATAGGGGCGCCGCCGTCCCAGCCGGCCCAGCCAGGTGCGGTCGCTCATATGGCCGATGATCGGCTGGACGAGCAGGCCGGTGAGCGGCGCCGCGACCCACAGTGCGGGCAGGTCGTCGAGGCTGGTGCCGAGCGACTGGAAGATCCGGCTCATGTTCGCATTCTGGAGCGCGAAGCCGATCTGGATTCCGAAGAAGCCGAAGGAGATGTTCCACAGCCCTCGCCAGCCGAGCTGAGGCTTCACCTTGACCGGGTCCGCCGGCAACATGCTCGCCATTTCTTCCTCTCCCCTTGGCTTTCAGCCCCGCACCGCCGGAACGGCCGCTCGCGCCGCCGCGGCGGCCGGGGCGGCGCAGTGCCGGGCGACGAAGTCGGCGTGCGCCGGCATCCTGTCCGCGACATGGGCGGCGTGGCGCTCGGCCAGCGCCAGGAACTCCTCGAGCTGCGGGACCGACAGCTCGTCCGCCGCGGGATCGTAGCCCCGCGGCACGATTCCCTGGCCGGTCATCACCTGCAGCCAGCCGACTTCGGTGAACAGCTCCTCATGCTCGCGGAAGATGCGCCCGTTGACCGCGAACAGCGCCATCCGGTGGGCGAGGCTCTCCGGTATTGGGGCCTCGCGGCAGGCGCTCCAGAATTCGCCGGAGCCGCCGTTGGCGTGGTAGTGGAAGATCAGGAAATCGCGGATCGCCGCCCATTCGAAGTCGGTCTGCCGGTTATACTCGGCCACTTCCGCCGGATCGACGCGATCCGTGGGGAAGAGCTGGAGCAGCCGAGCCACCGCCGACTGGATGAGGTGGATGCTGGTCGATTCGAGCGGCTCCATGAAGCCGGCGGCGAGGCCGAGCGCGACGCAATTGCGGTTCCACGCCAGCCGCCGCTTCCCGGTCGTGAAGCGCAGCGGCCGCGGATCGCCGAGCGCCTCGCCGTCGAGATTGGCGAGCAAGGTTCGCGCCGCCTCGTCGTCGCTGACGAAGCGGCCGGAATAGACATAGCCGTTGCCGATCCGGTGCTGCAGCGGGATCCGCCACTGCCAGCCGGCGGGCCGGGCGGTCGAGCGGGTGAAGGGGGTCAGCTCGCCCGCCGAAGCGCACGGCACCGCGAGCGCCCGGTCGCAGGGCAGCCAGTGTGTCCAGTCGTCGTAGCCGGTCGCCAGCGCCTGCTCGATCAGCAGGCCGCGAAAGCCGGAGCAGTCGAGGAACAGGTCGCCCGCCACCTCCTCGCCCCGGTCGAGCCGGACGGCTTCGATATGGCCGTCCTCGCCGCGCAGGCGGACGTCGACGACCCTGCCCTCGGTGCGGCGCACGCCCCGCGCCTCGGCGTAGCGGCGCAGATAGGCCGCGTAGAGGGAGGCGTCGAAATGGAAGGCGTGGGCGACCCCACTCGGCAGCCGCCCCGGTCCGTCGTCCGGCCGGGCGAACCGGTTGCGCCGCGCCGCCCGCGCGCTCGCCGAGAAGTCCCACAGGTCCTTGCCGCCGCCCCCGGCCCGGTGGCGGAGCCAATATTGGTGGAAGGGGAGCAGCCCGAGGCTCCGGCCGATCGTTCCGAAGGCGTGGATGTAGCGATGCCCCGGGCCCATCCAGTCGACGAACTCGATGCCGAGCTTGAACGTGCCCTGGGTCGCGCTCAGGAAGTCGTCTTCGTCGATTCCGAGGCTGGCGTTGAACAGCCGGATCTGGGGGATGGTCGCCTCGCCGACCCCGACCGTTCCGATCTCCTCGGATTCGACCAGCTCGACGCTCGCCTGCCCGCCGAGGAAGCGAGCCAGCGCGGCGGCGGCCATCCAGCCGGCCGTGCCGCCGCCGACGATGACGACCCGCCTCATTCTGCCGTCAGCCATCCTGTCCCCATTTTTGCGACGGTCATGGCAGGGCGCGGCGGCGAGGCAAAGCGCTTTTCCGCCCGGCCGGCGCTCCGTCCTCCGGAGCTTGCGGCCCGCCTTGCCAGGTGCGAGGAACGGCCCCGAGCGGAGCGACGACAGGAAGGGCCCAATGGCGGACAGGCCGCTTCGAATCGTGATCCTCGGAGGCGGGACGGCCGGCTGGATGGCGGCGAACCTGTTCGCTCAGCGCTGGCCCGGCCGCGCCGAGGTCACCGTCGTCGAGAGCGAGGAGATCGGCATCGTCGGAGTCGGTGAAGGCTCGACGCCGCAGCTCAAGGCCTTCTTCGACCAGCTCGGCATCGCCGAGGCGGACTGGATGCCCGCCTGCAACGCCACCTACAAGGTCGGGATCGGCTTTCGCGGCTGGTCCGAGCGGCCAGGCTTCGACCATTATTTCCACCCCTTCGCCAGCCAGCTCGACGTCCACACCGCGCCGGCCTTCTTCTTCAACAGCCGGGCTCGGCGGCAGCGCCAGGACGTGTGGGCGCATCCGGACCGCTTCTTCGTCCCGGCGTGTCTCGCCGAGCAACGGCTCGGGCCGCGCCCGGCGGAGAGCTTCCCGTTCGAGATTGGCTACGGCTATCATTTCGACGCCCATCTGATCGGGGGCTATCTGCGCGCCCACGCCGCCGGGCGCGGAGTGCGCCGCCGCGAGGCCAGGATCGCCGAGGTGGGAGTCGATTCCCAGGGGCAGGTCACCCACCTCGGTGCCGAGGGCGGCGAGCGGATCGAGGGCGATTTCTTCGTCGACTGCAGCGGCTTCCGGTCGATGATCGCGCAGCAGGCGCTGGGCGTCCCATTCCTCCCCTTCGCCAACAATCTGTTCAACGATTCGGCGGTCGTGATGCCGACCCCGATCGATCCGGACGGGACCGATTCGAGCACCCTGGCGACGGCCCTTCGCAACGGCTGGGCGTGGCGGATCCCGCTTCGCAACCGGATCGGCAACGGCTACGTCTATTCCTCGCTTCATTGCTCGCCCGACGAGGCGGAAGCGGAGCTTCGCGCCCATCTCGGCCTCGGCGATGAAGTCGCCGCCCGGCATCTTCGGATGAAGGTCGGCCGGGTCGAGAACAGCTGGGCGGGCAACTGCCTCGCGGTCGGCCTGTCGCAGGGCTTCATCGAGCCGCTCGAGGCGACCGCTCTGCACATCGTCCAGGCGACGGTCGAAGGCTTCATCCAGGCGTTCGAGGCGGGCGGGTTCGGCGCCCGCGAGCGCGACGGCTTCAACCGCGCGATCAACGCCCGCTACGAGGGCATCCGCGACTATATCGTCTGCCACTATCGGGTGAACCGGCGCACCGACACCGCTTACTGGCGCGACAATGCGGCGCACGACAACCTCTCCGATTCGCTCAAGGCGATCCTGACCAGCTGGTTCACCGGCGGCGACCTCGAGGCGGAGATCGAGCGCCAGGACATCGCGAAATATTATGCGCCGCTCTCCTGGCACTGCCTGCTCGCCGGCTACGGCAACTTTCCCGACGACCGGGCGATCCGCCCCGCCGGGCCGGCGGCGCTGCGCCACGACATGGCGGCGATCGACGATTTCGTCAGGCGCTGCGCGCTCAACTTCCCGGACCATCGCCGGCTGCTCGAACCGCCGCGCTGACGGAGGGGACAGTCACTGTGACTGTCCCCTCCAGCGGAAGCTCAGGACACCCCCGGAAGGAGGGGGGCGAAGAAGGGATCAGAACCTGAAGGTGAAGCCGGCCAGGAAGCGCCGGCCGAAGGTCTGATGGTCGATCACGTCGAGCGGCCGGTCCGGCTGCGAGATGGTCACGAACGGCTCGTCGGTGAGGTTCTGGCCCTGGAGGAAGACCGACAGCCCCTCGAGCGCCGACCCCTGCTGGAAGTCGTAGCCGATCTGGGCGTCGACGATCGTCTCGCCGAGCGCCCGCCGGTTGGTCCGGTTGCCGCCGAAGCCGCTCAGCTCGCCGAGGAAGCCGGTGCGGTGGCGGACGCTGGCCCGGGCCGAAAAGCCCCAGCGCTCGAAATAGGCGGTGCCGTTCGCCACCCAGCGCGAATAGCCGACGATGTCGGTCGGCGGGCTGTTCGGAGTCTCGCGGACGCGCGTCTTCGTATAGGCAACGCCGCCGGTGATCCCGAAGCCCTCCAGAGCATCGACGAACGATCCGAACGGAAGCGTCGCGGCGAGCTCGGCGCCGTAGAACTTGCCGCCGCCGGTGTTGATCGGCTGGTTGAGCCGGCCGATCCGCGAGGTGATGAACAATTCGTCGTCGGCGCTGATCGGGAAACCGGTGAAATCGAAGTCCGTCTCCCGCGGATCGTAGATGAAGTTCACCAGGTCCTTGTAGAAGACCTGGAGCGCGATGTAGCCGTTATTGCCGAAATATTTCTCGAAGTTGAGGTCGACCGCGTTGGCCCGGATCGGCCGAAGGAACGGGTTGCCGCCGCTGCCCTCGATGATCCCCTCGCCGCGATTGACCCCGTAGCCGATCGAGACCCGCATCTGGTCGAGCCGCGGGCGCTGGATCTCGCGGGCGGCCGCGAAGCGGATGACGAAGTCGCTCGGGAAGCGCAGCGACAGGTTGAGGCTGGGCAGCACGTCCCAGAAATCCGCGCCGAGCCTGCGCTCGGAGCCGACCCCGTTGAGGAAGATGAGGCCGGTCGAGCTCTGGTCGGTGTGGATCGCCTGGACGCCGATATTGCCGGTCAGCAACGTGCTGCCGAGCTCGGCGTCGAGGTCGGCCTGAAGATAGAAGGTCATCAGGTCTTCGTTGACCGTGTAGGCCTTGCTGAGCACGTCCTGGGCGTCGGTGCGGAAGTCGAGCCGGTAGATGCCGTCGCGGACGAGGGCCCGCGGATCGTAGCTCACCATCGGACCGAGGCCGAGATAATCGAGATTGGTCGGCTCGAGCAGATATTGCGACGGGATCGGAATCTGGTTCTGGCCGCTGGCGATCGCGATGAACGCCTCGTCCGGGGTCAGCGACTTCTGGCGGTCGGTATAGTTGAATCCCGCCCGAACCGTCGAGAGGAAGCCGCCCAGCTCACGCTGGAGCTCGCCGCGATACTGGACGAGCTCGTCGTCGACGAGGCGGTCGTTCCAATAGCCCGCCTGGACCCGGCTGCCGCCCCAGCCGAGCGGGTCGGTGAGCAGGATCAGATTAGGATCGCTGTAATTCAGGGTCGGGTCGAAGATCGTTCCGCGGGTCGTCGACTCGAAGCCGATCGTGTCCTGGGCGCCGTTGCCGGCCCCGTAGCCGGTCCCCGCATAGCTCTCGAAGATGAGCTCGCGCCGGTCGGTGCGCGAATAGCCGATGTCGAACCACGCGTTCCAGCCGTCACGCCCTTCGTAGCTGGCGTTGAGGCCGAACGAATAGAGGTCGGCGCGCCGCTCGAACGCGTCGTTGCGGACGACGCCCTCGACCCCGGTGAAGGTGCCGGTGCGGACGAATCCATTCTCGACGATTCCGGGCGTTCCGCCGACATTCGAGAAGGCCAGGGGAAGCTCGATGCCGCGCTTGATCTGGTCGTCGTCGAAATGGGAGTAGAAGCCGTCGAGGGTGAAGCGCAAGGTCGGCGTCGCCTGGACCTGGAGCGTGCCGTTGAGGCCGAGCCGCTGCAGCTGGGTCGAGGTGACGTAGGATTTCGAGCCGCCGATGACCCGGCCGAATTGCGTGTCGGCATAGCCCCAGGCGTTGAACTCCTGGATCTGGTAGGGCTCGTCGAGATAGGAGACGGCCAGCGCGATTCCGATCGTGTCGTCCCTGAACTGGTCGACATAGGTGGCGTTGGCGCGCCAGCCGGTATCGCTCGACCCCGCATTGAGCGCGCCGAGATCGTTATAGGAGCCGCGGCCGCCGACCGCGAAGATGCGCTCGTTCATGTCGAGCGGGCGGATGGTGCGAATGTCGATCGTGCCGACCAGGCCCTGGCCGACCAGGCTCGCCATCGGCGACTTGTAGACGAGCACCTGTCGGACGACCTCGGAGGGATATTGGTCGAACTCGACCGCGCGGTTGTCGCCGGTCGACGTCTGCTCGCGGCCGTTGAGCAGGGTCTGCGAGAAATCGGGGCCGAAGCCGCGGATCGAGATGACGCTGGCGCGGCCGGAGATGCGCTGGGCGGCGAGGCCGGGCAGCCGGGCGATCGATTCGGCAATCGACGCGTCGGGAAGCCGGCCGATATCCTCGGCCGAGACGGCCTCGACGATCTGGTCGCGGTCGCGCTTCTCGCTGACCGCGTTTTCGAGGGCGGCGCGAAAGCCGGTGACGACGATCGACTCGTCGTCCGCGCCGGCGGCGGGATTGGACGCGTCCTGCTCGACCCCGTCCTGGCTGGCGGTCTCGAGGGGCTCCTGAGCGTCGGCGTCGGGCTGAGCGAAAGCCGGAGTCGCGGCGCCGAGCGCCAGCGCGAACGCGGCCGCGCTTCCCAGCAGCCAGGTCCGGCGCGAGTCGAAATCGTTCATCATGAGCCCCCTCTCTGTCACACCGCCCGGACGCAGCGCCCGCACGACCCTTTCGCCGGTCCGATTCGACGACGCCCCTGGCGCGTCGTGGCCGCCGGCGGCGCCCACAGTTTGAAAGGAGCAGCCCTGCCTGCCATCCCTCCGTCCCGCCGCGATGATGTCACGGTCTTAATTTGCGCAAATTACTGCAAACTCCACGAACAATTTGCAAGCGAAAAAATCGCGGCGGCGCGCCGATTGGCCGAGGCGCTGTTGCGCTGCAGCAACATTTTCTGCGGCTGCGCGGGTGACGCGCTTACTCGACGGTGCGCCGCGTATTGACCTTGACGGCGGCCTCGCTCGCTGCAAAAATTGCAAAAGCCGGTCACGAGCGAGCGGCGGGAGGGAAGGATGCTCACCAGAACGCACATCCGGATGCGGGCCGCCGTCGCCGCGGCCCTGCTCGCCGTCCCGGCGCAGGCGCCGGGCGCAGCCGCGCCGCAGGCCGGGACGGCGCCGGCTTCGTTCCGGGAGCGGCTCCCGGAAGACGAGTTCATCTATTTCGTGCTGCCCGACCGCTTCGAGAATGGCGACCCGGCCAACGACCGGGGAGGAATAAGCGGCGACCGGCTTCGGCACGGCTTCGATCCGACGCACAAGGGCTTCTACCATGGCGGTGACCTGCGCGGCCTCATCGACCGTCTCGACTACATCCAGGGCCTCGGAGTGACCGCCATCTGGCTCGGGCCGATCTATCAGAACAAGCCGGTCCAGGGCCCGCCGGGGCGGGAATCGTCCGGCTATCACGGTTATTGGATCACCGATTTCCTCAACGTCGATCCGCATTTCGGAAGCCGCGAGGACCTGCGCCGATTCGTCGATGCCGCTCACGCCCGGGGCATCAAGGTCTATCTCGACATCATCACCAACCACACCGCCGACGTGCTTCGCAACCGCGATTGCGCGCCGTTCGACTGTCCCTATCGAAGCCACGCCGATTATCCTTATTCGCGCCGCGGCGGGATCGACGGCGCGCCGATCAACGAGGGCTTTGCCGGGATCGCGCCTGACCAGCAGAATGCCGAGAATTTCGCCCGGCTCACCCGCCCCGATTTCGCCTACGAGCCCTATGCCCCGGCCGGCGAGGAGCGGGTCAAGAACCCCGCCTGGCTCAACGACCCGATCTATTATCACAATCGCGGCAACACGACCTTCCAGGGCGAGAACAGCCGCTTCGGCGATTTCGGCGGCCTCGACGACCTGTTCACCGAGCATCCGCGCGTGGTCCAGGGTATGATCGACATTTTCGGCCAGTGGATCGACGATTTCGGAATCGACGGCTTCCGCATCGACACCGCCCGCCACGTCAATCCGGAATTCTGGCAGGCCTTCGTTCCGGCCATGCTCGAGCGCGCGCGCGCCCGCGGCATTCCGAACTTCCACATCTTCGGCGAGGTCTACGATCCCGATCCCGGCTCGCTCGCCGGCTACACGCATGTCGATCGCCTGCCCACCGTGCTCGATTTCGCCTTCCAGTCGGCGGTCACCGACGCCGTCGCCGGCGACGCCTCGACCGAGCGGCTGGCGCGGCTGTTCAGTGCCGACATCCTCTACCGCGGCGGCGCCGAGACCGCCCGCCGCCTTCCGACCTTTCTCGGCAATCACGACATGGGCCGGTTCGCCCATTTCGTCCGCCAGCGCAATCCGGGGGCGGGCGACGAGGAGGTCCTCAAGCGAGTCCTGCTCGGCCATGCGGTGATGATGTTCTCCCGAGGCGTGCCGACCATCTATTATGGCGACGAGCAGGGCTTCGTCGGCGACGGCGGCGACCAGGATTCGCGCCAGGACATGTTTCCCAGCCAGGTTGCCACCTATAATGACGACCGGCTGGTCGGCTCGACCGCGACCACCGCC
>DATMVG010000203.1:0-8077 GCA_035563315.1 Allosphingosinicella sp. | reverse complement strand
GGGCTCGACGTGCTCGCCCAGCACGTCATGGCCCTGGCTTGCGCCGGCCCCTTCCGCGAGGAGGACCTGCTCGCCGAGGTGCGCAGCGCCGCGCCCTATGCCGGGCTCGATGCCGAGACCTTCGCCCGCATCCTCGGCTTCATCGAGAGCGGCGGCTATGCGCTCAAGGCCTATGACCGCTTCAAGCGGCTGAAGCGCGACTCCGACGGGACCTGGCGGGTGGCTCATCCGCGCTTCGTCGAGCAGCACCGGATGAACGCCGGGATCATCGTCGACGCGCCGCTTCTCGACGTGCGCTTCCGCAACGGCCGCAAGCTCGGCACGGTCGAGGACTATTTCGCCAACACGCTGAGCGTCGGCGACACCTTCCACTTCGCCGGCCTGACGCTCGAGATCGAGCGAATGTCGGGGACCGAGATCGTCGTTCACGCGACGAGCAAGTCGGCGCGCATCCCGGCCTATGTCGGCACGCGCATGGCGATGACGACCCACCTCGCCGACCGAGTCCGTCACTTTCTCGCCGACCGCGAGGAATGGCGCCGCTTCCCCGACGACGTTCGCGACTGGCTGGAGGCGCAGGCCTGGCGTTCGGCCCTGCCTCGACCGGACCAGCTGCTGGTCGAGACCTTCCCCCACGAGCATCGCCATTACATGGTCGCCTACAGCTTCGAGGGCTGGAACGCGCACCAGTCGCTCGGCATGCTCATCACCCGCCGTATGGAGACGGCGGGCCTCAAGCCGCTTGGCTTCGTCTCCAACGATTATGCGCTCGCCTGCTACGGGCTCGAACCGATCGCCGATCCCCAGACCTTGTTCAGCGCCGACCTGCTCGAGGACGAGTTCGTCCAGTGGGTGCAGGGCTCGAACCTGCTTCGGCGCGCCTTCCGCGAAGTCGCGGTGATCGGCGGGCTGGTCGAGCGCCAGCATCCCGGTCGGCGCAAGACGGGGCGGCAGGTGACCTTCTCGACCGACCTCATCTTCGACGTGCTGCGCCGCTACGAGCCCGACCATCTGCTGCTTCGGGCCGCCTGGGAGGACGCGCGGACCCGCCTCACCGACGTGCGCCGGCTCGGCGCGCTGCTCGACCGAGCCGCAGGAACGATGCTCCACGTGGCGCTCGACCGGATCACGCCGATGGCGGTGCCGGTGCTGATCATGATCGGCCGCGAGCTGGTCCGCCCCGGCGCCGCCGAGGACGAGCTGCTCATCCAGGCCGAGGCGCTGGGCGAGGAGGCGATGCGGATGGACTGAGCGGGGGAGGCGCCCTCTGCAGAAGCTCGCCGGTCATCAGGAATGCCGGCTTCGGCGGTTCTAGCCGGACAAGGGCAGCCGGAGGCGGGCGAGGAGGCCGCCCAGATCCTCGCTCTCCTCGAGGTGGACGGAGCCGTGATAGATCTGGGCGACGTCGCGGACGATGGCGAGGCCGAGGCCGGTGCCGGGCTTGCCGGTGTCGAGGCGGGCGCCCCGGTCGAAGATGGAGAGGCGCTCGGCCTCGGGGATGCCGCGGCCGTCATCCTCGACCTCGATCTCGACGCAGTCGGGGGCGCTCTTCACCGTCACGAAGACTCGGCCGTTGCCGTATTTGGCGGCATTCTCGATCAGGTTGCCGAGCATCTCGTCCAGATCCTGGCGCTCGACCCGGACGGAGGCCGTCTTGTCGCCGGCGAGGTCGATCGTGACGTTCTCGTAGAGCCGCGAGACCGCCCGCTCGACCGCTTCGAGCGCCGTCCATACCTGCGCGCGCGCCTGGGCGCTCGAGCGACGGCCGATGGCGCGAGCGCGGGCGAGGTGGTGGTCGACCTGGCGCCTCATCGTCGTCGCTTCGCGGCAGACGGTGTCGGCGAGGTCCGGGCTTCGAGCGGTGGCCGCGTTGGTGATCACCGTAAGCGGAGTCTTGAGCGCGTGGGCGAGGTTGCCGGCGTGGCGGCGCGCCTCCTCGGCCTGGATCTCGTTATGCTCGAGCAAGGCGTTCAGCTCCTCGGTCAAAGGCTCGATCTCGCGCGGGAGTCGCTCCTCGATCCGCGATTTCTGGCCCGAGCGGATGGCGGCGATGGCCCGCCTCACCCGGCGCAGCGGCCATAATCCGTAAATCGCCTGAAGCGCCGCGAGCATGACCAGGCCGAGGCCGAGGATTCCGAACGATCGCACCAGGGTCTTGCGCAGCACCCCGATCTGCTCGTCGAGGATGTCTCGGCCCTGCGCCACCTGGAAGCGCCAGCGGACCGCCGAGCCGGGCAGCCTCACGTCGCGCTCGGCGACTCGAAGGCGCTCCATCGGGAACTGGTCGCTGTTGTAGAAATGGATGTCGTTGTCGTGGTGAGGCCGCTCGGCGGCGAGCCGCCGGTCCCACAGCGACCGCGACGGGAAGGGATCGAAGCCCTCGCCGGTAATCTGGTAATAGAGGCCCGAATAAGGCTCGAGGAACCGTTGGTCGGCGGGCGGACGGTTGAACAGGACCTCGCCCTCCGGGCCGATCTCCGAGGAGGCGATCATCGCCGTCAGAACGTAATCCAGCTGGGCGTCGAAATTGTCGGTGATCGCCGAAGTGAGGATGCGGTCGAGGGCATAGCCGCCGACGCCGAGCAGAAGGGCGATCCAGATCCCGGCGACGACGATCATCCGCCGGGTCAGCGATCCCTTGCGGCTCCTGCCCGCCGGACGCTTCCAGAACCGCCCGAGCTTCATGCGCTGGCCCTCGTCGTCACCCCGAAACCGTTTCAGGGTCCAGCTTGCCACAGGCTGAAGCGAGCGGCCCGGAATGCTGAAACGCGTTCAGCATGACGAGGTCGGCCTATCCCCGCGGCTCTTCGAGCGAATAGCCGAGGCCGCGAATGGTGGTGATGACGTCCGGGCCCAGCTTCTTGCGGATGCGGGTGACGAACACCTCGATCGTGTTCGAATCGCGGTCGAAATCCTGGTCGTAGATATGCTCGATCAGCTCGGTCCGGCTCACCACCTTGCCCTTGTGGTGCATGAGGTAGGAGAGGAGCTTGTATTCCTGGGCGGTGAGCTTGACCGGTTCGCCGTCGAGGGTAACCTTGCCCGATCGGGTGTCGAGCCGAACCAGGCCGGCGGTGAGCTCCGAGCTGGCATTGCCCGAGGCGCGGCGAATCAGCGCGCGAAGCCGGGCGATCAGCTCTTCGGTCTGGAACGGCTTGGCGAGATAATCGTCGGCGCCCGCGTCGAGCCCGGCGACCTTGTCCGACCAGCTGTCGCGGGCGGTCAGCACCAGGACCGGCATCTTGCGGCCTTCCCTGCGCCAGCGGTCGAGGATCGTCAGCCCGTCGACCTCGGGCAGGCCGAGATCGAGGATGACGGCGTCATAGCTTTCGGTGGAGCCGAGGTAATGGCCGTCCTCGCCGTTGGCGGCGTGGTCGACGGCATAGCCGGCTCCTTCGAGCGTCGCCCTCAGCTGCCGGCTGAGATTCGGCTCGTCCTCGACGATCAGGACCCGCATCTTCATTCCCTTCGCTTCGCGCCGGCCCCTTCCAATCGGCGCGGCCGCCAATTTGTTCCGGTGCTGACATGGGAATAGCAGGGCCGCCGCGCCAGCGCCACGGTTGGCTGTGGGAAGGGTCGGGGAAGGTTCAGTCACCTTCAAGGGGCGACGGGAAGGGGGACCGTCACTTCAAGGCGCGGCGGTGCGGGGATTCCATCGGCAGCGTCTGAAAGTGGCCGTCGCCGGGATGCGCCTATTGGCGGCCAACGATGCGCCCGGTGCGGGCGTCGACGTCGATCCAGATCACCTCGGACCCGCGCATATATTTGAGCCGATAGGTGATCCCGTCGAATTCGGCGCCGATGAACTCGGCGCCGCGCACTCGGATGCGCGCGCGGATCGTCGGCAGGGGCAGGATCCGCCCCTGCTGGGCGGCACGGTAGGCGGCGTCCTGCTCGCGCATGTGGAGGCCCTGAGCGCCGGCGGGAAGCGCGGTCGCGGCGAGGCCGGCCAAGACGAGCAGGGAAAGGATACGCATCGGAACGAATTCAGCTTTTCTGGTGAGGATCGCAAGCGGGAATAGCAGATGGCATTGAATAGGCCATGAATGCGGCTGTAGGTTGAGCCGGACCCTCGGCTGCCGGCGGCCGGCGCCGCCCAGCCGCGGCGTCGGCCGCGCCGTCTTGCCAGCGCGGGCAAGGCTTGAGATGGGTGCCGCCGATGCTGACTGACCTTGCCGAGGCGGCCGACGCCATCGATCTCGACGGCGAAATCTGCATCATCGGCGCCGGCGCGGCCGGCCTTACCGTCGCCCGGCGCCTCCTCGCCAGCGGCCGCAGCGTCATCATCCTGGAGAGCGGAGGGGAGGATTACGAGCCCGCCACCGCCGAACTCAATCACGGCGACAATGTCGGCGAGGATTATTACGAGCTGAGGCATTCGCGGCTGCGCTTCTTCGGCGGCACCACCGCCATCTGGGGAGGGCGCTGCGCCGAGCTCGATCCGATCGACCTCGAGCGAAGATCATGGGTGCCGCATTCCGGCTGGCCTCTCTCCTACGAGGCTTTGAAGGCCTATTACCGAGAGGCCCGCTTGCTCTTCGACCTCGACCCCGAGCCGGCCGGCGCCGAGGCCTTGCGCTCCGTCGGAGTGCCGATCCCCCGCTTCGACCCGGAGCGACTGACCGTCCCGGTCTGGGCCTTCGACCGGCGCTTCAACCGCTTCGCCAGGGAAAGCTGCCGCGATCTCATCGACCATCCCCGCTGCAGGATCGTCCTCCACGCCACCGTGACCTCGATCGACGCGGCCGCGTCCGCAAAGGGGGTCGAGCAAGTCAGCGCGCGGTCGCTCGGCGGCCGCCGCCTGACGGTGCGGGCGCGGGCGTTCGTGCTCGCCGCGGGGGGAATCGAGAATCCGCGGCTGCTGCTTGCATCGAACGCGGTCGTCCCGGCCGGGTTGGGCAATCAGGGCGACGCCGTCGGCCGCTTCTTCATGGAGCATCCGCACGCGCGCGGCGGCCGCCTGGCCGACAGCCGCGCCTGGTCCTTGCTCAAGGCGTTCGGGCGCCGGCACCGAGTCGCCGGCCATGATCTGGCCGCGCTCATCGCTCCGGCCGCGCCGGTCCAGCAGCAGCATCGAATCCTCAACAGCTCGCTGACCATCGTCGCTCGCCAGCCCGAGCAGGAATCGCAATTCTGGGGGATGCGGGCCTATTCGAGGATCAAGCACAACGTGGCGCCCACGCGCGCCGGCCGGGCCCTGTGGATCACCACCAAGAAGCTCGCGGGCTGGGCCCAGCGGCGGGTCGACCCGCTGCGGCCCTGGCTCCTGCACAAGATGGGTCGGGTCGAGATCGCACTGCTGGTTAGGGCCGAGCAGGCACCCAACCCCGACAGCAGGATCACCCTGGCGGCTGAAAGGGATGCGCTTGGAATGCCCCGGGTGAGTCTCGACTGGCGCCTCGGCGAACTCGACGTGCGCAGCGTCGAAACGCTGGTCCGGGTGCTCGGCGAGGAGCTGGGACGGCTCGGTCTCGGCAGGGTCGAACCGGCGGCCTGGCTGGCCGAGCCCGGCGGGGGATGGCGAACGGATCCGCTGATCTCGTCGCACCCGATCGGCGGCTACCACCATATGGGCACGACCCGGATGGCCGACGATCCGAGGGCCGGCGTGACCGACGGCCGCACCCGGGTCCACGGCCTCGCCAACCTCTATGTCGCCGGATCCTCGCTCTTCCCGACCAGCGGCTGGGCCAATCCGACGCTGACCATCGTCGCCCTGGCGTTGCGGACCGCCGACCACATCGCCGCTGAACTCGGCTCGCCATGAGCGTCGAAGTCGAGGCGGTCGGCGCCAATCCCGTTAAGCTGTGGGGCCTGACCATGGAGGAGCGGCTGCGGCGGATGGCACGGGCGTGCAAGCCGGCCGTGCCCGCCGGGGAGAGCGTGCTCGTCAATCTCCGCTTCGCGTTCGATCCGGCGTGGCTGCAGCTGGTCGCGTCGAGCGCCGAAACCGTCGTCACCCGCGAAGGGGTGCCGGTGCTCGCTCGCGTTGGACCGGGCCTGCGCGGGCGGATCAGGGCGGCGATGGAGCAGGACGGGAAACTCGAGCCCCTGGCCGGTGTCGAGTGGATCGAGCAGGAGCGCTTCGGCGAGGTCGAGAACAAGGCGCTGCGCAAGCGCTATCAGCCCTTCATGGAGCGCCTCACCGACGCCACCCGCGCCGGGATCGAGCGAACCAGCTATCATGCCTCCTACAAGGGGGTCACCGACCTGCTGACCAAATATCTCTGGCCGGAATGGGCATTCTCCCTGACCAGGCTGGCGGCGCGGCTGGGCCTTTCCCCGAACATGGTGACCACGATCGGCGCGATCCTGTGTGCGGCGGCCGGAATCACCTTCTGGCACGGCTGGTACTGGAGCGGCATGGCGGCGGCGCTCGCCTTCATGGTGCTCGACACGGTCGACGGCAAGCTCGCCCGCTGCACCCTCACCGCCTCGTGGTGGGGCAATTTGTTCGATCATGGCATCGACCTCGTCCATCCGCTCCTGTGGTGGTGGGCGTGGGGCGTGGGCCTCGAGGCCTATGGCCGGCCGCTCGACGAGCGGACGTTCAAGGCCGTGATGATCGTCCTCGTCGCAGGCTACCTCGCCCAGCGGCTCATCGAAGGGGCGTTCATTCTGCGCTTCGGAATCCACATCCACGTCTGGGAACGGGTCGATTCCGACTTCCGGCTGGTGACGGCGAGGCGCAACCCCAACATGGTGATCCTGTTCGTGTCTCTGGTGCTGTACGCCCCGAATGCCGGGCTCGTGGCGGTGGCCGTCTGGACTCTGCTCTGCTGCCTGTTCCACCTCGTCCGACTGCTCCAGGCATTGCTGGCGCGCGCGCGCGGGCGGCCCATCGAAAGCTGGTTGCGATGAACGAGACGATCCTGCGCTTCGGTTATCCAGAGACCCTGATCGCCCGCTACGATCATTGGCTCGTGCTTCTTCGCCCTGACCAGCCGACGCTGGGCTCGCTGGTCATCGCCTCCGTCTCGGAGGCGCGCCGGCTGTCGGAGCTGCCGCCGGCCGCCTTCGCCGAGCTCGGAAGGGTCATCGCCGACACCGAGCCGGCGCTGCTCGGCGCGGTGCGCTACGACAAGCTGAACTATCTCATGCTGATGATGGTCGACCCGCACGTCCACTGGCACGTCATCCCCCGCTATGCAGGGGAGCGCGAGACGGAAGGGATCCGGATCCGCGATTCGGGATGGCCGAAAATCCCGCAACTGGGCGAGGCGCTCAGCCTGACTCCGGAGCAGATCGGCGCGTTACGCGATTGGCTCAGCCCACGGTGGCGCCGTTCCTGAAGCGGCCGCGGCCCAGCGGTCGGTGAGCCGCCGGGCCGCCTCGAGGTCGGTCGGGAAATCGACTTCCGCCCAGGCGAGGCCGGCGGCGGAGACGGTCGTCACGACGCCGGTGTCGGCGAGCCGATCGATGACCCGAAGATAGAAGCTCGCCGTCCCCTCCGGCGTTCGGAGCATCCGCTCGACGCCCTCGAGGAAGGCTGTCCGGCCCTCGCTCATGAAGCGGTGAAGGCCGATCGCTTCGGCATTGTAGCCGCCGCGCGGCAGTCCCTTGTCGACGCGCACGAGCCGATCGCCGTCGCGCAACACCTTCATGTCGTCGGCGTCATACTCCGCTTTCTCGTCGACGGTGACGCACACCGGCGAGGCGGGGGCGCCGGCCAGCCGTTCGATCAGCGCCGGCGGCACCAGCGTGTCGCCATTGAGAAGCAGGCAGTCGCGGTCCATCGCCGACCGCGCCATCCAGACCGAACCGAGATTGTCCGCCACGTGATAGAAAGGGTTGAAGATGGTGGTGACCCTGCCGCGTTCCGGATCGCGACCGGCGAGCACCGCCTCGACGAGATCGGGCTTGAAGCCGACGACGACCGCCATCTCCGTCACGCCGGCCTCGTAGAGCGAGTCGAGCTGCCATTCGAGCAGGCTTCGGCCGGACAGGTCGAGCAGGCATTTCGGCCGGTCCGCGGTCAGCGGCAGCAGGCGCGACCCCTTGCCGGCGCTCAGAATCACCGCTCGACCGATGGTCTTGCCAGCTGTCATCGTCTTCCCCCGCCGTCGCTCACGCGACC
>DATMVG010000202.1:0-14474 GCA_035563315.1 Allosphingosinicella sp. | reverse complement strand
AGGCGGCGGCGCCGAGCGTTCCGTTGGCGCCGGCCTGGGTGAAGACGTAGCGGGCGAGATAGATGAGATCGTCGGCGACGGAGAAGTCGACGATCCTGTCGACGTTCGTGCTTCCGAGCGCGGTGTTGAACAGGAAGCGGTCCAGTCCCAGCCCGCCCTTGAGCACGTCGTTGCCGAGGCTGCCGTAAATCTGGTCGTTGCCGGCGCCGCCGTCGACATTGTCGTTGCCGCTGCCGCCGTTGAGGAGGTTGCCGCCCGAATTGCCGGTGACGCTGTTGTTGCCGCTATTGCCGCGCCCCGACCGCCCGGAGGTGCCGGTCAGGACGAGCCGCTCGACATGGGTGGGCAGGCCGTAATCCACCGAGCTCTCGATCGTGTCCGTGCCGCTGCTGCCATTCTCGACGACCCTGTCGAGGACATGGTCGACGACATAGACGTCGTGGTCCAATCCCCCGGCCATCGTGTCGGCGTCCCCCCCGCCGTCCAGCCGGTCGTTGCCGGCGTCGCCGTTGAGGGTGTCGGCGCCGGCGCCGCCGCTCAGCGAGTCGGCGCCCGACCCGCCGCTCAGCAGGTTCGCGCCGCTATTGCCGGTGATCCGGTTGGCCAGGCCGTTGCCGGTCCCGCCGAGATTGGCAGCCCCGGTGAGAAGCAGATTCTCGACATTGGCGGCGAGGACGTAGCTCACCGAGCTCTCGACCGTGTCCGACCCGCCGGCGGCGGCCTCGACGACGAGATCGTCGGGAGTGGCGGTGGCGGTGAAAGTGTCGACGACATAGATGTCGTTGCCGGCGCCGCCGATCATCGTGTCGGCGCCCGCCTTGCCGTCGAGCCGGTTCGCGGCGCCGTTGCCGGTCAGGGTGTTGACCCCGCCATTGCCGGTGCCGGCGAGCGCGGCGGTGCCGGTCAGGACCAGCTTCTCGACATTGGCGGCGAGAACGTAGCTGACCGAGCTTTCGACCGTGTCGGTGCCGCCGTCGGCCGCCTCGACGACCTCGTCGTCGGGCGTGGCGGACAGGCTGAAGGTGTCGACGACGTAGGAATCGTCGCCGGCGCCGCCGATCATCGTATCGGCGCCGGCCATGCCGTCGAGACGGTTGGCGGCGCCGTTGCCGGTCAGGGTGTTGACCCCGCCGTTGCCGGTGCCGTTGAGCGCGGCGGCGCCGGTGAGGACCAGATTCTCGACGTTGGCGGCGAGGACGTAGCTCACCGAGCTCTCGGCCGTGTCGGTGCCGCCGCCGACGGCCTCGACGATGAGATCGTCGGCGGTCGCGGTGGAGACGGTGAAGGTGTCGATGACATAGGTGTCGTCGTCGGCGCCGCCCTTCATCGTGTCGGCGCCGGCGCCGCCATCGAGGCGATCGTCGCCGGCGGCACCCTCCAGGCTGTTGGCGGCGCCGTTGCCGGTGATCACGTTGGCGAGGCCGTTGCCGATGCCGCTGAGCCCGGCCGCGCCGGTCAGGACCAGATTCTCGACTTCGTTCGACAGGGTGTAGCTGGCGCTGCTCTCGACGGTGTCGGTGCCGTCGCCGGCGAGCTCGACGATGACGTCGCCGGCGACGTCGACGATGTAGCGATCGTTGCCGGTGCCGCCGACGAGCTCGTCGGCCGCGCCGCCGCCGTCCAGGGTATCGTGGCCGCCGCCCCCGTTGAGGCGGTTGGCGGCGACATTGCCGGTGAGCCGGTTGGCATTGCCGTTGCCGGTGCCCTCCAGCGTGTCGGTGCCGAGGAGGACGAGCCGCTCGACATTGGCGCCGAGCGTATAGTCGATCAGCGCCTCGACGGTGTCGGTGCCGCCGCCGCTTCCTTCGGTCGCCTTGTCGCCGCCATGGTCGACGACATAGACGTCGTCGCCGGCGCCGCCATTCATCGCGTCCGCGCCGGCGCCGCCGTCGAGGCGATTGGCGGCGCTGTTGCCGACCAGAGTGTTGGCGAGGCCGTTGCCGGTGCCGTCGATCGCCGCGCTTCCGAGCAGGCTCAGCTTCTCGACATTGGCGTGGAGCGTGAGGGTGATGTGGCTTTCGACTTCGTCATTGCCGCCGGCGGCGGCTTCGATCACCTGGTCGGCGACGCTGTCGACGACATAGACATCGTTGCCGAGCCCGCCGGTCATGGTGTCGGCGCCGGTGCCGCCGTCGAGCACGTCGCCGGCATCGCCGCCGTGCAGGGCGTCGGTTCCGGCGTCGCCGTAGAGACGGTCGCCCGCGCCCCCCGCCGCCGGAGTGGCGCTGTCCCCATAGAGCAGGTCGTTGCCGTCGCCGCCGTGGAGCTCGTCATTGCTCTCGCCGCCGTACAGCTTATCGGCGCCGATTCCTCCGAACAGGCTGTCGCTCCAGTCACCGCCCTCGAGGATGTCGTCGCCGGCCTCGCCGTAAAGGTCGTCGAAGCCGGAATTGCCCTTGAGCGTGTCGTTGCCGATGCCGCCGTCGAGTCGTTCGTAGCCGCTGCCGCCGATCAGGGTGTCGTCGCCCTCCTCGCCGTAGCTGTCGAAGCCGTAGGCGCTGGCGGTGAGATCGATGACGTCGTCGCCGCTGCCACCCCAGGTCTCGCCGGTATAATAGCCGGCCACCATGTGGTCGTCGCCGCCGCGCCCGAAGATCGGCGCGAAATTGGCCGAGCTGCCGTTCATGGCGAGGAAGTCGCCATGCTCGCTGCCCTCGAGCCATTCGATCTCGGTGACCCTGACGATGGTGCCGGCGCCGACGGTGAGCGAGCCGACCGTGTCGAGCAAGCGGAAGTCGGCGGTGACCCCGCTCGCCGCCCCCTGGAAGCTGATCAGCAGCGAGGCGCCGTCGGCACCGCCGTCGACGTCGTCGTTGAAGCCGGCGAAGATGAGATCGTAGCCGGCGCCGCCGAGGATGGTGTCGGCCTGGGCGAGCGTGTCGAGCAGCGGAAAGATGATCGGATTGCCGAAATAGGGGCGTTGATATTCGCCGGAGAGCAGGTGCGAATAGATGAAGTCGCCGCCGTCGCCGCCCTTCAGCACGTCGGTTCCGGCGCCGCCGATGACGATGTCCCAGCCGCCGGCGCCATCGAGCGTGTCGTTGCCGCCGAGGCCGTCGAGCGTGTCGTCCCCGCTGCCGCCGGTGAGATTATTGTTGCTGCTGTTTCCGGTAAACGTCGGCACTGCTTCATCCCCTCCCGAGCCGATTCGGGCGGAGGAGCCGGCGTGTCACCCGTTGCGCCGAGGATCGGCGGCCGGGCCGCGGCGACGCGACCCCGACCGAGCCAGGCCCGGCGAACGATGTCGGCGCGGCAATCCCCCCGAATCGACCTCAGCCGAGAGGATTAGCAAGCCGAAGCGGATGCGCAAGAAGTTTATGGAGGCGGGACAGCCGCTTAGCCGGGGCGGGCCGACGCCCAGGCGCGCGCGCCCCGCCTGCTCACAGGGGCAGCTCGAGCTCGACCGGCTGCGGCCGAGGCGGCGGCGCGGTGCCCTCGCTGAGGTTGGACAGCGTCAGCCCGAGCAGCCGGATGCGCTTGGGCGCCGGCAGCAGGGTGCGAAGCAGCGCGACCCCGATCGCGAGGAACTCCTCGCGGCCGTCGACAGGGCGATCGAGGCTGCGGGCGCGGGTGACGATCTGGAAGTCCTGATACTTGACCTTGAGCGTCACCGTGCGTCCGCTGATCCGCTTGTCCTCGACGCGGCGCCAGACGGTGTGGCTGATCCGCTCGAGCTCGGCGCTCAGCGCCGCCTCCTCGCTGAGGTCGTCGAAGAAGGTGTCTTCGGCGCCGATCGACTTGTAGGGCCGGTCCGGCTTGACCTCGCGGTGGCAGATGCCGCGAGCGAGATCGTAATAATATTGGCCCGACCTGCCGAAATTGTGGCTGAGGAAGGCGAGGCTCTGGGCGCGGAGATGGGCGCCGGTCTCGATGCCGAGCCGGGCCATCTTTTCCGCCGTCTTCGGCCCGACGCCGTGAAAGCGCTTGACCGGGAGGCCGGCGACGAAGGCCTCGCCCCGTGCCGGAGTGATGACGCACAGGCCGTCGGGCTTGTTCTGGTCCGAGGCGAGCTTGGCCAGGAATTTGTTGTAGGAGACGCCGGCCGACGCGGTGAGGCCGGTTTCCGCGCGGATTCGAGCCCGGATCTCCTCGGCGATGGCGGTGGCGATGCCGATACCCTTGAGGTCGTGGGTGACGTCGAGATAGGCCTCGTCGAGCGACAGCGGCTCGACCAGCGGCGTGTATTCAGCGAAGATCGCCCGGATCCGGCGCGAGACTTCCCGATAGGCGTCGAAGCGCGGACGAACGAAGACGAGGTCGGGACAGCGCCTCCGCGCGGTCACCGAGGGCATGGCCGAGCGCACGCCATATCTGCGCGCCTCGTAGCTCGCCGCGGCGACCACTCCGCGGGCGGTCGAGCCGCCGACCGCGACCGGCTTGCCGCGAAGCTCCGGATTGTCGCGCTGCTCCACGCTCGCGAAGAAGGCGTCCATGTCGATATGGATGATCTTGCGGAGGGGAGCGGCGTCGGTGTCGGCAGCGTTCACTCTTTGTGCTTATACGTTTCCCGACTGCGCGGGACAGTCCCAAAATGAGGCTGTCGGCGCGCCCCCGTGGCGGGCGGGACCGCAATTGCGCTAGGGCGGCCGGCTATGGCGCGGGGCAGACGGCAGGGTGTGCTGATCGCCGGCGGAGGTCTCGCCGGCTGCCTTGCCGCGCTCGCCCTGGCGCGGCTTCGGCCCGACGTCCCCTTGCTCGTCGTCGAGGAGCGCGAACGGTTCGGCGGCGAGCGCTTCCGATTCCTGTTCAGGACCGAGCTTGACGGCGAGGCCCGGGCGCTGGTCGCGCCCTTGGTCGAGCAGGCCTGGCCGGGCTTCTACGTCGCCTTTCCCGGCATGACCCGCAACCTCAAGGGCGAGCTCGGCGGCTTCTCGCCGCCGGCCCTGCACCGTGCCATGATGGCGGCGCTCAAGCCCGAGCAATATCGGCTCGGGGTCAAGGCGGTGGCCGTACGCGAGGATGGGATCGTGCTCGACGGCGGCGAGACGATCAAGGCGCAGGGCGCGATCGACGCTCGCGGCGCCGCCAACCTGTCGATGCTGGACCTGTTGTACGAGACCCGGGTCGAGCGGGTGATCAGGCTCAAGGGGCCGCACGGCCTCGACCGGCCGGTGCTGGTCGACGCGACGCTCGACCAGGGCGCGGGATTCAGCTTCGTGCAGACCTTCCCGCTCGGCACCCACCGGCTGCGGATCGCCAAGGCGCTCGTCTCGGAACGCGCGCAGCCCGACGAAGCGGCCGAGGCGCGGCTCGACCACTACCTGACGTTGCGCGGCTGGCGGACCGAGGAGGTGGAGACTCGAACCGCCCAGTCGCGCCCGCTGCCCATGGGAGGGGACTTCGCGGCCTTCTGGCGCCTCGGCGGGGCGCGGGTCGCGAAACTGGGGCTCCGCGGCGGCTTCCTGCAGCCGGCGAGCGGGCGCAGCGTCGCCGACGCCGCCCGCGCCGCGCTTCTGCTCGCCGAGCAACGGGATTTTTCCGGCGGCGCGCTGCACGATCTGTTCGAGGAGCAGGCGAAGCAATTGTGGAAAAAGCGCGATTATCAGCGCAGCCTGGTCGCGGCGCTGGCCGCGGCGAAGCCCGGCGAGCGGCGCGGGCTGATGGCGCGGCTCTACCGGCTCGAGCCCGGTCTGGTCACCCGACTCCACGCCGACCAGGCGGGAATGATCGAGCGGCTGCGGATCCAGCGGGCGTTGCGGCCGTAGGGGGTTCGCCATTGTACGAGGATATCCGCCGAGCGCTGGCGGGCGGCCGCAGCCGCCATGTTCGCCCTGCGGCCAAGCGGGGCGATCCTGCGGCGAAGCCTCGTACCCGCCGACGATTGTGACTTGATCTGCTACAGACGTAGCATTCATCAGGACGGCGGGTTCAGGGCGGGGAAAATCTCGATGATGGCAAAGCGGGTCGGCCGAAGCGTCTCGTTGCTGGCTTCGGCCGCCGGGCTGGCGGCGGGCTTCGCTCCTGCTCGAGCGCAGGAGGCGCCGCCGCCGCCGACGCCGTCCGCAACCGCCGAAGGGCCGCGGGTCTTCACCCCGGCCGATTTCGCTCGCTTCGCACCGCGCAACGCGCTCGACATGCTTCGCCAGGTGCCCGGCTTCGTCATTCGCGAGGCGGTGATCGAGCGCGGCCTCGGCCAGGCGACCGGCAACGTGCTGCTCAACGGCCAGCGTCTGGCCGGCAAGTCGGAGGATATCCAGACCCAGCTCAACCGGATCCCGGCCCAGAACGTCGTCAGGATCGAGATCCTGGACGGCGCCACGCTCGACATTCCGGGCCTGTCCGGCCAGGTCGCCAACGTCGTCGCCCGGGCCGGCGGAATCAGCGGCCAATTCGCCTGGCGGCCCGAATTCCGCCGCGACTTCGCCGATCCGCTGCTCACCCGCTTCGAGATTTCGGTGACCGGCCGCCACGGACCGGTCGAATATACGCTGGGCCTGGAGAACCAGTCCTCGCACAGCGCCGCCGGCGGACTCACCCTCATCACCGACGCCGGAGGCGGCTTCATCGAGCGGCGCGACGACGTCTGGACCGGCGAGTTCGAGCAGCCGCGGGTCAGCGGGCGCTTCGCGATCGACGGACCGGGAAGCTCGATCGGCAACCTCAACCTCTCCTATCGGCGCTACTGGTACGACTATGTCGAGAACGGCGTCCGGGAGGGCCCCGGCCTGCCGGTCCGCCATCGCCGCGTCGACATCGACGAGGAGGGCCACAATTACGAGATAGGCGGCGATTTCGAGTTCGCGCTGGGACCCGGTCGGCTCAAGCTGATCGGCCTCGACCGCTTCGACCATGTCGTGCCCGACACCGTCGTGATCACCCGCTTCGACGACGGCACCCCGGACGAAGGGGACCGATTCACCCGAATCGGCGATGAAAGCGAGCGCATCGCGCGCGGCGAATATCGCTGGAACGGCGGCGGCGCCGACTGGCAGGTCTCCGCCGAAGCCGCGTTCAACAGCCTCGACAATTTGTCGCGTCTGTTCGAGCTCGACGCCGACGGCGCGTTCGAGGAGGTGCCCCTGCCCGGCAGCAGCGCCCGGGTCGAGGAGGACCGTTACGAGGTCATGGCCAGCTACAGCCGCACCCTGTCGCCACGGCTCAGCTTCCAGCTCGCCGCGGGCGGCGAATATTCACAGCTCTCGCAGGTCGGCGGCGGCGGCCTCACACGCACCTTCTGGCGGCCGAAGGGGACCTTCTCGGCGGCGTGGAAGCCGGATCCGCGCACTGACGTCAACTTCAGGTTTCAGCGCCGGGTGGGACAGCTGAACTTCTTCGACTTCCTCGCCTCGGTGAACCTGACCGACGATCGCGAAAATGCGAGCAACCCCAACCTCGTCCCGCCGCAGAGCTGGGAGGCTGAGGTGGAGTGGGTGCGCAACCTCGGCGCCTGGGGGACGACGGGCCTGCGCGTCTATGGCCACCTCATCGACGACATCGTCGACATCGTTCCGATCGGCGCCACCGGCGAGGCGGTCGGGAACATCGACCGGGCGGTCCGCTACGGGGCGGAGTGGAAGAGCACCTTCAACTTCGATCCGGTCGGCTGGCGCGGGGCCAAGCTCGACGCTCGGTTCCAGCTCCAGGGAAGCCGGGTCGACGACCCGCTGACCGGGGAGCCGCGCGAGATCGGCAGCAGCCTGATGCGCCTCGCGGCGCTGACCTTGAGACACGACGTGCCGGATACCGACTGGGCGTGGGGCGGCGCTCTCAACTACGAATATTATTCACGCGACTATCGCCTGACCGAGGTCGGGCGGCTCTGGGAAGGCCCGGTCTGGCTCTATGCCTATGTCGAGCACAAGGACGTGTTCGGCCTCACCGTCCGCGCCAGCATCAACAACATCCTCGGCGCCGACAGCATGTGGGACCGGACCGTGTTCGTCGGCCGACGCACGGGCCCGGTCGACTTCATCGAGCGCCGCGACCGCATCATCGGCCCGATCTTCTCGTTCCAGGTCAGGGGCCGCTTCTAAGAAGGACGGGCTGCCGGCGGATGCGCGGCCCGCGACGAAAGAATGCGGCTCCGGCGCATGGGTCGCCGGAGCCGCGGATCTCCCTCGGGGGGGCGCAAAGGGAGACCCCTTGGCGGGTCAGGCCAGCTGGCCGCACATCTGGACCGGCTGGGCCAAGTTGAAATAATTGGGCGAGCTGGCCATGACGGCCTGGTGAATCTCCTCATATTGCTCGCGCGTTCCGTCGCCTTCGAGATGGACGGTGAAGCAGATCCGGCGATAGCCCGCCGGCACATTGTCGTCCAAACCGAGGAAGCCGCGCAGGTCGAGCTCGCCTTCGGTCTCGATCCGGCAATCGTCCAGGTTGATGCCGCGGATGGCCGCCTGAGCGACATAGCCCACCATCATGCAGGCATTGACCGCCGACAGCAGCAGCTCCTGCGGGTTGGGCGCGGTGTCGGTGCCGAGCAACTCGCGCGGCTCGTCGGCGACGATGGTGAAGCTGCGCGGCACCGGCTCGCCGGCGCAGGTGAAGGATTCGACCGTGGATTCGGACCGGGTCTGGCCCTTCCACTGGGTCTTGACTCGAAATCCGGCGGTGCCGCAGCCGGCATTGTGACGGACGGCGGCGACGGTGTCCTTGAGGGCGTCGAGATCGATGCCGTTCACCTGCGAGCGGGCGAGAATGTCGGTCATTGGAAGGATGCTCCTGCAGGCGATCAGCAAAAAGCCGGCGCGACCACGGCGATGCGGTCGCGAGCGGCGGGGGAAATGGCGGCGAGGCTGGCGATGAACTTGGGGTGGGTCATGCCCGAGCCGAGATAGGTCCAGCGCAGCGCCTGGTGCTGCTGGACCTCGAGATCGGCGCGCTCCTCGATGCTGAGCCGGCGCCCGGCGGCGCTCTCGAAGGCGTCGAGGTTGAACCCGGCCTGCGTCTTCAAGCCGGCGTCCAGGAACAGTCCGATCTCGAGATATTCGTCGAGCGCCCGCTCGATCCCGGCCGAGTCCCGACCGTCGGCGAGCGCTTCGACCATCAGCGTGTCGAGCTTGGCGTGCTGGGCCTCCTCCATCCAGTGATGCCTGAGCAGGCTCTTGAACAAGGGATCGAGCCCGGTGTCGTCGCGGACGCTGCCGACATAATGGCTTTGGGTCATCCATTCGATCTGGAGGATGGCGAGCGCGACCGCGAGCGGATCGTGGCGCAGCACCTCGGCCGCGATCGCCTCGGCCGGTCCGATCACGGCGCAGTCGGTGCCGAAGCTGTCGACGAACAGGCGGTGGAACTGGCGGAACAGATGAATGTGCTTCGCTTCCTCGGAAGCGAACTGGAGCAGCGCGCGGACCCGATGGTCGTCGCCGTTGAGCTGGGGGCGGGCATGATCGAGCACGAACGGGAGGATGAATTCCTCGACCAGTCCGAACAGGGCCAGATATTCGTGTCCCCGAATCTGATTCAGGATGCGGCGCTCGCCTTCGTCGAGGAATGCGATCGAGCCGGTCCGGGCCAGCGATTCGGGCAGGAAGTTGCAGGCGAAATCGAGGGCGGCGCCTTGCGGCAGCACGTCCTCGATTTGCCAGGCCGCCCGGACCGAGGAGGACAGGACGTCGCTGAAGCTGAAATTATGATACATTCAAAGGGTCTCCCTTTCCGGGAAGTCAGATCAGCGTCTGGTTCCCGGCGGGCTGCTGGATCGCCAGCGTGCCGAGCACGCCGCTCAGCGTCGCCGAGCTGCTGCCCAGCGCAGCCGCCATGAGCAGCACCAGCCGCAGGCGACCCTTTTTCCGGTTCATCGTGGTCGTGGTCATCTCAAGTCTCCCTAGCGCCGCTTTCCGTGCGGCGACGGGTGCCCATTTGCCCCCCGCCCGTGGCGCGCTGATGCCGGGGCAAGCAAAAAAGTGTTTCAATTGTTACAGATCGGATTTGTGCGGCAGCGAACTAAGCTGCTATGATGCCTCGGATTAGATGACCATTCGTGTCCGGGGGGAACCGCTGGTGCTCGACGAATCGGCTCCATTGCTGCGCTGCGAGGAGCTTACCAAGAGCGAGGAGCTGGAGCGGATGCGCCAGCACCTCGAGCTGGCGATCCAGGGCGCTCAGCTCGGCGTGTGGTCGTTCGACCCGCGCACCGGAACGGGCTGGTTCTCGGACCGCGCCAAGGAGCTGCTCGGGATGGAGGGCAACATCCTGTCCGACACCCGGGACCTGCGCGCGCGCATCCATCCCGACGACTGGCCGCGGCTGGCGGAACCCTATCTCAACCCCTATCCCCACGAGCCGCTCGCGATCGAGTATCGGGTACTCCTGCCGGGCGGCGGCATCCGCTGGGTCTACGGGCTTGGCGCCGCCATCCGCGACGAGAACGACGTCACCCAGTCGGTCCACGGCATCCTCCTCGACATCACCGACCGCAAGCAGGGCGACGACGAGCTCGAGGATTCGCGGCGCCGGCTCGAACTGGCGGTCGAGGGCGCGAAGCTCGGTACCTGGACCTACGACCTGCGGACAGGCAAGACCTGGTATTCGGACCGCTCCAAGCAGATGTACGGGCTCCCGCGCGAGACCGAGATGGACACGGAGGTGATCAAGGCCGCCGTCCATCCCGACCATTGGGAGGAAGTGGCGACGCCCTACCTGACCGGGTTCATCGAGGACAAGGTCGAGGTGGAATATCGGGTGATCTGCCCCGACGGGTCGATCCGCTGGATCTATTCGCTCGGCGCGGCGCGGCGCGACTCGAACGGCCTGTCCCTCGGCGTCAACGGAATCCACCTCGACATTACCGACCGCAAGCGCGCCGAGGAGGAGCTGGCGGAGACCCGGCGGCAGCTCGAGCTTGCCGTCGAGGGCGCCAAGATCGGCAGCTGGACCGTCAACCCGAAGACCGGCGCCACCTGGTATTCGGACCGGTCGCGCGACATGCACGGCGTCGACAAGGAGCTGCGGCTCGATGCCAAGACGCTGAAATCCTACGTCCATCCCGACGACTGGGACCTCGTCCTCGATTCCTATCGAAAGGGGTTCCCCGGCGACGACATTCAGCTCGAGCACCGCGTGATATGGCCGAACGGCGAGCAGCGCTGGGTTCAGTCGATCGGCACCGCGCTTCGCGGCAGCGACGGCGAGGTCGAGACCGTCAGCGGCATCCATCTCGACATCACCGAGCGCAAGAAGGCCGAAGAGGATCTGGCCGAGACCCGCCGCCAGCTCGAGCTCGCGGTCGAGGGCGCGAGGCTCGGCCTGTGGTCGGTCAACCCGAACACCGGCGCCGTCTGGCATTCGGACATCTCGCGCCAGATGTGGGGCCTGACCGCGGACGAGCCGATCGACGTCAGGCTGATCAAGGCCCGGGTCCATCCCGACGACTGGCAAATCGTCAGCGAACCCTATCGGGTCGGCTTCCCCGACAAGACGGTGTCGATCGAGCATCGCGTGGTCTGGCCCAACGGCGAGGTGCGCTGGCTCAACGCCCAGGGCCGGGCGCAACGCGACCCGGAGTCGGGGGAGGTCACGATGGTGACCGGAATCCACCTCGACATCACCGCCCGCAAGGAAGCGGAAGCCGAGCTCCAGCGCTCGCGCGACGCGCTCCACGAATCGGAGAAGCTGGCGGCGATGGGCTCGCTGCTCGCCGGGGTCAGCCACGAGCTCAACAACCCGCTGGCAGCGATCGTCGGCCAGGCCGAGATGCTGGAGGAGGATGCGGCCGGCACGGTCTTCGAAGCGCGGGCCAAGAAGATCAGTTCGGCCGCCGAGCGCTGCGCCAAGATCGTCCAGACCTTCCTCGCCATGGCGCGGCGCAGGGAGCCGCAGCGCAGCCAGATAAGCATGAACGACGTCATCTCGTCGGCGCTCGACCTCACCGAATATGCGCTGCGCACCGCCGGCATCTCGGTCCAGGTCACGTTCGGGGCGGCGCTGCCGCGGATCGACGGCGACCGCGACCAGCTCCACCAGGTGCTGGTCAACCTGATCATCAACGCCCAGCAGGCGATGGAGGGCGGCGAGACGTTCGAGAAGACGCTGACGATCCGGACCTCGGTCGACCAGTCCGGCAAGGTGCTGGTCGACCTCAGCGACACCGGCCCCGGAGTCCCCGAGAAAGCGCGAGGCCGCATCTTCGACCCCTTCTTCACGACCAAGCAGGGCAGCGGCACCGGCCTCGGCCTGGCTTTCTCGCAGGGGATCATCGAGGCGCATGGCGGCGCGCTCACCCTCGAGCCGAGCCGGCGCGGCGCCTTCTTCCGGATCGCGCTGCCGGCGGCGGCGGCGAGCGAGCTGATCGCGGTACCGATCGCGCCGGAGATCGAGCCGGCGGAGCGCGGCGGCAGGGCCCTCGTCGTCGAGGACGAACCGGACGTCGCCGAGACCCTGTGCGAGCTGCTCGAGCGCGAGGGCTTCGCCGTCACCGTCGCGAACGACGGGGCAGCCGCGCTGATGGTCCTCGACCGCGAGGATTTCGATCTCATCGTCTCGGACCTGCGAATGCCGGGCGTGAGCGGCCCCGACCTCCATGCGCGGCTGTCCGAGACCAAGCCGCACCTGCTGACTCGGATGGGCTTCGTCACCGGCGACACGCTCGGGTCGAGCATGAACGAATTCCTGCGCAGCTGCGGTCGGCCAGTGCTGGAAAAGCCGTTCACCAAGGTGGGCGTACGATGCTTGATCGCATCGATTAAGGAAGCGGGAGGCGAGGCATGAGCGACGCGGCGCATATCGTGGTCGTGGACGACGATTCGGACGTTCGGGAGACCGTCGCCGAATATCTCAGGCGGAACGGCTTCGCCGTGACCGAAGCGGACGGCGGCGACGCGCTGCGCGAAGTGATGGCCTCGCGGCCGATCGATCTCGCCGTGCTCGACATCAACATGCCCGGCGACGACGGCCTGACGCTGGCGCGCGAGATCAGGGGCTCGGGAACGGCCGGAATCATCATGCTGACCGCCAAGAACGAGGATCTCGACAAGATTGTCGGCCTCGAGGTCGGCGCCGACGATTACATGACCAAGCCCTATAATCCCCGCGAGCTGCTCGCCCGGGTCAAGGCCGTGCTTCGCCGCGCGAAGAATGGCGGCGCCGACACCGCCACGCTCGGCCGCGAGGTTCAGATGGGCAAATGCCGGCTCAACCTCGACACCCGCATTCTCTACGAGGCCGACGGCACCGAGGTTCCGATCACGGCGATGGAGTTCGACCTGCTGCGCACCTTCGCCGAGCGCCCCAACCGCGTCCTCAGCCGCGATCAGCTGCTCGATCTCGCCCACAGCAAGGAAATGGAGGCGTTCGACCGGTCGATCGACACGAGGATCACCCGCATCCGCCGCAAGATCGAGCTCGACCCGTCGAAGCCGGACTGCCTGCGCACCGTCCGCGGCGCCGGCTATGTCTACAATCCCGACTGCCGGACCCGCTGACCGCGCTGCGGCGCCGCATTCCCAGGATCAGCGGGGAAATCCCGTCAGCCGCCCTTAAGGCAGTTCATTGCCGGTTCAGCCGAGTGGATGTGATAGTGTAACATTAGCGCAGCAGGAGGATGGACGATGCGTGGGCTGATCCTGGCTTCCCTGGCCGCAATCGTGCTGAACGGCCTCCCTCCCGCCCCCCTCCCGCCCGCGTCCGCCCAGCCTGCCGAACGTGCGTCCGCCGTCGATCCCGATGAAATCTGCGCGCCCTTCATCCGCGGCTTCTCCGACGATTTCGACCGCGTCGGGGCGGGTCGAGGCAGATCCTCGGCATCGTCGCCGCCGGTTCTTCACGCGCCTCCTCCTCCTCCGCCGCCGCCCCCCGGCGTCGTCCTCCAGCAGGAAAGCGCCATGACGCGCGGGCGCATCGCCGCGCCGCGACCGGTCTACCCCTTTCCCCGCGAGAATCGCGAGCGCTATGCCGGCGAGGCGGTCGCCGAGGTGCGCGCTGTCGCCGACGCGCCGGTCTCCACCTTCGGAATCGACGTCGACACCGGCAGCTACGCCAACGTCAGGCGCATGCTGAGCCAGGGCCAGATGCCGCCGCAGGCGGCGGTCCGCACCGAGGAGATGCTGAACTATTTCCGCTACGATTACCCGGCGCCGCGCGAGCGCGGGCGGCCGTTCGCGATCGCGGCCGACATGACCACGACGCCGTGGAACCGCGACAGCCGGCTGCTGCGCATCGGCCTCAAGGGCTACGACCTGCCGCGCTCGGGCCGGCCGCCGGCCAATCTCGTCTTCCTGGTCGACGTGTCCGGATCGATGATGAGCATGGACAAGCTGCCGCTCGTCAAATGCTCGCTGGCCTTGCTCGCGCAGCAGATGACCCCGCGCGACCGCATCTCGATCGTCGTCTATGCGGGCGCCGCGGGCCGCGTGCTCGATCCGACCTCGGACCGGCGGCGCGTGGTCGATGCGCTGTCGCGCCTCCAGGCGGGCGGCTCGACCGCGGGCGCCCAGGGCATCCAGCTCGCCTACCGCACCGCGCGCGAGAGCTGGATCGAAGGCGGCATCAACCGCGTCGTGCTGGCGACCGACGGCGACTTCAACGTCGGCGTC
>DATMVG010000201.1:0-30065 GCA_035563315.1 Allosphingosinicella sp. | reverse complement strand
TCATCATCGAGCAGACGCTGCGCGAGCGCATGAACATCCCGATCATGCACGACGACCAGCACGGTACCGCGATCATCACCGCCGCCGGGCTGATCAACGCCTGCTACCTGACCCGCCGCGAGCTCAAGGACGTTCGGGTGGTGGTGAACGGCGCCGGGGCGGCGGCGATCGCCTGCACCGAGCTGATCAAGTCGATGGGCGTGCCGCACGACCATGTCCTGATGTGCGACCGCAAGGGGGTCATCTACCAGGGCAGGACCGATCTCGACCAGTGGAAGTCGGCCCATGCCGCCAAGACCGACCGGCGAACCCTCGACGAGGCCTTGCGGGGCGCGGACATCTTCCTCGGCCTGTCGGCGGCGGGCGCGCTGAAACCCGAGATGGTCATGGCGATGGCGAAGCGGCCGATCATCTTCGCCATGGCCAACCCCGATCCCGAGATCACGCCGCCGGAGGCCAAGGCCGCTCGCCCCGACGCGATCGTCGCCACCGGCCGCTCCGACTATCCGAACCAGGTCAACAACGTGCTCGGCTTCCCGTTCATCTTCCGAGGCGCGCTCGACGTTCGGGCGACGACGATCAACGACGCGATGAAGATCGCCGCCGCCGAGGCGCTCGCCGACCTGGCCCGCCAGCAGGTCCCCGAGGAGGTCGCCGCGGCCTATGGCGGCAAGGCCCACACGTTCGGCGCCGACTATATCATTCCCGCGCCGTTCGATCCGCGGCTGATGGAGGTGGTGCCGGCGGCGGTGGCGAAGGCGGCGATGGACAGCGGAGTCGCCCGGCGCCCGATCGAGGACATGGACGCCTACCGCACGGCGCTCCGCTCCCGACTCAACCCGACGACCTCGGTGCTGACCCTCGCTTATGAGGCGGCGCGTGCCGATCCGCGCCGGGTCCTGTTCGCGGAAGGCGAGGAGGATGTCGTCCTTCGCGCCGCGATCGCCTTTCGCGACGGCGGCTACGGCATCCCCGTTCTCGTCGGACGCGACGACGTCCACGACCGCCTCCGGGCGCTCGGAGTCGAGGACCCGCAATCCTACGAGGTCTATAACAGCCGCAATTATCCGCGCGTCCCCGAGCTGGCCGACTATCTCTACGCTCGGCTGCAGCGGCGCGGCTATCTCCACCGCGAGGTGGAGCGGATGGTGAACCAGGACCGCAACATCTTCGCGGCCTGCCTTCTGGCGGTCGGCGAAGCGGACGCAATGATCACCGGCACGACGCGCACCTACGCCCAGAATCTGCGCCAGATCCGCCGGGTCCTCGATCCGAAGCCGGGGGTGACGCCGTTCGGAATCCATGTCCTGGTCGGCCAGGCCCACACCGTCTTTCTCGCCGACACGACGGTCACCGAGCGGCCGTCGGCCGCCCAGCTCGCCGAGATCGCGATCCAGACCGCCGAGGTCGCCCGCCGGATGGGCCACGAGCCGCGCGTCGCCTTCATGTCCTATTCCAACTTCGGCAATCCGGAGGGCAGCTTCCTTGAACGGATCCGCGACGCGGTGAAGCTGCTCGACGGGCGCGACGACGTCGCTTTCGAATATGAGGGCGAGATGGCGCCCGACGTCGCCCTGAACCCGGTGCTTCAGCGCGTGTTTCCGTTCAGCCGGCTGACCGGCCCCGCCAACGTGCTGGTGATGCCGGGCCTCCAGACCGCGAACATCTCGGCCAAGCTGCTCAAGGAGCTGGGCGGCGACGCCCTGATCGGGCCGATGCTGGTCGGCATGGAGAAGCAGGTCCAGATCGCGGCGATGACGGCGACCGCTTCGGACCTGGTGACCCTCGCGGTGCTCGCCGCCGGGCAGATCGTCCGCTAGACCTCGATCGGGCTAGCCTAGGGCGTGATCGTCTTTCACAGAACCGCTCATCCTGAGCGGGGCTGGATTGAGCTAGGGCGCTGTCGGGCTAGCTTGACCAAAACCCGCTCATCCTGAGTAGGGACTGAGCCTGGCGAAATGATCAGGTGAAACATGCCCCCGGCATGTTTCAGGATTGTCCGGCGGACAATCCGACCCGATCATCGTATCGAAGGACGGTCCTTCGATACGCCACTTCGACTTCGCTCAGTGGCTACTCAGGATGAGCGGTTTTCAAAGATGATCATGCTTTAGTCCCCAGCCCGCCCTGCGAAAGGCGTCGACGCGCGATCCCCTGGGCCGGGCATGGGCGCGACGCGGGACGCTATTGCGGGTTGTCCGAGGTCTGGCCCGGCCGGGCGCCCTGGCCGAGCGCGCCGATATTGCCGAACAGCTCCTCGAACAGGCCGCGCTCGCGGCCCAGGGTCGGCGTCTTGTCGCCGCTCGGATCGATGTTGACGACGAGGTCGAGCCCGGTCCGCTCGACCCGCTCGACATTGCCGGCCTCGTCGAAACGGATGTGGAGCACGGTCTGCTCGCGCGGCCGCGGCATGTTGAAGGCGAGCTGCCGGGTGTTGCGCGAGACGTAATACCAGTCGCGCTGATCGAACTGGCCGACGAAGGTCGGACGGCCGAGCGTCCCGGCCACCGATTCGCGATTGTCGACGCCGGGCTGGATCGCCGCGACGAGCGGTTCGTCGATGACATAGCCCTGATGGTCCCGGACCGCCGAGCAGCCGGCGAAGAGCATGGCCGCGCCGGCAGCGGCGGCGGCAAGCGCGGCGCGGGGTCCGATGGGCAGGCTGATCACGCTTGAATCTCCCGATCGTCCGCTTCCCCTGGCGAGCACGGACTTGACTAGCCCCTCCAATATGAACATCGCCTAGCCGGCGCAAGCCGCCCGGCATCTCTCGAAGGAAGCCCTTGTCTTTCCTGCAGCGCATCTTCGGCGGCGACCAACGCCGCCGCTCCCTGGAACCGCTCTACCGCGCCGTCGTCGCGGCCGGGCGCGATCCGGGCTGGTACCGGGAGGGCGGGATCCCCGATACGATCGACGGCCGCTTCGACATGGTGGCCGCGATGATGGCCCTGACCCTGCTGCGCCTGGAAAAGGAGGGCGAGGCGGCTCGCGAGCCGTCGGTGTTGCTCACCGAGACGTTCGTCGACGACATGGACGCCACGCTTCGCCAGCTCGGCGTCGGCGACTATGTGGTCGGCAAGCATGTCGGCCGGATGATGGGGGCGCTCGGCGGCCGGCTCGCCGCCTTCCGAGCCGCGGCGGAGGACGGCACCGGCTTCGCCGGGCCGGTGCGCCGCAACATCTTCCATGAATCGCCGCCCAATGAAGCGGCCGTCCTGTGGGTGGCCGAGCGGCTCGAGCGGTTCGACCGGGCGCTCGCGGCCCGGCCGCTCACGGACCTGCTCGAAGCCAGGCTCCCCGTCCCGTGACCGTTCCGGAATTCTCGCGGCCGGTCCGGGTCGACACGCTCGGGCCCGAGCCGCGCATGCTGAAGATCGAGGCCGAGGCGGCGGAGCGCCAGGCGCTGGCGAGGCGGTTCGACCTGGTCGGCATCGACCGGCTTACGGCTCAGGCGGCGCTGGTGCGCAAGGCCGCCGACATCGTCGCCAGCGGGCGGGTGACGGCTCGGGTCACCCAGACCTGCGTCGCCAGCGGCGAGCCCGTGGACGCCGACATCGACGCCGCGCTCGAAATCGTCTTCCGGCCGCAACCAGGCGATCTCAAGGGCGAGGAGGAGATCGAGTTGTCCGGGTCGGAGCTCGACGTCGTCTTCTACGACGGGGCGGCAATCGACCTTGGCGAGGCGGCGGCCGAGACCTTGTTCCTGAGCCTCGATCCCTATCCGCGCTCGGCCGAGGCCGCGGCCGCGCTCGAGGCGGCCGGGGTCAAGAGCGAGGAGGAGGCCGGTCCGTTCGGCGCCCTGGCGGCTTTGCGCGACAGGATGAAGAAAGAATAGGCCTCGCGGGCGAGCCCGAGCCGCTCGTCAGAACGGCACGTCATCGTCCAGATCGGAGTCGAAGGCGGGCTGCGGCCGGGCCGGCTGGCGGGCCGCGCCGCCGCCCGCGAAATCGCCCGAACCGCCGAAGCTGTCGCCATGATCGTCGCCATAGCCGCCTCCCCCTCCGCCGCCGCCGCCGCGGCTGTCGAGCAGCACCAGCTCGCCGCGGAAGCGCTGAAGGACGACTTCGGTCGAGTAGCGGTCCTGGCCGGACTGATCGGTCCATTTGCGGGTCTGGATCTGGCCCTCCAGATAGACTTTCGAGCCCTTGCGCAGATAGGATTTGGCGACTCGGCCGAGATTCTCGTTGAAGATGACAACCCGGTGCCACTCGGTCCGCTCCTGCCGGTTGCCGTCGCGGTCCTTCCAGTTTTCCGACGTGGCGACGCGAAGGTTGACCACCTCGCCGCCATTGTTGAGCGAGCGGACTTCCGGATCGTCGCCGAGATTGCCGACCAGAATCACCTTGTTCACGCCCGCCATTTCATCCTCCTCGATGCTTGCTCACCGCATAGGCGATGCCGGGCGACGAGCCAAGCGTCTCAGGCCGCGGCGGCGGCGGCGGCGGCGGCGGTCCGGCGCGACCGGACAAAGCCCGCCGCGATCAGGAGCGCGGTCGCGACCTGCGCGGCCAGGGTCTCAACCGTCGGATAGAGGCCGAGGATCGGGCTTCGCGGGAAGGCGGGCAAGGGCGTGACCCCGATCAGGCCCGCCTCCTGAAGCGCCGCGAAGCCCTTGCCGGCGAGCACCACCGCCAGCACCGCGATCAGCGCCGCACTATATTGGAAGAACTTGGCGATCGGCAGCCGGCGGCCGAAACGCAGCATCGCCCAGGCGATCAACGTGAGGAGCACCGCCGCGGCGGCGATTCCGCCGGCCATCGCCGCTCTCTCGCCCTGAGCGCCGAGCGCGGCGTAGAAGATGATCGTCTCGAACACCTCGCGATAGACGGCGACGAAGGAGAGGCCGAACAGCAGCCAGGCGGAACCGCCGCTGAGCGCCCGATCGAGCTTCTCGCGAACGTAGAGCTGCCAGGCGCCGGCCTGCGCCTTGCCGTGCATCCAGATGCCCACGAACAGCAGGATCGCCGCGGCCAGCAGCGAGCCGAAGCCCTCGGTGAGCTCGCGGCTGGCGCCGCTGATGGTGACGAAACGGGTGGCGGCCCACCAGGTGGCGATTCCGGCGGCGAGCGCCGCGATCCAGCCGCCATGGACGTAGCGAAGCAGCTCGCGGCGCTCGGCCCGGACCAGGAAGGTGATCATGGCGATGACGATGAGCAGCGCCTCGAGCCCCTCGCGGAGCAGTATGGCGAAGGCGCCGAGGAAGGTGGAGGTGCCGCTCCCCGCTTCCGGAGCCAGCGCCGTCTCGGCGCTCCGGAACAGCGCCTGGAGACGATCCGCCCGGGCCGCGATGTCGGCCGCCGGCGCGGCGCGGCCGATCGCCGCGCGCAGACCCCCCATCTCGCGCTCGACCTCGGCGACGAGGCCGGAGTCACGGGCGCCGAGAAGGCCTTCCACCGGCTCGAAGCCGTCGAGATAGGCGGCGAGCGCCAGCTCCCCAGCCCGATCGCGGTCGCCGCGGCCGTAAGCGGCGACGCTCTCGCGGAGCAGCGCCGCGGCCGCCGCGAGCGATCCGGTGCCGGCCGTCTGCGCCAACGCGCCCGGATTGGCGCGCAGATAGGCGGTCACGGCCGCCGCGCGCGGCTCGCCGAGCTGCCCGGCCAGCGCCGCCGGGGTCAGGGCAACAAGGGCCTGCAGGTCGGCAATCCTGGCCCGAAGCCCCGGATCGGCCTGCCAGAGCCGAGCACCCTGTTCGGCAAGCGCGGGCGGATAGGCAAATTGCCCGGCCCGAAAGGCGAGCGCCCAGCGATCGGCTTCGGGGAGCTGGGCGAAGCTCTGCATCGCGGTGCCTTCGAGCCCCTGGCCGATCACCTGGTAGAGCGCGAATAGGCTGCGCTCGCGTGCCCTCGCCCGGTCGGTGAAGTCGATCGGCGGCGGATCCATCGCGGCCGCGACCGGGGTCCGCGCGGCGCCGTCGCCGCCATGGCAGGACGCGCAATGCTGGGCATAAAGCGCCTGGCCGCGCGCGAGGTCGGGCATGGCGGACGGCGCCAGCGGCACCGGATAGGCTGCGAGCAGGCGGGCGGCGAGCGAGCGCGCCTGCCGCTCGATCTCCGGCGGCGGCGCCTTGCGGGAGATCGCCTGCTGAAGCCCGCCCGCCGCGGCGACCAGGGCCGCACGCTGCGGATGGGTGGGCAGGTCGGCGAGACGCTCGACGACGACGCGGGAGAATTCCCGCATCTCGTCATATTCGAGCTGGCTGACGATGCGGCCGTCCTGGACCGCGCCCGGATAGTCGACGGCGACGTAATCGAGCAGACGCCAGGTCGTCTGCACGGCCGCGTCATCGGCGCGGGCAGCGGCCGGCAGCCCCGCCGCGACCAGCAGCAGGAGCGCCAGAGCGAACCGCTTCAGACAGTGCAAGCCCCCGGCCATGGGTCCCCGAAGTCAGGTTGTACCGGCCCGTGCGTAGCCAATGTGCGAGTGATTATCAATAGCGTTAGAGGGCCGCCGCTGACTGCAGCAAGACCGCGACACGCTTTGTTTACCAGTTTTTGGGATCGTGCGCGGCCAGAGGAGAGCTTTTTTGTCCAGCGCCGAAACCCTGCCGCGCCGTCTCGAGCGGCTCGACCTCGATTTGATCGAGAAATTCCTCGTCGCCGGCTTCATGGTCGTGCTCGCCGCCCGGCTGGTCCCGGTCGTCCTGGCCACCGGAGCCTTGCCGCCGCTGCTCCTGCTGCTCTCCGAGGGCGTGGTCGTGCTGTTCATCCTGCTGCGCCGGTCGACGCGCGACATTTCGCGGCGCGGCGGCGACTGGCTGGTCGGCCTCGCCGGAACCTTGCTGCCCCTGCTCGCCGTAGCGCCGTCGGCTTCGCCGCTGCTCCCGATCCACCTGTGCGAGGCGGTGATGATCACGGGCTTCGCTCTCCAATTCTCGGCCAAGATGACGCTGCGACGCAGCTTCGGCGTCGTCGCCGCCAATCGCGGCGTGAAAGCGGGCGGCCCTTATCGTCTCGTCCGCCATCCGATGTATGCCGGCTACGCGCTGACCCATATCGGCTTCCTGCTGTCGGGCCCGACGCCGTGGAACCTCGCCATTTATGGCGCGACGCTGGCGATCGCGGTCCGCCGGATCCTCGCCGAGGAGCGGCTGCTCCGGGCCGACGGCGCCTATCGGGCGCTCGCGGTCAAGGTCCGCTACCGGCTCCTCCCGGGCATCTTCTGAGCCGGCCCTGATGCTCTCCCTTCCCGAGCTGCTGGACTTCCGCCTGTTCTTCCTCGGCGCGCTGCTCTTCGTGCCGCTCGAGCGGCTGCTCGGCGCCCGCAAGCAGCAACCGGCGCTGCGCCGCCATTGGCAGCTCGATCTCGCTTATGTGTTCGCCAACGGCATCGTCATCCGGATCGCGCTCACCGTGGTGGCGGTCGCCGCGCTCGCCGCGAGCCCGATGCTGGTCTCGGCGGACCTGCGCAACGCCGTTCAGGCCCAGCCCATCTGGGTCCAATTCGTCGAATTGCTGCTGGTGTCGGACCTGATCTTCTATCTGTCCCATCGGCTGTTCCATGCGGTGCCCGCCCTGTGGCGAATCCATCAGGTCCACCACAGCATCGAGGAGATGGATTGGCTCGCGGCCCACCGAATCCACCCGGTCGACCAGATATTGTGCAAGGGCGCGTCGATCCTGCCGATATTCGCGCTCGGCTTCGCGCCGGCGGCGATCGGGATCTTCGCGCTCGTCTATCACATGCATACGCTGCTGCTGCACGCCAATCTCCGGCTCGGCTTCGGGCCGCTGCGCTGGCTCCTCACCTCGCCCGACTTCCATCACTGGCATCATTGCCGCGATCGCGAAGCGTGGGACCGCAATTTCGGCACCCAGCTCGCCATCTGGGACTTTCTGTTCGGTACGGCGCACCTGCCGAAGGGCCGGACGGCACAGAGTTTCGGCCTCGCCGACCCGGTGCCGGCGACCTATGCCGGGCAGCTCCTCCACCCGTTCAGGCGGCCGGGTAGCGAAGCCGGCCGAGGAATCGGCTGAGCGAAGGCAGCCGCTCGCGGGTGCCGCGCCAGCTCGCCTTGAACTTCTCGAAGCGCATGACGTCGTCGATGCGCCGGTTGAGGAAGGCCCGGGTCTCGGCGAGATCGTCGCCGTCGTCGTCGAGGAAGACCAGGGTGGTCGACCCGTAGACCCCGATCAGGATGGCGCGCTTGCTGTAATGGTTGAAGTCGGTCGCGGTGTCGCCGGCCACGCGCCAAATCCGGTCGGCGGCGCGCCAGGCGAGCCGCGCCGCGTCCGCGACATGCTGAGGCATCGCGAGAATGCCCAGCGCCCGCCGAAGCGCTTCGCGATTGGGCCGCATCGCCTCGAAGCGGAACAGGACCAGCTCGCGAATCCGGTCGCGTATCTTCATCGCCGCGATCCGTTCGGGCGGGAAGGCGTCGAGCATCGCCTTGTCGATCCAGTCGAACCAGGCGTCGATCATCTGCGCCGGGCCGCCGCCGAAGGCGAGCCGCGCCCGCTCCGGCGGAATGCCGAGCTCGCCGGCCGCCATCGCCAGCGCTTCGTCGGACCAGCCGTCAAAGGCCGCATGGGCGGGCACCAGCGGCGCCAGCGCGGCGCGCAGCTCGTCGAGGTTCATCTCGAGAGGCTCGACCATGCGGGGTCAATGGGCCTGCGCCGCTTTGGTTGCAAGCGGCCGCTGGGGCAGGCGGATCAGCACCAGCGCCGCGCAGATCAGCAGCGCGCCAAGGCCGTCGCCGAGCGAAATGCGCTCGTCATAGGCGGCCCACCCGATGGCTGCGGCCGCGATCGGCTGGGTGAGGAAGCACAGGCCGACGAGCACCGGCGACAAATGGCCCATCGCGTAGACGAGCAGCCCCTGGCCGACGAGCTGGCTGCTCAGCGAGAGAAGGATGACCGGAGTCCAGTCGCCGGGTATGACCTGCTCGCCGAGCGCGAGCGAGAAGAAGAGGAGCGGCAGCGCGCCGGCGGCCGTCGCGAGGGCAAGCACCGGCCACGGCGCCATCACTCGGCGGGCGCGGTCGACCGCGATCAGGTAGAGAGTGTAGAAGAGGCCCGCCAGCAGGGCGAGCAGGTCCCCGCTGAAATGAGCGCTCGACAGCTCGAAGCTGCTGCCGAGCAGCAGCGCCGTTCCGATTCCCGCCAGCGCCAGGGCAAGCGCCTGCGCCCGTCCCGGCAGGCTGCGGAGCAGGAAGAAGCCGTAGATGGCGAACAGGAAGCTGGCGAAATTGCCGAACAAGGTGGCGTTGGCGAGCTTGGTGCGCAGGATGCCCTCGTGCCAGGCGGCAAGGTCGGCGGCGAAGAACAGGCCGCCCAGCGCCGCCGCGGCGAGCAAGGCCCAGCCCGGGAACGGCCGGCCGCGGCTCTGGCCGACGGCGAGGAAGGCGAGGAAGGGCAGAGCCAGCGCGAGCCGCCAGAAGGCCGCGGCGACCGGGCCGACATCGGCGAGGCGGACCATCCACGGACCCAGCGCGAGGAACAGGTTCGCGGCGATCAGCGCGGGAAAAGCGTAGCGGGCGGCGGTCGCTCTGTCGGCCATGCGGCCGCGCTTGATCGGTCACCCGGTTGGCGTCAAGCGAAGCGCCTGGCCAGGCCCAGCATCGCGAGCGCCGCCCTGGCCGCTTCGCCGCCCTTGTCCTTCTCCTCGGGCCGGGCGCGGGCCAGCGCCTGCGCCTCGGTCTCGACGCTGAGGATGCCGTTGCCGACGGCGAGGCCGTCCAGGGTCAGCGCCATCAGCCCGCGCGCGCTCTCGCCGGCGACGATCTCGAAATGATAGGTCTCGCCGCGGATGACGACACCGAGCGCGACATAGGCGTCGTAGCGGCCGGTCTCCTGCGCCAGAGCGATCGCGCCGGGAATTTCGAGCGCGCCGGGGACGGTGACGGTCTCGTGGTCGTGGCCGGCTTCCTCGATCGCGGTGCGCGCGCCCCGGAGCAGGAGGTCGTTCAGATGGGCGTAGAAGCGCGCCTCGACGATCAGGACTCGCGCCACCTCAGCAGGCCGACGGGATCGGGCGCTCGCCGACGATGGCGAGGCCGTAGCCGGCGAGCGCGACCGGCGTGTGGTGGCTGTTGGTGAGCAGGATCATGTCGTGCACGCCCAAAGCGGCGAGGATCTGGGCGCCGACGCCGTAATCGCGCAGCTGCTCGGTGTCGCGCTGCTCGGCGCCACCGGCACGGACCTTGAGCGCCCGCGAGAGGGCGTCGGGCATCGGCCGGTTGATGACGACGATCACCCCGGCGCCCTCCTCCGCGATCGCCTTCATCGAACCTTCGAGCAAGCCGCCCCGTTCGCCGGCCTCGGCGAAGGCGTCGGCGAACAGGCTCAAGGCGTGCATTCGGACCAGCGTCGGCCGGCGCGGATCGACATGGCCCTTGACCAGGGCGATCTGCTCGGTGCCCGACGCCTTGTTGAGGAAGGTCTTGGCGCTCCAGGCCCCGCCCCAGCGGCTTTCGAAGCGGGCCTCGGCGGTCTCCTCGACGAGCCGGTCCTTCTTGAGCCGGTAGGCGATCAGGTCGCGGATGGTGCCGATGCGCAGATTGTGAAGCTGGGCGAAGGCGAACAGATCCTCCATCCGCGCCATGCTGCCGTCGTCGCCCATGATTTCGCAGATCACGCCCGACGGGTTGAGGCCGGCGAGGCGGGCGACGTCGACCGCCGCCTCGGTATGGCCGGCGCGGACCAGGACGCCGCCGTCGCGAGCGACGAGCGGAAAGACATGGCCGGGGGTGACGAGATGCTCGCGACCCTTGCCGGCGTCGATCGCGACCGAGACGGTGCGGGCGCGGTCGGCCGCCGAGATGCCGGTCGTCACCCCGTCCTTCGCCTCGATCGAGATGGTGAAGGCGGTCTCCAGTCGGCTGTCATTGTGGCGCGGCATCAGCGGCAGGCCGAGCTGGTCGACCCGGTCCCGGGTCAGCGCCAGGCAGACCAGGCCGCGGCCGTGCTTGGCCATGAAATTGATGGCGTCGGGAGTCGCCATCTGGGCGGGAATGACGAGGTCGCCCTCATTCTCGCGGTCCTCGTCGTCGACGAGGATGAACATCCGGCCGTTGCGCGCTTCGTCGATGATCTGCTCGGCGCTCGCCATCACCCCCCGGCTGCCGCTGGCGAGGAACTTCTCGAGCTTGACCAAGGTGTCGGCGGTCGGGTTCCAGTCCGATTCGCCGAGCTTGCGCAGGGAATTGGGGTGAAGGCCGGCGGCACGGGCGAGGCCGGAGCGGCTCATCTCGCCGGCAGCGACGATCTCGCAGAGGCGATCGATCAGGATGGTGCTCATCAGGGGGCTCGTATCACATCACGATGTGATACGCCAACAGGATTTCACACGTTGCTGGTGCGCGCTTGCTGCAGGCGGGCCAGATAGCGGGCGATGACGTCGATCTCGACGTTCAGCCAGCGCCCCACGGCGACATCGGAAAAAGTCGTGTGGGCCGCCGTGTGGGGAATGAGGTTGATCCCGAAGCGGATGCCGTCGCCGCCCGGGCCGTCCCAGACGTCGTTGACGGTGAGCGAAACCCCGTCGAGGGCGATCGATCCCTTGGCCGCGATGAACGGGCCGAGCGCGAGGTGCGACGCGACGGTGAGGGCCGTGGATCCGCCGACCGGCTCGACCGCGACCACCTCGACGACGTCGTCGACATGGCCGGTGACGATATGGCCGCCGAGCTCGTCGCCGACCCGAAGCGACCGCTCGAGGTTCAGCCGCTTGCCTGCCTCCCACATCAGCGGCGCGGTGCGCCGCTTCGTCTCGGCGGAGACGTCGACGGCGAACCAGCCTTCGTTTCTGTCGACGACGGTGAGGCAGGTGCCGGAACAGGCGATCGAAGCGCCGAGATCGAGAGTCGACATGTCGAAGCCGCAGGCGACGCGCACGCGCAGGTCGCCGCGCTCTTCCACGGCCTCGATCGTGCCGACGTCGGTGATGATGCCCGTGAACATGGCTCAGCGCAGCCGCTCGTAGACTTCGAGCCGGTCGATGCCAAGCTGACGCGTGTCGGCGAGCCGCCAGCGGCCGTGGGCGTCGGCGAGGCTCTCCAGCCCGACATAGCCGACCGACGAGCGGCCCTCGCCGATCAGGACCGGCGCCCGGTAGATGAGCAGGCGATCGACCAGGTCGGCGGCGAGGAAGGCGGTGGCGGTGGCCGAACCGCCTTCGACCAACAGGTCGTTGACGTCATGAAGCCCGAACACGTCGGCCGGGGCGCTTAGCCGAGTCCAGCCTTCGACCGCGGCGCCGCGGGTGAGCAGGGCGCGGCGCGGCGAGCGCTCCTCCAGGCCGGGCAGCCGAACGTCGAGCTTGGGGTCGTCGGCCTCGTAGGTCCCGCGCCCGACCAGGATCATGTCGCTTCGGGCGCGCTCGAGATGGACGTGGGCGCGGGCGTCCTCGCCGGTGATCCAGCGGCTCTCTCCCGAAGGCAGCGCGATCTTACCGTCGACAGACAAAGCGAGCTTCAGGGTGATCAAGGGGCGCCCAAGCCGGATCCGGGTCAGGAAGCCGGCAAGGCTCCGCTCGGCGGCCTCCCTCTGCAGGCCCAGCTCGACGGCGACGCCCGCTCTCGCCAGCCTGGCCATGCCGGCGCCGTCGGTGCGCGGGTCGGGGTCGCCCACCGCGGCGACGACCCGCGACGGCCGTGCCTGGGCGAGCAGGTCGGCGCAGGCGGGCCCGCGCTCGCTCGAATGGGCGCACGGCTCGAGGCTGACATAGACGGCCGCGCCCCTGGCCGCCTCGCCGGCCTGCGCCAGCGCCATCGCCTCGGCATGGGGGCGGCCCCCCGGCTGGGTCCAGCCGCGGCCGACGACGGCTCCGTCGCGGACGATGACGCAGCCGACATTCGGGTTGGGGGCGGTTCGGCCGCGGCCGCGCTCGCCGAGCGCGATCGCCGAGTCCATCCAGAGCGCGTCGCTCAAATGCCCAGCCGGTTGAGCTGCTCGTCGAGCCGCTGGAACTGCTGGCGTCGCTCCTCCTGGAAGGCGCGCCGCTCGGCCAGGTCGGCCTTCTGCTTGGCCTTGATCTCCTCGTCGGTGCGGGTGGCCGGCCAGCTCTCGATATAGGTGATCTGCTCGCGCGGCAGGATGTTGGTCTGGGCATCGAAGTAGAAGCTGACCAGGATCCCGATCGGGATCGCCACCGCCAGCGCTCCGGCCAGCCACTGGTGCCGCGGCCGCTGCCGCCAGAAGGCGTTGAGATCGGTCCAAAGGGCGCGCGGGCTGGCGGGGCGGGGGAGAGGCATCAGGTCAAGATAATGCGCGCCGTCCCTCCCCGCCAGCCCGGACTGCTCCCCGGGCCTAGGCCTCGATCCGGAAGAAGACGTTCATCGTCTTGGCGCTCTCCACCGGTCGGCCGTCCTCGGTCGCGGGGCGGAAGCGCCAGCGGGCGAGGGCATGACGCTCGGTCGAGCGCCAGAAGGCGTCGCTCGTCGCGCTCAGCCGCTCGATCGTCTTGACTCGCCCGTCGGCGCCGATGATCAGCCGGACCCGCACCGAACCGTTGCGCTGGGCGCGCTGCTCGGAAGGCGGATAGGGCGGCTGCAGATCGCCGGCATAGCGCGAATCGAATTCGGCCGCAGTGCGCACGGGCGGCGGCGGCGGCGGGTCCGAGCGCGCCTCGGGCGCCGTCGGCGGGCCCGAATCGCCAAACGGCCGAAGCGGCGGTAGCGGCGGATCCTGCGCGACCGGCTCGTCGGCCGGGCGCGGAACGAGGGGCTCGACCCGATCGAGCACGGACGGCTGCTGCCGCGGCTCTTGCACGGGCCGCGGCTCGGGCTCGGGCTCCGGCGCGGGCGGGATCGGAATGTCGTAAACGTCGATCGGCGGCCGCGGCGTGAAAATCTCCGGGCCCTTGACGAGCGCGAGAGCGCCGAGCGCGGCCGCATGCATGGCGATGACGAGGGTCAGCCCGGTCGGGCTCCTTGTCTTGCGATCGAAAAATCCGCCTTCGGTCATGGCTCTCTCCTTTCCAGTTCGCTTGCCTCTTGCGGGCCGACATTCTCAACGGGATGATACAGTATATCGTAATGTTATACTATACCGAAGGTTCCCTGCGGACGGGGCGGGCGAGGCGGCCCCCTAGCGGATGGCCGAGCGTAGACGGGCGAGCGTTTCCTCGCGGCCGATCAACGGCAGCAGCGCCGCCATTTCCGGCCCGCTGTCGCGGCCCGTCAGAGCTCGGCGCAGCGGCAGGAACAGCGCCTTGCCCGAGCGGCCGCTCGCCTCCTTGAGGCGGGCGACGAGCCTCGGCCAGGGCCCTTCGGACCAGTCGATCGCCTCGGCTGCGGCGACCGCGGCGGCGAGCAGCTCGCGATCCTCGGCCCCCGCCCTGTGCTCGACATGCCCGTGGAGGATCTCCCACCAGTCGGCTGCCTCGGCGACGCTCTTGAGGTTCGGCCGGATCGCCAGCCAGTCGGTCTCGGTCATGCCCGCGGGCAGCCGCGGCCTGACCTTCTCGAAGGGCAGCTGGTGGACGATCCGCGCGTTCAGGCCGGCGAGCTCGTCCAGGTCGAAGCGGGCCGGGGCGCGCCCGAACGTGGCGAAATCGAACGTGTCGATCAGCGGCTCCGGCGCGGTCACCGGCTCCACCGGCAGACTGGTGCCGATGCGCGCCAGCTTGGCGAGGAGAGCGATCGGCTCGATCCCAGCCTCCCGCATCGCGTCGACGCCGAGCGCGCCGAGCCGCTTGGAGAGCTTGCCTTCGGAGCCGACCAGCAGCGCCTCATGAGCGAAAAGGGGCGGCTCCGCGCCCAGCGCGGCGAACATCTGCAGCTGCAGCCCGGTATTGGTGACATGATCCTCGCCGCGGACGACATGGGTCACCCCCATCTCGATATCGTCGACCGCGCTCGGGAGCATGTAGAGCCAACTGCCGTCCTCCCGGCGGATGACCGGGTCGCTGAGCAGTGCAGGGTCGAGATGCTGGCGGCCGCGGACCAGATCGTCCCATTCGATCGGGTATTGCGGATCGAGCGCGAATCGCCAGTGCGGCCGCCGACCCGCGCGCTCGAGCCCGGCCCGCTCCTGGTCGGTCAAGCGGAGGGCGGATCGGTCATAGACCGGCGGCAGGCCGCGGCCGAGCAGCACCTTGCGCTTGAGCTCGAGCTCCTGAGCCGTTTCATAGGCGCGATAGGCTCGGCCGGCCGCGGCGAGCCGTTCCAGGGCGGCCTCGTAGCGTCCGAACCGCTCCGATTGGCGGGCGATCCGATCGGGCTCGAGCCCGAGCCAGGCGAGATCCTCCTGGATCGCCTGGGCATGTTCCTCGCGGCTGCGTTCGCGGTCGGTGTCGTCGAGGCGCAGGATGAAGCAACCGCCATGCCTCCTTGCCAGCAGCCAATTGTGCAGCGCGGTGCGGATGTTGCCGACGTGCAGGCGCCCGGTCGGCGATGGCGCGAAACGGGTGACCACCATGGCGGCGGCTCTATTGCGGGCGCGAGCGCGGGGCAACGCTCTTGCCTTCGCCCGCCTTCGCCCTAAGAGAGGCGCCAGCCGCACCCCGCTCTAGGTCCGCACCCATGAAATTGATGTCGGGCAATTCGAACCAGCCGCTGGTGCAGGCGATAGCCAGCTATCTCGACCTGCCGATCACCCAGGCCAGCGTGCGCCGCTTCGCGGACGAGGAGATATTCGTCGAGATCCACGAAAATGTCCGCGGCGAGGACGTCTTCATCGTCCAGTCCACCGCCTATCCGGCGAACGACAATCTGATGGAGCTGCTGATCTGCATCGACGCGCTTCGGCGCGCCTCGGCCAAGCGGATCACCGCCGTCCTTCCCTATTTCGGCTATGCCCGCCAGGACCGCAAGCCAGGGCCGCGAACGCCGATCTCGGCCAAGCTGGTCGCCAACCTGATCACCGTCGCCGGCGCCAACCGGGTTCTCTCCATCGACCTCCATGCCGGCCAGATCCAGGGCTTCTTCGACATCCCGACCGACAATCTCTACGCGGCGCCGGCCATGTCCGAGGACATCAAGGCCCACTTTTCGGGCCGGCCGATCACCGTCGTCTCGCCCGACGTCGGCGGCGTCGTGCGCGCCCGCGCCCTCGCCAAGAGACTCCACAACGCGCCGCTGGCGATCGTCGACAAGCGCCGCGAGAAGCCGGGCGAATCCGAGGTGATGAACATCATCGGCGACGTCGACGGCCGCTTCTGCATCCTGATCGACGACATCGTCGATTCGGCCGGCACCCTGTGCAACGCCGCGGCCGCGCTCAAGGAAGGCGGCGCCGAGGACGTCGTCGCCTATTGCACCCACGGAGTCCTTTCCGGCGGCGCCGTCGCCCGGGTCGATTCGTCGGTGCTCAGCGAGCTCGTCATCACCGATTCGATCGCCGCCTACGAGGCCGCCGAGGCGAGCGCGAAGATCCGACTGCTGCCGATTGCTCCGCTCCTCGCCGAGGCGATGAAGCGGATCGCCGACGAGACCTCCGTCTCGAGCCTGTTCGACTGAGCGGCGGCGCCTCCCCGGTCGGTCAGGCGCTCGCGAAGCTGAGCTGCCAGGACACTCCGAACCGGTCGGCGAGCCAGGCGTAGCGGGCGGCGAAGGCATATTCGCCGAGCGGCATCATCACTTCGCCGCCCTCGCTGGCGAGTCGAACAGCCGGTCGACCTCGTCGGCCGAGGCGCAATCGACGAACAAGGAGAGCGAGGGCGTGAAGCTGAACCCGTGACCGACCGGGCTGTCGATGCAGACCAAACGCTGCCCGTTCAGAACGAAATCCGCCCGTACCACCTTGCCTTCCTCGGCGGCGCCCTGGACGCCGTAGCGTTCGATCCGCTCGACCCGGGAATCCGGGAACAGCGAGACGTAGAAGTCCATCGCTTCCTCGGCCTCGCCCTCGAACATCAGAAAGGGCCTGATCCGCTCCGCCATCTCGCCGGCCTCCTTGCCTTTTTCGCCTCGTCCCAATATAGGCGCCTCCTTTCCAGCCTCTGGAAGAATCGAACCGCCCGGCCATCAAGGGCTGCCGTGGCTGTTCTCAAGCGTCCGCCCCGAGCGGCAAGGAGACGAAAATGCCCAAGCTGAAGACCAAGAGCGGCGTCAAGAAGCGCTTCAAGCTCACCGCCACCGGCAAGGTCAAGCACGGCGTCGCCGGCAAGCGCCACCGACTGATCAGCCACAACGCCAAATATATCCGCCAGAACCGCGGCACCGAAGTGCTCGCCGACGCCGACACGGCGCGGGTGAAGCTCTGGGCGCCCTACGGCCTGAAATAGGAGGATATAGAGATGGCACGAATCAAGCGCGGCGTGACCACGCGCGCCAAGCACAAGCGGATCCTCGAGCAGGCCAAGGGCTATTACGGCCGCCGCAAGAACACGATCCGGATCGCCCGCCAGGCGGTCGAGAAGGCGGGGCAATATGCCTATCGCGACCGCAAGGTGAAGAAGCGCTCCTTCCGGGCGCTCTGGATCCAGCGCATCAACGCCGCGGTCCGCCAGGAAGGCCTCACCTACGGCCAGTTCATGCACGGCCTGAAGCTCGCCGGAGTCGACCTCGACCGCAAGGTCCTGGCCGACATCGCCATGCACGAAGGCGAAGCCTTCAAGGCGATCATCGCCCAGGCGAGGGGCGCGCTGCCGCAGCAGGCCTGAGGCGGCTTCGAACCGGACAGGGGCGCGGCGGAGCCATTTCGCCGCGCCCTTTTCCTCGATCTTCGTCAGGTGTTTGCCGGCGGCCTACCGGTCGAGCCGCTCGTAGGCGGGCAGGGTCAGGAACTCGGTCAGCGCTTCCGCCGTCACCAGCTCGGCGAAAATCCCCTCCGCTTCGTGGAGCCGGCCCTCGGCCTGCCCCGCGAGCGCGTCCATTTCCTCGCCGAGCAGGCGGTCGAACAGGTCGCGGGTGAGGCGACGGCCGTCGTCGAGCTCGGCCTCGAAGCGGAGCCATTGCCAGAGCTGGGTGCGGCAGATCTCCGCCGTCGCGGCGTCCTCCATCAGATTGTAGAGCGGAACGGCGCCGCGGCCGCCGAGCCAGGCGGCGAGATACTGGATTCCGACGCGGATATTCTCCCGCACCCCGGCTTCCGTTCGCGGCCCCTCGTGCAGCCGAAGCATGTCCTCGCGGGTGACGCCGGTCTCGGGACGGCGGTGGAGCTGGTTCGGCTCCGCGAAATCGAACGCTTCGAGCGCCACCGGCACCAAAGCCGGGTGAGCGACCCAGGTGCCGTCATGGCCGTTCGCCGCCTCGCGCAGCTTGTCCGCCCGAACCTTGGCGAAGGCCGCGTCGTTGGCCGCGGCATCGCCCTTGACCGGGATCTGCGCGGCCATCCCGCCCATCGCGAAGGCGCCGCGGCGGTGGCAGGTCTCGATCAGCTTGAGCGAATATGCGGCGAGGAAGGCTCTATCCATCGTCATCGCCGAGCGGTCGGGCGTCAGCCGCTCCGCGGCGCGCCCCAGCCGCTTGATGTAGGAGAAGATATAGTCCCAGCGACCGCAATTGAGGCCGACGATATTCTCCCTGAGCGCGTGAAGGATCTCGTCCATCTCGAAGGCGGCCGGGATCGTCTCGATCAGCACCGTCGCCTTGATCGTGCCTCGGGCGAGGCCGAGCCGCCGCTCGGCGAAGGCGAAGACGTCGCTCCACAGCGCCGCCTCCTGGTGGCTCTCGAGCTTGGGCAGGTAGAAATAGGGGCCGGAGCCCTGCGCCAGCGCCGCCTCGGCATTGTGCCAGCAATAGAGGCCGAAATCGACCAGCCCGCCGGCGGCCGCCTCGCCCTCGACCGCGACATGACGCTCGTCGAGATGCCAGCCGCGCGGCCGGACCATCAGCACAGCCGGCTCGCCGCGCAGCGCATAATGCTTGCCGCTCGCCGGATCGTCGAACGCCAGGCGGCCTTGCCAGCGGTCGATCAGATTGGCCTGCCCGTCGATCAGGTTGCTCCAGGTCGGCGCCGTCGCGTCCTCGAAATCGGCCATGAACACCCTCGCGCCCGAGTTGAGCGCGTTGATGACCATCTTGCGGTCGGTCGGGCCCGTTATCTCGACCCGGCGGTCGAGAAGGTCGGGCGGAATCTCGCCGACTCGCCACTCGCTTTCCCGTATCTCGAGCGTTTCCGGCAGGAAATCGGGCAGCTCGCCGGCGTCGAACCGGCGCTGGCGCTCGCGGCGCGCCTCGAGCAGCGCCTTGCGGCGGCGATCGAAGCGGCGGTGGAGCTCGGCGACGAAGCCGAGCGCCCCGGGGGTGAGAACCTCCGCCGCCCGGCCCGTCGATTCCGCCGACGCGGGCGGCAATTCGGCCAGGCCGGCTTCGCTCACTGCATGGCCTCCGAGGCGATGCTGTAGCGGGTCGTGGCGGAGGTGGTGTGGGGGCAGTAAGTGAGGCGGATCCATTCGTTGCGCGCCTTGCGCTCGTCCTCGAAGGGACCGACCATCTTCTCCGTCCCGGGGACCAGGGCCCGGAATTCGGGATCCTCATATTCCCCCCCGACGACCCAGTAACGCATGCTCATGTCGGCTGCTCCTTCCTATGCGGCGAGAGTGGCGGCGACCGTGTCGGCGAACTGAGCCGCCTCGGTCGAATCGGCGAGCGCGACCGTCGAAGCCTCGCCGTCGGCGACGGCCTGGGCGACCAGGTCGAAATAGCCGGTGCCGACCTCGCGCTGGTGGCGGGTGGCGGTATAGCCCCGGGCTTCGGCGGCGAACTCAGCCCGCTGCAGATCGGCATAAGCCGCCATGCCGCGGTCGCGATAGCCGCTCGCCAGCTCGAACATGCCGAGATTGAGGGCATGGAAGCCGGCCAGCGTCACGAACTGGAACTTGTAGCCCATCGCGCCCAGCTCGCGTTGGAAGCGGGCGATGGTGTCGCGATCCAGCTTCGCTTCCCAGTTGAAGCTGGGCGAGCAATTATAGGCCATCATCTTGCCCGGAAATTCGCGCTGAACCGCCTCGGCGAAGCGCCTCGCCTCGCCGAGATCGGGATGGCTCGTCTCCCACCAGAGCAGATCGGCATGAGGAGCGAAGGCGAGGCCGCGCTTGATGCAATGGTCGAGCCCGGTCCCTTCCCGAAGCCGGAAGAAGCCCTCGGGGGTCCGCTCGCCGGTCAGGAACTCGTGGTCGCGCTCGTCGACGTCGGAGGTGATCAGCCTTGCGCTCTCGGCGTCGGTGCGCGCGATCAGGATCGTCGGAACGCCGCAGACATCGGCGGCGAGGCGCGCCGAGTCGAGGTTGCGGGTATGCGCCTGGGTCGGGATCAGCACCTTGCCTCCGAGGTGGCCGCATTTCTTCTCGGACGCGAGCTGATCCTCGAAATGGACCGCGGCCGCGCCGGCCTCGATATAGGCCTTCATGATCTCGAAGCAGTTGAGCGGCCCGCCGAAGCCGGCTTCGGCGTCGGCGACGATCGGCACCAGCCAGTCGCGCTTCGCCCCGCCCTCGCTATGCTCGATCTGATCGGCCCGCTGCAGCGTCCGGTTGATCCGCCGGCACAATTCGGGGCCGGCATTGGCCGGATAGAGCGACTGGTCCGGGTACATCGCGCCGGCGGTGTTGGCGTCGGCCGCCACCTGCCAGCCCGACAGGTAGATCGCCTTGAGGCCGGCGCGGACCATCTGCATCGCCTGGTTGCCGGTGACCGCGCCGAGCGCGTGGACGTGATCCTCGCCGGCGAGCAGCTCCCACAAGCGGTTGGCCCCGCGCCGGGCGAGGCTGTATTCGATCGGCACCGACCCGCGCAGCCGTTCGACGTCGGCGGGCCGATAGGGACGGCGGATGCCGTCGAACCTGCCCGAGGGCGCCGGGACGATGCTGCTGAAATCGTTCATTCTCTGCCTCGCTTTCGCGTCGGTTGAACCTCGAAACGGGTCAGCCGGCACCAGCAAAAAGGGTCGCTGTGTCACAGAGTGACTTGCGACTGTTGTGAATATTTGACAGTCTCACAGCATGGCGGAACGAAAACTCTTTCTCGGTGGCCGGGTTCGGCGCCTGCGTCGCGAGCTCGGCCTCAACCAGAGCGCGATGGCCGCCGAGCTCGGAGTCTCCCCCTCCTATCTCAACCATCTCGAGCGCAACCAGCGGCCGGTCACCGCCCAGGTTCTGCTCCGCCTCGCCGACGCCTACGACGTCGACCTCAAGACCTTCGCCGCGGACGGGCCTGACGGAACCGGCCCCGACCAGCTCGCCGAAATCTTCGCCGATCCGATCTTCGCCGACCTCGGAATCCCCCGCTACGAATTGCTCGAGGTCGCCGACAACGCGCCGGCCGTCGCCGACGCGGTGTCCCGGCTCTACGCCGCGCTGACCGAGATGCGGCGCCAGCCGGCGGCCGGCGGCGTTCGCGAAGACCAGTCGCCGCTGACCCCGGAAGTCTGGGTGCGCGACTTCATCCAGGCGCAGCGCAACCATTTCCCCTATCTCGAGGAGGCCGCCGAGACCTTGGCCGGGGCGCTCGGCGACCCGCTCGCCATCGCGGAACCGCTGAGGCGGCGGCTGAAGGAGGGGTTCGGGGTCGAGGCTCGGATCGCTCCGCCCGAGCTGCTCGACGGCGCCAGCCAGCATTACGACCTCCACCGCAAGCGGCTGCTGCTGTCGTCGCTGCTTCGGGCCGAAAGCCGCACTTTCGGCCTGGCCTATCAGCTCGCTCTGATGGAGTTCCGGCCGCTGATCGGGCGGATGATCGAGGCGGCGGCGCCACCGGACGCGCCGACCCGCCGCCTCCTCCACATGAGCCTGGCGAACTACGCCGCCGGCGCGATCCTGATGCCTTACGCGCCCTTCCTCGAAGCGGCGGAGCGCCAGCGCTACGCCATCGACCGCCTCTGCGCGGAATTCGGCGCCAGCGTCGAGCAGGTCGCGCACCGCCTGACCACGCTCGGGCGCACCGGCGCAAAAGGCGTCCCCTTCTTCATGCTCCGGGTCGATGCGGCGGGGAATATCTCCAAGCGCTTCGCGGGCGAATCCTTCCCCTTCTCGCGCTTCGGCGGCACCTGCCCGCGCTGGAACCTCCACGCCACCTTCCAGACGCCGGGGCGGGTGGTGACCCAGGTGGTGGAGACTCCCGACGGCCAGCGTTTCTTCACCATCAGCCGCACGGTCGAACGCTCGGTCCGCCTCGATCCGCGCGAGGACAGCTCGCTCGCCGTCGGGCTCGGCTGCGACGTCCGCCACGCCGGTCGCATCGCCTATGCGGACGGTTTCGACCTGGCGAGGCCGCTGGTGACTCCGATCGGGCCCGCCTGCGTCATCTGCCCGCGCATCCGCTGTCCGCAACGCGCGGCCGCGCCGGCCGGCCGGACCCTGACCGTCAGCGAGACCCAGAAGACGATCTCGCCCTTCCCGTTCCTGGGCGGATAGTCGCCGACGCGGCCCGCCCGGGGGCCGCTATTCTCTTTCGGCGGCGAGCATTCGGCTTGTGGGCTTTCGCGGGTGGGCGTTTCTCGTCTAGAGCGCGCGGCCATGTCCGATCTCGACCGGCTCAGGTCCGACCTTCTCGCCCGAATCGCCGCGGCCGCGGATCTTCCCGCGCTCGAAGGGGAGCGGGTGGCGGCGCTCGGCAAGCAGGGCTCGGTGACCCAGCTTCTGAAGACCCTCGGCGGCATGACGCCAAACCAGCGGCAGAGCCAGGGGCCCCCCATCCATGCGCTTCGCGAGGCGGTGACCGAGGCGATCGCGGCGCGCAAGACGGATCTCGAAGCGGCCGAGCTCGAACAGCGGCTGGCGACCGAGGGGCTCGACATGACCCTGCCCGTCGAGGCGCCGGTCCAGGGCAGCGTCCACCCGGTCAGCCAGGTCATGGACGAGCTCGCCGAGATTTTCGCCGATCTCGGCTTCTCCGTCGCGACCGGCCCGGAGATCGAGGACGACTGGCACAATTTCGGCGCCCTCAACTTCCCGCCGGACCATCCCGCCAAGGCGATGCACGACACCTTCTACTTCGAGCGCGGCGATTCGGCGGGACAGCCGATGCTGCTTCGCACGCACACCTCGCCCGTCCAGATCCGGGCGATGACCTCGAAGCTACCGCCGCTCTACGTGATCGCTCCGGGCCGCACCTATCGCTCGGACAGCGACGCCACGCACACGCCGATGTTCCACCAGGTCGAGGGGCTGGTGATCGACCGCGGAATCACGCTCGGCCACCTCAAGTGGACGCTGGAGACCTTCCTTCGCGCCTATTTCGAGAGCGACGACATCGTGCTTCGCCTGAGGCCGAGCTATTTTCCGTTCACCGAGCCGTCGGCCGAGGTCGATGTCGGCTACCACATGGCCAAGGGCCGCCGGATCCTGGGCGGCTCCGACCATTGGATGGAGCTGCTCGGCTCGGGCATGGTCCACCCGAACGTGATCCGCAATTGCGGCCTCGATCCGGAGGAGTGGCAGGGCTTCGCCTTCGGCTGCGGAATCGACCGGCTGGCGATGCTGAAATACGGGATGGACGATCTCAGGGCGTTCTTCGACGGCGACCTTCGCTGGCTCAGGCATTACGGCTTCGCCGCGCTCGACGTGCCGACCCTTTCCGGAGGCGTCGGCGCATGAAATTCACCCTTTCCTGGCTCAAGGAGCATCTCGAGACCGAGGCGACGGGCGAGGAGATCGTCGCGAAGCTGACCGCGATCGGCCTCGAGGTCGAGGGCGTCGAAAATCCCGCCGAGAAGCTCAAGCCCTTCGTCATCGCCGAGATTCTCACCGCCGCGCCGCATCCGCAGGCGGACAAGCTCCAGGTGCTCACCGTCGACGCCGGCACCGGCGAGGCGATCCAGGTCGTCTGCGGAGCGCCCAATGCCCGCGCGGGCCTCAAGGGGGTGTTCGGCGCCCCCGGGGCCTACGTCCCGGGCAGCGATCTGCTGCTGAAGGTGGCCGCGATCCGGGGCGTCGAGAGCCGCGGCATGATGTGCTCGGTTCGCGAGCTCGAGCTGGGCGAGGAGCATGACGGAATCATCGAGCTGGCCGAGGACGCGCCGGTCGGGGCGAGCTTCCCGGCTTGGGCGGGGCTCGACGATCCCGTGATCGACGTCGCGGTCACGCCCAACCGGCAGGACGCGATGGGCGTCCACGGCATTGCCCGCGACCTCGCCGCGGCCGGCATGGGCAGGCTTAGGCCGGTGGAGGCCCCCGCCGTCCCCGGCGCCTTCCCGTGCCCGGTCGAGATCCGCACCGAGGATCCCGAGGGCTGCCCGGCCTTCTTCGGCCGGGCGATCCGCGGCGTCAGCAACGGCCCTTCGCCGGCCTGGCTTCGGCAGCGGCTCATCGCCGTCGGCCAGCGCCCGATCAGCGCGCTCGTCGACATGACCAACTACATCACTTTGACCTATGGCCGGCCGCTTCACGTCTACGACATGGCGAAGCTGCGCTGCGCCCTGGTGGCCCGGCGCGCGCGCGACGGCGAGGAGATGCTCGCGCTCAACGGCAAGACCTACCGGCTCGACAGCTCGATGACGGTGATCGCCGACGACGAGGGCGTCCACGACATCGGCGGGATCATGGGCGGCGAGGATACGGGCGTGACCGAGGCGACGACGGACATCGTCATCGAATGCGCCTATTTCGACCCCGAGCATATCGCCCGCACCGGCCAGAAGCTGGCCCTGGCCTCCGATGCCCGGACCCGCTTCGAGCGCGGCGTCGACCCCGAATTCGTCGGGCCGGGCCTCGAGCTCGCCACCCGGATGGCGCTCGACCTCGCCGGCGGCGAGCCTTCCGAAATGGTGCGTGCCGGCCGCCCGCCCGAGCTCGAGCGGACCGTCGCCTACCGTCCCCAGCGCTGCCTGGGCCTGGCCGGGATCGACGTCCCCGAGGCTCGGCAAGAGGCGATCCTCCGACGCCTCGGCTTCGAGGTAAGTACCGGCGACATCTGGCAAATCCGAGTGCCGTCATGGCGTCGCGACGTGGCAGGCGAGGCCGACATCGTCGAGGAGGTGGCTCGGATCGAAGGTTTCGACAAGGTGCCCTCGACGCCGCTGCCGCGAGCCCCGGGGGTGGCGAAGCCGACCGCCACCGCCGACCAGCTGGTCGAGCGCAAGGTCCGCCGCGCCGCGGCCGCGCGCGGACTCAACGAGGCGGTGACGTGGAGCTTTATCGCCGAGGCCGAGGCGGCGCCGTTCGGCGGCTCGTCCTGGCTCCTCGCCAACCCGATGAGCGAGGAGATGAAGGCGATGCGGCCCTCGCTCCTTCCCGGGCTGCTCGCCGCCGCCCGGCGCAACCTGGCGCGCGGGGCCGAGACCGTTCGGCTGTTCGAGATCGGGCGGCGCTATCTCGGCGACAACGAGCATCCGACCCTCGGCCTGGTGCTCGCCGGCGAGGCCTCCGCCAGGCATTGGCGCGCCGCCAGGCCAAGGCCGTTCGACGCCTATGACGCGAAGGCCGAGGCGATGGCGGCCCTCGCCGCCGCGGGCGTCGCGGTCGAGAGCCTCCAGGTGCTGGACGAGGCCGCCGACGTCTACCATCCGGGCCGGTCCGGGCGGCTCGGGCTCGGCCCCAAGCAGGTCGTCGCCGAGTTCGGCGCCCTGCACCCGCGCGTGCTGAGGGCTTTCGACCTCGTCGCTCCGGTGGCGGCGGCGGAGATCTTCCTCGACGCCCTGCCGCGGCGGCGCTCCGCCGCCGGCCATATGCGCCCCGCCTTCGCGCCGCCGCCGCTGCAGGCGGTGAAGCGGGACTTCGCCTTCCTCGTCCCCGACGATCTCGCCGCCGACCGGCTGCTGCGGGCCGTGCGCGGGGCCGACAAGGCGGCGATCGTCGGCGTCGGGCTGTTCGACCTGTTCACCGGTCAGGGCGTACCGGAAGGCCGCAAGTCGCTCGCGGTGGAGGTGATCCTTCAGCCCGGCGAGAAGAGCTTCACCGAGGAGGAGCTGAAGGCGATCGCCGAGCGCATCGTCGGCGCGGCGGCGAAGCTGGGAGCGGTGCTGCGCGCCTGATCACTGGGTCTGCACCGACTCGCCGGGCTCATTCCAGCGGCCGTCGAGCCAGTCCAGCACCTCCCGCGCGCCGGGATGATCGAAGGCCGCATAGGTCTGGGCGAGCCCGGCGCGCAGCTCGCCGAGCCGGTCCAGCCCCCGGTCCTGCAGGACGATCAGGTCGGCGCGGACCTGCCGGGCCAGCGCCTCCCCGAGCACGAGGCCGGCGGCGCGCTCGAAGGCCGCGCCATATTCGTACGCCTCGCCTTGCGCATAGCTCTCGGCCAGGGTCAGCGCCGGGATCCGGCTCAGCACCGGCTGCGAGGCGAGGTTGACGCCGTGGGCCGCAAGATGGGGGCCGATCGCCGCCGGGCGGCCGGTGAAGGCGCGCAGGTGGAGATGCTGGGACATGCGCGCCCCGTCATTGACCGGATAATTGTCCCACAGGAACGGCTTGCGGCCGAGGATCTCGCCGATCCGGGCGAGGTGGCCGGGCGAATATTGCCGGCTTACCACCTCCTCGCCGGTCCACATGATCCGCACAGCCGGGTCGAGCAGCCGGCCGAGCCGCTCCAGATAAGCCGGCGGCCGCGGTCCGAAGGCGCAGTCGAGGACCGGATCGTCGGAATAATAGCTGGGGCAGCACAGGATCCGGGTCGCCCGCGAGCGCTCGGCGGCGAAGTGGACGATCGCCGCCTGGCGCTCGGCAAGCTCGGCGACGTCGCCGCGCATGTCGTCGAACAGGATGGCGAGATCGTCGAGGCCCAAGCCGTCCAGCTCGGCGACCTTGCCGGCGATCGGTTCGCGCCAGCCCCGGCCGCAATCGAGGTGGAGCTCGAACGGGCTGAGGCCGACTCCGAACCGAACGCCCGCGCCGCGGCAGGCCGAAGCGAAATCGCCGAGCCGGCCGAGCCGCGCTTCGGGAAACGGCTCCTGCCAGCGTCGCCTCAGGAAGGCGTCGGCCTTGGGCGCGTAGAGATAGAAACGATAGCCGTGCGGGGCGAGGAAGCGGACCGCGTCGATCCGCTCCGCCCAGTCCCAGGGGCGGCCGAAAAAGCCCTCGATCAGGCCGAGCTCGGGAATCATCCGCCCGGCTCGAGAGCGTTGATCGCCGAGTGGACCCTGGCCTCGATCTCGGCGCGCGGCAGGCCCGGCGGGATCGGCTCGCCGATGCGCATCGTGACGATCCCCGGCCGCTTGAGGAATTGGTGGCGCGGCCAGAGCCGGCCGCTGTCGAGCGCGATCGGGACGACCGGCAGCTTGAGGGCGCGGTAGAGGCCGGCGAAACCGGGCTGGAGCGGCGGCCTGTGCCCGGGCGGCACCCGGGTGCCTTCGGGAAAGATGAGGATCGGCCGGCCCTCGGCGATCGCCGCTTCGGCGGCGCGCATCATCCGCCGCAGCGCCGGTGCGCCGCCGGCCCGATCGACCGGGATGACCCCGTAGCGTCGGACGACCCATCCCCAGAACGGAATGTCGACCAGCTCGCGCTTGAGCACCGCCGCCGGCTCGGCCAGGATCAGCATCATCTCGAGCGTCTCGAACATCGACTGGTGCTTGGCCGCCACGATCACCGCGCCGAGCGGCGGCGACCCTTCGATCCGGCTTCGGATGCCGAGCAGATGGGCGGCGAGCCAGCGGTGCGCCCGCGCCCAGCCGTCGGCCCAGGCGCGCAGCGGCCCGGTCCCGAACAGGCTCACCGGAAAGGAGAGCAGCACCGCGACGACCGTCCAGCCGTAGAAGAGGACCGCGAACGCCGCGGAGCGGAGGAAGCGCATCAGATGCCGATCAGGTCGGCGGCGAAGCCGAGCAGATATTTGTTATATTCGATGAAGATCGCGCCGAAGTCGGGATTGGTCGGCACGGCGTCGGCGAGGATGGCGAGCTCGTCGCCGACCCGCTTCCTCAGCTCGTAGCGGGCGCGCGGCATGTGAAGGTCGTTGGTGACCAGGCGGATCGACCGGATCCGGCGCCGCTCGACCCAGCGCGCGACTTCGTCGGCGTTGGAGCGGGTGTCGAACGATTCGCGGCCGAGCAGGATGCAGCATTCGAACAGGCGCGGATCGACCTCGTAGGCGGCCGCCAGCTCGATCGGCCGGACGGTGCGCTCGACTCCCGAGATCAGCATCCGCCGGGCCAGCCCGCGCTCGACCATGTCGAAGCCGCGCTCGAGCCGGCCGCTGCCCCCGGTCAGCACCACAACGGCGTCCGTCCGCTCGTCGCCGGCCGGCCGCGGCAGCATCACGGCGAACAAGGCATAGCCGAGCAGGTAGAGCAGAAGCCCGAACGAGACGATCCGGGTGAGGAACCGGATCACAGCATCCGTCCCAGAGCGCGCAGGATGGTCAGGCGGGCGACCAGCATGGCGAGGAAGACCCCGAAGGCGGGCAGCCCGACGAGCACGGCCCAGCCGAGCGGCGGGATCGCCGCCGAACCGAGCAGCTCCGATCCCAGCGCCGAGACCCGGTCGGCGAGCGCGATCAGCACCGCTCCGGCGATGATGAATCCGACCAGGCCGCCGAACAGCGCGTCGAGGGCGATCCGGCGCTGGAACAGCCGCGCGACCTGAACGTCGGTCGCCCCCATCAGGTGAAGGATCTCGATCGTTGCGCGGTGGGTGTCGAGCGCCGCCCGGGCCGCCAGCACCACGGTCGCCGCGGTCGCCGCGACCATCAGCAGCACCAGCCCGGCGGCCAGCCACTTGAGCGCGCCGATCAGGCTGGCGAGCGGCGCCAGCCATTGGGCATTGTCGTCGACGCGGGCGGCCGGGGCGACCGCGGCGACGGCGGCGCGCAGCCGCGGCAGGCTGCCGCGAGCTTCGGGCGCGAGATCGACGTCGATCAGCGCCGGCACCGGCAGGTCGCTCTCGAGGCCGCCGGCGCCGATCCACGGCTCGAGCAAAGCCTCGATCTCCGCCTGCGGGACCGGCCGGACGGCGAGCACGCCAGGCAGCGGCCGGATCGCCGCCGCCGCCGCCTCGGCCTGCTGCTCGCGCAGGCGAGGATTGGCCTCGACGACCTGGATCGTGACCCGGCGTCCGATCTGGTCGTCGAGCCGGGCCGCGGCGCCGGCCAGGCCGAGGCCAGCCGCGGCCGCAAGGACGGTCAGGAACATCATGATCGCGATCACCCAGGGCATCGGCCCGGCGAGGCGCCCCTCGGGCAGAAGTCCGCGTTCGGCCTTGCCGAACCGTCGCACCCCGCCCTTCACGCCTCGGGCCTCTTGGGAGGATGACGCAATGCCCCGGTCGGGTCCGCGATCTGGCCGCGGTCGAGCCGAAGCATCTCGGCCCGCTGGATTCGCGCAAGCAGGTGCAGGTCGTGAGTGGCGACGATCACCGTCGTCCCGAGCTTGTTGAGCGAGTCGAAGAGGTGGAGGAGGCGAAGCGCCATCTCCGGGTCGACGTTGCCCGTCGGCTCGTCGGCGACGAGGAGCTCGGGCCGGCCGATCACCGCCCTGGCGATGGCGACCCGCTGCTGCTCGCCGCCGGAGAGGGTGGCCGGCCGGGCGCTGGCCCGGTCCGCCAGGCCGACCCAGGACAGCATCTCGCGCACCGGGGTCTCGAGATCCTTGTCCTCGACCCCCGCGACGCGCAGGGGCAAAGCGACATTGTCGAACGCCGAGAGATGGGGGACCATCCGGAATTCCTGGAAGACGACTCCGATGCGCCGACGGAAGCCCGGCATTCGCCCGCGCGGCATGGTGACGATGTCCTCGCCGAACAGCCGGATCAGGCCGCGGCTCGGCCGAAGCGCGAGGTAGAGGAGCTTGAGCAGCGAGGTCTTGCCGGCGCCCGACGGCCCGGTCAGGAAGTAAAAGCCCCCTTCCTTGAGCGAAAAGGTCAGATCCGACAGCGTCTCGGCGCCGGTGCCGTAGCGCAGGCCGACATTCTCGAACTGGACGATGGATCCGCTTCCGTTCAGACGCCGCCTCCCCGCCGGATTCCGGCTCCGCCAAGCCATCGCACGGCCGCGCCGGTCGCTTCAAGCGTCTCCGAAGATCGCGTGAATTCCGGCATTTGCTTGCGCGCGGCGCCCCCGCCATGCTTAGGGTCCGCAAGCACAGTCCGGGGTGCGCGTAACGATGATCCTCTCCTGTCCGTCCTGCCAGACCCGCTATGTGGTCCCGGACAGCGCCATCGGAGCGACCGGACGCAAGGTGCGCTGCGCGAGCTGCCGCCACAGCTGGTTCCAGGAGCCGGCGAGCGCGCGCGCCCCGACCGCTCCCGATCCGCCCGCCTTCGCCGCGCCGGTGCAGCGCGAAGCCCCGCCGACCCGCCGCAGGGCGCCCTCCGAGCCG
>DATMVG010000200.1:0-4334 GCA_035563315.1 Allosphingosinicella sp. | reverse complement strand
CAATATACCTGGTTCAGCCGCCAGCCGCCGGCGCACTGGCCGCGCCTCGCCGAGCCGTTTGATTGCAGCGCCGTTACCAATGCCCTAGCCTTGTTGGCCGGTGAGGGCGATTGATGCGCGTCTATCTCGATGCCGATGCCGGCCTGGAGCCGATCCGCGCCCGCAAGGTGGCCGTCGTCGGCTACGGCAATCAGGGCCGGGCCCAAGCGCTGAACCTGCGCGACAGCGGCGTCTCGGTGGCCGTCGCCTTGCCCCAGGCTTCGGCGAGCCGGGAGCGAGCCCGGGCCGACCGTTTCGACGTCATGACGCCGGCCGAGGCCGCGGCGGCCGCCGACCTCGTCGTCATGCTCGCCGCCGACGAGGATCATGGCCGGATCTATGACGAGGCGATCGCGCCCGCCCTGCGCCCCGGCGGCGCCTTATGCTTCGCCCACGGCCTCAGCATCCGCTTCGGCCTGATCGAGCCGCGCCCCGACCTCGACGTCTTCCTGGTCGCTCCCAAGGGCCCGGGCACGGCGCTCCGCCGCGAATATGAGGAGGGCCGCGGCCTCGTCGCCTTGTTCGCGGTGGCCCAGGATGCCAGCGGCGGCGGCGAGGCCCTGGCGCTGTCCTATGCCGCCGCGATCGGCAGCGGCCGGGTCGGCATCCTGCCGACCAGCTTCGCCGAGGAATGCGAGGCCGACCTGTTCAACGAGGCGGCGGTGTTGTGGGGGGCGATCCCCGAGCTCATCCATGCCGGCTTCGAGACTCTGGTCGAAGCAGGCTATTCCCCGGAAATAGCCTATTTCGAATGCCTTACTGAGGTAAAGCTCATAGCCGATCTCATCTATGAGCGCGGCATAAAGGGGATGCGCGAGGCGATCTCGAACACGGCCGAGTTCGGCGCTCTCAAGGGCGGCTCCCGGATCGTCACGGCCGACACCCGAACCGAGATGCGCCGGCTTCTGCGCGAGGTGCGCTCCGGCGCCCTCGTCCGCGAGTTGCTGGAGGACGCCGCCGACGGCTATCCTCGGCTGACGGAGTCGAGGCGCCGTGCCGCCGAGCATCCGATCGAGGCGGTGCGCCGGCGAATCGCCGCCCTCACCGGGAGAGCCGGGGATGGCTGAACGCCCGCCCGGTTACGCGTGGATCGACGCCGCGACGGGCGGCGAGCGCTGAGAGGAGAGGGAAAATGGCCAAGGTGCTGTGCGTGCTCTATGCCGATCCGGTCGACGGCCATCCGAGCGAATATCCCCGCGACGACCTGCCGCGGATCGAGGCCTATCCCGACGGCCAGACCTTGCCGAGCCCAACCGCCATCGATTTCCGGCCCGGCGCCCTGCTCGGAAGCGTCTCCGGGGAGCTCGGCTTGCGGCCCTTCCTCGAGAGCCTCGGCCACAGCCTCGTCGTCACCGCCGACAAGGACGGCCCCGATTCGCGGTTCGAGCGCGAGCTTGCCGACGCCGAGATCGTCATCTCCCAGCCCTTCTGGCCCGCTTATCTGACCGCCGAGCGGATCGCCAAGGCGGGCAAGCTCAGGATGGCGGTCACCGCCGGCATCGGCTCCGACCATGTCGACCTCCAGGCGGCGATCGAGCGCGGAATCACCGTCGCCGAGGTCACCTATTGCAACTCGATCTCCGTCGCCGAGCATGTCGTGATGATGATCCTGTCGCTGGTCAGGAACTATCTGCCCTCGCACGACTGGGTCAGCCGCGGCGGCTGGAACATCGCCGACTGCGCCGCCCGCTCCTACGACGTCGAAGGCATGCATGTCGGCACCGTCGCCGCCGGGCGGATCGGCACCGCCGTGCTCCGGCGGATGAAGCCGTTCGACGTCCATCTCCATTATCACGACCGCCACCGCCTGCCGGCCGAGGTCGAGAGCGAGCTCGGCCTGATCTGGCACGACAGCGTCGAGGACATGGTCGCGGTGTGCGACGTCGTCACGATCAACTGCCCGCTCCATCCCGAGACCGAGAACCTGTTCGACGAGGCGATGATCGCGCGGATGAAGCGCGGCGCCTATCTGGTCAACACCGCCCGCGGCAAGATCGCCGACCGCGACGCCGTCGCCCGCGCTTTGGAGAGCGGGCAGCTCGCGGGCTATGCCGGCGACGTCTGGTTTCCGCAGCCGGCGCCTCGGGACCATCCCTGGCGGACGATGCCCAACCACGGAATGACTCCGCACATTTCGGGGACCTCGCTGTCGGCGCAGGCGCGCTACGCGGCCGGCGTTCGCGAAATCCTCGAATGCTGGTTCGACGGCCGCCCGATCCGCGAGGAATATCTGATCGTCCAAGGCGGCCGACTCGCCGGCGCCGGCGCCCACAGCTATTCGGAAGGGGACGCGACCGGCGGCTCGGAGGAAGCGGCGCGGTTCAAGGCATGATCTTCGCCCGCTCGGAGCGCCTGCTTCTGCGCCGTCCGTGCGAGCGGGATCTGGAGCCGCTGATGGCCGGCTGGTCCGACCCGATCATGACCCGCTACACCGGCCTCAGGCCGGACCCACGGGCGTTCCTCGAGCAGCTAATCGCCGACATGCAGGTCAAGTCGCCGGGCGGAGACGATCCTGGCGGCCCTTGGTATCAATATGTCGTCGAACGCTCGAGCGACGGCGCCGTCGTCGGCGATCTCGGCGCCGGTTTCGGAGTCCCCGGCGAGCGCCAGGTCGAGCTCGGCTACCGAATCCTCCCGGCCTATCAGCGCAACGGCTATGCGCGCGAAGCCGTCGCGGCGCTGATCGACCTGCTGATCGAGTCGCACGCCGTCCACCGCTTCGTTGGCGTCGCGGCCTCGGCGAACAGGGCGTCGCGCTCGGTGCTGGAAGCGCTCGGCTTCCGCCAGGAGGGCAGCTTCCGCCGGAGCTTCTGGTGCAACGGCGAGTGGCTCGACGATTCCTATTACGCATTGCTGGCCGAGGAGTGGCGGCAGCGCCGGGCTGGCTGATCCTATTTCCGCCCGAACAGTTTCTCGATGTCGGCGTGGGCGAGCTTGACCCAGGTCGGCCGGCCGTGGTTGCACTGGCCCGAATGGGGGGTGACCTCCATCTCGCGCAGAAGCGCGTTCATCTCGGCCACCGAGAGCAGCCGGCCGGCGCGGACCGAGCCGTGGCAGGCCATGGTCGCGGCGACATGGTCGAGCTTTTCCTTCAGGCTGAGCGCCTCGTCGAAGGCGGCGAGCTCGTCGGCGAGGTCGGCGACGAGGCCCCTGACGTCGCCCGCGCCCAGAAGCGCCGGGGTCGCCCGGATCAGGACCGCGCGCGGCCCGAACCGTTCCAGCTCCAGGCCCATTTCGGCAAGCTCGGGAGCCCGCGCCTCGAGCCGGCCGCAGGCGGGTTCGTCGAGCTCGATCACCTCCGGAAGCAAAAGCGCCTGGCGGGCGACTCCGCCATTGGCCATCGCCTTGCGCATCCGCTCCAGGACCAGCCGCTCATGGGCGGCGTGCTGGTCGACGAGGACCAGTCCGTCCTCGGCCTCGGCGACGATATAGGTTGCGGCGACCTGGCCGCGGGCCACGCCGAGCGGGAAGCCGCGGGCTTCGGGCGCCGCCGCCAGCGCCGGCTCGGCGCGGGCGGACGGCGCCGGCTCCCAGGTCGGACGATGGTCCCAGACGCTGGACTGGCCGGGCGCCGGCGCGGGATAGCTCGGACTGCGCATCGGCTCCGCCTGCCACTGGCCGAGCGCGGCGGCGCTCGGGCGCTGGGCGCTGCGGTGGCCGGCCTGGTCGAGGGCGTGCCTCAGTCCGCCGACGATCAGGCCGCGCATTCCGCCCGGGTCCCGGAAGCGGACCTCGGTCTTGGCGGGATGCACGTTTACGTCCACCTCGTCGCCCGGGAGGTCGATGAACAAGGCCAGCACCGGGTGGCGGTCGCGAGCGAGCAGGTCCTGATAGGCGGCGCGCACCGCGCCGATCAGAAGCCGGTCCTTCACCGGCCGGCCGTTGACGAACAGGAACTGGTGGTCGGCTATCCCGCGGCTGAAGGTCGGCAGCCCGGCGACTCCGCCGAGCCTTGCGGTTCCCCGGACATAGTCGACGGCGAGGCTGTTCTCGGCCAGCCCACGGTCGGTCAGAGCGGCGACTCGGTACGGGCGGTCCTCGCCCGGCTGCACCGACAGCGTCCGGCGCCCGTCATGATCGACGCTGAAGCCGATATCCGGCCGCGCCATGGCGAGGCGCTTCACGACTTCGAGGCAGGCGGCATATTCGGCCCGCTCGGAGCGCAGGAACTTGCGCCGCGCCGGCACCCTGGCGAACAGGTCCTCGACGATGACCCGGGTGCCCGGCGGAAGGGCGGCCGGCCCCTCGCCTTCGAGCCGGCCATTGTCGACGATCCTCGCCCAGCCGTCGGCTCC
>DATMVG010000199.1:0-5065 GCA_035563315.1 Allosphingosinicella sp. | reverse complement strand
GACCCATTTCGAGCGGCTCGTCCTGACCGGCACGGCGGGGCGCTCCGGGCGCGGCAATTCGGGCGACAACAGCGTTACCGGCAATTCCGGCGGCAATTTGCTCAACGGCGGCAGCGGCAACGACAGTGTCGACGGCGGCGCCGGCAATGACAGCCTCTACGGAAGCCTCGGCATGGACGTGCTCAAGGGCGGGGCCGGGCTCGACCGCTTCCTGTTCAACACCGCTCTTGGCCCGACCAACGTCGACAGGATCGTCGATTTCTCCGTCACCGACGATCTCCTCTACATCGCCCGCTACGTCTTCACCAAGGCGGGCGCCAACGGCACGCTGAGCCCGGCCGCCTTCCATCAGGGCGCCGCGGCCGCCGACGCCTCGGACCGGATCGTCCACGATCAGGCGACGGGGCAGATCTTCTACGATCCCGACGGCAGCGGAGCGGCGGCCCAGATCCTCTTCGCCACCGTGACCGCGGGGACGGCGCTGACCCACTCGGATTTCGTCGTCTACGGCTGAAGCGGGGCCTCCGGGATCAGTGCCGCGAGCTTCTTCGGGGCGACGGCCCGGTAGCTTTCGGCGATCCAGCGCCCGAGCAGGTCGAGGTCGGGCTCCTCGTCCGGCGGGAAGCGGCAGCTGATCCAGCCCGAGCGGCCGAGGCCGTAGCCCGCCGGCTCGGCGAAGTCGAACACCAGGGCGAAGTCGCGGCTGACCGGGAGCTTCACGGTCAGGCCGAGCGTGCCTTCCTCCTTGTCCTTGTCGAGCCAGGCGAACGTCTTGCCGCGCACCTTGAGCGCGCAATGCCCCCAGGGGAAATCCTCGGTCGCCTCGGGGAAGGCGAGGCCGTGGGCGCGCAAGGCCTCAAAGGCGTCGGCGGCGGTCATTGGGCGGCGGTCCATCGAGCTCGGCCATGAACGGCGGATCGGGGATTGCGGCGGTGGCGTGGTGGAGCAGGTCGCCCCAACGCGCCGACAGGTCGTTGAAATAGGGGTCGTCCTCCTCGACCCGCCGGTTCAGCGTGGCACCGCCCCCCGACGGCATCACGACGACGTCGAGCGGGCGGCCGATGGCGAGGTTGGAACGGATCGAGGCGTCGAACGACAGGAAGGCGAGCTTCATCGCCTCGGACAGCGGCGTTGAAAGGTCGATCGTCCGGTCGAGGATCGGCCGGCCATATTTGTGCTCGCCGATCTGGAAGAAAGGGACGTCGGGCTTGCACTCGATGAAATTGCCGGCGGAATAGATGAGATAGAGGGAAGGGGGCGCGTCGCCGACGCGCCCGCCGAGCAGCAGCGACGAGGTGCCGCGGATGTTGATCGAGGCGAGCGCCCTGCCGACGGTCTGATTGGCGAGCTGCACCGCCTCGCCGACGAGCTGGGCGGCGCGGAACATCGAGGTCGGCTGGGCGATGGTCCGGGTGAGATTGCCTTCGTCGTCGGTCGGAAGACCCTCGCGCAACAGGCTGATGATGGTCTGGGTTGTCGACAGGTTGCCGGCCGAGGCGGCGTAGATGCAGCGGTCGGCCTCGTCGATCAGGCAGTGAAGCTTGCGGTAGGTCGAGAAATCGTCGACTCCGGCATTGGTCCGGGTATCGGCGATCATGATCAGGCCGGCGTCGAGCAGCATGCCGAGGCAGTAGGTCATAAGGGGTCCGGGTCCCTCAATTCTGCGACTGGCCCTGGGCCTGGCGGCGCGCCTGGCTGACCTTGACCTCTACCGTCAGTTCCTCCTTGCCGCCACCGGAACGTGCTCCGGCGACCGGCGCCGAGTCGCGATAGTCGAGGCCGCAGGCGATTCGGACATAGGCGTCGTCGGTGCAGATTCCGTTGAGGGGATCGAAGGCGGTCCAGCCGAGATCCTCGATCCAGGCCTCGGCCCAGGCGTGCGAGGCTTCCTGGACGATGGTGCCGTCGCGGCGGAACAGCTGCCCCGAAACGTAGCGCGCCGGCATTCCCAGCCGGCGGGCGGCGGCGATGAAGATGTGGGCGAAATCCTGGCACACGCCGTGGCCGGCGCTCAGCGCCTGCTCGGCGGCGGTGTCGACCCCGGTCGCGCCGGTATCGAAGCGCAGGGTCTCGTGGAGCCGGGCCGCCAGCCGGTGGAGCCGGGCCAGGGCGCCGCCTTCGCCGGCCGCCGTCCATCGCGCCAGATCGGCGATCGCCGGCCCCGGCTCGGTCAGCTCCGTCGCCCGGGTGAAGACCATCGGCGGAAGCTCGTGGGCGAGGCCCTGGACGATGCCGGCGCGATCCTCGGTCAGCACCCGGCCGGCCACGGTCACCGAGAGGCTCCGCACCGGCTTGTCGATGTACAGCATGTGGGTGATGTTGCCGTAGCCGTCGCGGCCCTCGCGCAGCTTGGCGTCGCAATCGACGTCGATCCGCCAGTCGAGCACGGTCTGGCCGGCGAAGCTCGATGGCGTGGCCCTCAGCAACTGGACGATGCGCCGGGTGGGCTCGGCATAATGATAGCTGGTCGTGTGCTGGATCGAGAGCCGCATCAGGCGAACCTGAACTGGCTTGCGATCGCCCGGTCGAGCGCCGCATTGGCGCTCACATAGGCCTGGAGCCATTCGTGGAGGCCGCCCTGGAAGACGGTGGCGATGTCGAGGTCCCTTATCTCGTCCAGGCGCTTGCGGGCCATCCGGTCGGCGGGGCCCTGGCGGCCCGAGCGGGCGGCGAAGTCGGACAGCAGGTCCACCGTCTCCTCGGCCGAGGCGGCCAGCGAGCGCGGCATCTCGCGGCGGAAGATGAGCAGGTCGGCGACCAGCCAGGGCTGGAGCGCGCCCCGATAGATGTGGCGGTAGGCGCGCCTTGCCGAGACGATCTGAAGCAGGGTCGACCATTGGTCGCGATCGAGCGCTCCGCCGACCCGCTGGCCGGGCGGCAGCAGCAGATAATATTTGACCTCGAGCAGCCGGGCGGTGCTGTCGCCGCGCTCGACCGCCGAGCCCAGGCGAAGGAACCAATTGCCCTCGCTCCGGAGCATCCGGGCCAGCGCGCCCTCGAAGCCGCGAATCTCGGCCTTGAGCGCCTCGACCAGATTGAGGGTCGACTGGATCCCGCCGGGGCGGGCGCGGTCGCGGACGATCAGCCAGGCGCGGTTGATCGCCTCCCACACCTCGACGGTGAGCGCGGTGCGGGCGGCCCGGGCATTGTCGCGCGCCGCGGCGAGGCAGGAGCGGACCGAGCCCGGATTGTCCTCGCTCAGCGTCAGGTAGCGCCGCGCGGCGAGGGCGCTGAAGCCGTCGCTGGCGGTGAAGGCCGGATCGGCGGCGACGACGCTGAGCGCGCTCCGCCAGGCCTGATCGCCATGGGCGTGGTGGCCGAGGGAATCGAGCCTGATCGTCGCCTCGACCAGCCGGCAGGCGAATTCGGCGCGCTCCATGAAGCGGCCGATCCAGTAGAGCGAGGCGGCGGTGCGCGACAGCATGTCAGTCGGCGCCCGGCGCGCCGTCCGGCCCGAGCACGAAGCTGTCCTTGGTGCCGCCGCCCTGGCTTGAATTCACCACCAGCGAGCCTTCGCGCAAGGCGACCCGGGTGAGGCCGCCGGGAACGATGGCGATCCCCTTCGCCCCGGTCAGGACGAACGGCCGGAAATCGACGTGGCGCGGCACCAGGCCCTGCTCGCTGAAGGTCGGGACGGTCGACAAGGCCAGCGTCGGCTGGGCGATGTAGCGCTGCGGCTCGGCCTCGAGCGCGGCTCGGAACGTCGCGATCTCCGCCTTGCTCGCGGTCGGCCCGACCAGCATGCCGTAGCCGCCCGACCCGTCGACCAGCTTCACGACCAGCTCGTCGAGATGGTCGAGGACGTAGCGCAGCGCCTCGGGCTCACGGCAGCGCCAGGTCTCCACGTTCGGCAGCCGGGGCGCCTCGCCGGTATAATAACGGACGATCTCGGGCATGTAGGAGTAGATCGCCTTGTCGTCGGCGATCCCGGTCCCGGGCGCATTCACCAGGGTGACGTTGCCGGCCAGATAGGCGGGGAGGAGCCCAGGGACGCCGAGCAGGGAATCGGGGCGGAAGACGAGTGGGTCGAGAAAGGCGTCGTCGATGCGCCGGTAGATGACGTCGACCCGCACCAGGCCGTGGATCGTTCGCACCCAGACGATGTCGTCGTCGACCACCAGGTCGCGGCCCTCGACCAGATCGATGCCCATCGTGTCGGCGAGGAAGCTGTGCTCGTAATAGGCCGAGTTGAAGCGCCCCGGGGTGAGCAGCACGCAATTGGGCTCCCGCGCCCGATCGGGAGTCACCGAATAGAGCGTGTCCCTGAGCATCTCCGGATAGGAATCGACCGGCCGAACCGGCAGGATCCCGAACAGCTCGGGACAGAGCCGGAGCATCGCCTCGCGATTCTCGAGCATGTAGGAGACGCCCGAAGGGGTGCGGGCATTGTCCTCAAGCACCCAGAATTCGTCGGCGCCGGTGCGGACCAGGTCGATCCCGCAAATATGGGCATAGACGCCGTGCGGCGGGCGCGCGCCCGCGCAGGGGATGCAGAACTGGGCGTTGCCGAGGACGATGTCGGCCGGGATCGCGCCGTCGGCGATGATCCGACGTTCGCCATAGACGTCGTGGAGGAAGGCGTTGATCGCCCACACCCTCTGCTCGAGCCCCGCCGCAAGCTTTTCCCACTCGGCGGCGGTGAACAGGCGCGGGACGATGTCGAACGGGATGATCCGCTCGGCGGCCTCCTCGTCGCCATAGACGGCGAAGGTGACTCCGAGGCTCCGGAAGGCCGCTTCGGCGGCCTGCTGGCGCCGTTCGAGCTCCGGCGGCGGGATCGCCTCAAGCCAGCGCGCGAGCGGCTCGAAGCCGGGGCGCGGCGTCTTGCCGCGGCTGGTGCCCCACAATTCGTCGAACGCGCGTCGTGCCGGCATCGGCGGATCAATGCACGAAAGCCCGGGCCGGTGCAAAAGCCCGGCCTGCCTTGGAATCGGAACCCGCTTCACCTCCCGGAAGCAATCTCCCGGCGAGAGCGGCGGCGCTCGGGAAATGGGCGGCGTCCAGCGGCCGGCCGGCCTCGTCCACGGCTTCGCCGGCACCGCCGACGACGTCGGCTGGACCTATG
>DATMVG010000198.1:0-14979 GCA_035563315.1 Allosphingosinicella sp. | reverse complement strand
GGCGCCGCCGCCTTCCGCCAGGGGGCCGCCGCCGCCGACGCCAGCGACCGCATCGTCTACGATCAGGCGACCGGGCAGCTCTTCTACGACGGTGACGGCAGCGGCGCGGCGGCGCAGATCCTCTTCGCCACGGTCGCCGCGGGCACCGCTCTGACCAGCGCGGATTTCATCGTCTACGGCTGATCGCCGCCGGGCCGCCCGCATTGCGGCCCGGCCCGTGCACGGGCGCGGATTCGCGCATTGCTTCTCCGCCGGCTCTCGGCCTGCCTTGACTCCGGCGAGCCAACGGCAGAACATACCATGAACACGAGAGTCCGAGTCGCATGACCCAATCGTCTGCAGCCGATCTGCGCCTCGCCGCCCTGCGCGCGGAGGTTCGGAGAATCGAGAATGGCGGCCGCGCCGTCGCCGTCCCCTGCCTCCCCTTCGGGGTGGCGGCGGTCGACTCGCGGCTGGCGGGCGGAGGGCTGGCGATCGCGGCGCTTCACGAGGCGGCGCCGGCGACGCCGGCCCTCGGCGACGACGCTGCCGCTACCCTGTTCCTCGCCGCCGTCGCCGCCCGGCTGTCGCGGGCTCGAGGGGAGGGGATCGTGCTGTGGGCGCTGTCGCGCCGAGACTTGTTCGCGCCCGGCCTGGCGCAGGCGGGCCTGACGCCGGAGCGGCTCCTCTATGCCGAATGCCGCCGCGACGAGGAGGTGCTGGCGGTGATGGAGGAAGGGCTTCGAGCGCGCAGCCTCGCCGCCGTGGTCGGCGAAGCGGGAAGCGTCGCCATGGCCGCCGCCCGCCGTCTCCAGCTCGCCGCCGAGGAGGGAGGGACGACGGCCTTGCTGCTCCGGCGCCGGCGGCGCGGCGGTGCCGATCCGCTCGCGGCGCCGTCGCCCGCCGTGACCCGCTGGCGGCTCGCCTGCGCGCCGTCGGAGAAGCTCGCCATCCCCGCCGTCGGCCGTGCCCGCTGGCACGTCGAGCTCGCCCGTCAACGCGGCGGAACGGCACATGACTGGATTTTGGAGGCCCCCGATGCCGAGGCTCGCCTCGCTCTTCCTGCCCGATCTGCCCATCGACCGGATCAGGCGCGCGGAGCGCAACGCCGCGCGGCGTGATCAATCCTCCCCGGAACGGGGAGGGGGCCCTGCGCCGCTAGGCGACGGTGGAGGGGGGCCTTCGCCGCCACTGGGCCCTCTCCACCAGCCTTCGGCTGGTCATGAGCAGCCATGCCGGGGGCATGGCGTGCCTGCTCATCCCCGTCCCGGGGAGGATTTGAGAGACTGCTCCTGTCCCAACGCTCCCGGCTTCCGCCCGGGCGCGCGCTGGGCGCGCGACGAAGGACCGCGGAAGGTCTCGGGCGGCGGCAGCGCCGGCCCGGCCCTCGTCACCGCACGCCGCGAAGGCAATCGCCTCCTCGTCGCCGCGGCTTGTCCGGCGGCGCGGGCGCTCGGCCTCGCCCCGGGCATGCCGCTCGCCCAGGCGCGGATCCTCGTCCCCGGCCTCGACGTCCGCGACTCCGACCCCGAGGGCGATGCCGCCTTCCTCGATCGGCTGGGCGCGTTCGCCGCCCGCCGCTGGACGCCGCGCGCCGCCCTCTCCGGCGCCGACGGCCTGTGGCTCGACCTCACCGGCGTCGGCCACCTGTTCGGCGGCGAAGCCCGGATGTGCGAGCGCATCCTCGCTTTTTGCGCCCGTTCCGGCCTCGTCGCCCGAATCGCCGTCGCCGGCACTTCAGCCGCCGCCCACGCTTTGGCCCGCTTCGGCGGCCAGCCTCTCATCCTGTGCCCCGACGGCGGCGAGGGACAGGCGATCGGCGCCTTTCCGCTGGACGCGCTCCGGCTCGGCGATGACGCGCTCGCGACCGCCCGTCGTCTCGGCCTCGACCGGATCGGCGAGCTCGTCGCAATGCCTCGGGCGCCGCTCCGGCGTCGGTTCGGAAGCGAGCTGCTCGCCCGGCTCGACCAGGCGCTCGGTCGCGCTCCGGAGCCGTTCGATCCGATCGTTCCGGCGGAGCCGCCGTCGGTCCTGCTCCGCTTCGTCGAGCCGATCGCCACGGCGGAGGCGATAGCGGAGGCGACGGCGGAAGCGGTCCGCCGACTCGTCGGTGTGCTTGAACAGGCCGGTCTCGGCGTCAGGCGGCTCACCCTCGTCTGCGAGCGGGTCGACGGGAAAAGCCAGGCTGTCCGCGTCGGCTCAGTCCGAGCCACCCGCGACGGGGCCCATCTCCTGCGTCTCCTGGAAATGAGGATCGAGACGATCGAGCCGGGCTTCGGGATCGAGGCGATCCGGCTTGCCGGAAGCCGGATCGAGCCGCTCGGACCGCGTCCGATCGCCGGCGCGCTCGCCGGCGAAGCCGCCGCGCCCGATCTTGCGCCGCTGATCGACCGCCTCGCCGGCCGTCTCGGCGCCCGCCGCCTCTACCGGATCGGCGCGGTCGAAAGCGACGTGCCCGAACGCAGCCTGTGCCGCGCCGGCCCGCTCGCCAAGGTCGAGGCCTGGCCCGATTGGCCGCGGCCGGTCCGCCTGCTCTCGCCTCCCGAACCGCTCGAAGGGGTCCTCGCCCTGCTTCCCGACGGACCGCCCCGCCGCTTCACCTGGCGCGGGCGAAGCTACGGAGTCCGCCAGGCCGACGGTCCCGAGCGTATCCACGGCGAATGGTGGAAGCGGCGCGAGGAAGCCGAGGCGGTGCGCGACTATTTCCAGGTCGAGGACGAGGAAGGGAAGCGGTTCTGGCTGTTCCGCCGCGGCGACGGCCTCGACCCGCGCACCGGCAACCTCAACTGGTATCTGCACGGGGTGTTCGCATGACTTGGCGGGGCGGAGCGAAGCCGATGGCATGTGTGAAGAACGTCAACTTAACGGCATCAACTTCCGCTTGGCGGGCGTGATCCATGTACGTCGAGCTCCAGGTCGCCACCCATTTCAGCTTCCTGCGCGGAGTCTCCAGCGCGGAGGAATTGTTCGCGGCGGCCGCGCTGCTCGGCTATCCGGCGCTCGGCATCGTCGACCGCAACAGCGTCGGCGGCCTCGTCAAGGGCCTGCGCGCCGCCGATTCGACCGGGGTTCGGCTCGTCGCCGGCTGCCGGCTCGACCTGATGGACGGCCATTCGCTGCTCGTCTGGCCCGAGGACCGAGCCGCCTGGTCCCGCCTCACCCGCCTGCTCACCGTCGGCAAGAGCCGAGTCGACCGCCGCAAGGGAGAGAAAGGCCATTGCTTCCTCCACTGGGAGGATGTCGCCGCCTGGAGCGACGGGCTGGTCGCGGCCCTGGTGCCCGGCGAAGCCGACGAGGCGGCCGGGACGGCGCTCACCCAGATGGCCGACATCTTCGGCCGCCGGGCCCATATCGCTCTGACCCATCGCCGCCGCCCGCGCGAGGCGGCGCGCTTCCACGCGCTCGATGCCCTGGCCCGCCGCTTCGGCGTGCGCGGGCTCGCCACCGGCGACGTCCTCTACGATTCCCCCGGCAAGCGCATGCTTCAGGATGTCGTCACCGCGATCCGCCACAAGTGCACGATCGACGATCTCGGCTTCCGCCGCGAGCTTCATGCCGACCGGCATCTCAAGAGCCCGAAGGAGATGGAGCGCCGCTTCCGGGATTTTCCCGACGCCGTCCGGGCGACGGCGGATATCGCCGAACGCTGCACCTTCTCGCTGCGCGAGCTGAGCTATCAATATCCCGACGAGATCGTCATGTCGGGGCGATCGCCTCAGCAGGCGCTGGAGCGGCTGGCGCGGACGGCGCTCGCCGAGAGATTTCCGGACGGGCCTCCGGAAAGCCATTCGAGCCTGCTCGACAAGGAGCTGAAGCTGGTCGCCAAGCTCGGCTACGCGCCTTATTTCCTCACCGTCAACTCGATCGTCCAATATGCCCGAAGCCAGGAGATATTGTGCCAGGGGCGGGGTTCGGCCGCCAATTCGATGATCTGCTTCCTGCTCGGAATCACCTCGATCGACCCGGTCAAGCACACTTTGCTGTTCGAGCGCTTCATCTCGGAAAGCCGCAACGAGCCGCCCGACATCGACGTCGATTTCGAGCATGAGCGGCGCGAGGAAGTGATCCAGTGGATCTACGAGGCTTACGGCCACCGCCACGCCGCGCTGACCGCGGTGGTCAGCCGCTACCGGACCCGCGGCGCGGTCCGCGAGGTGGGCAAGGCGCTCGGCCTGCCGGAGGACCTCACCGCCACCCTGTCGGGTCAGGTCTGGGGCTGGTCCAACGAGGGCGTGGCCGAACGGCATGTCGAGGAGCTCGGCCTCGACGGAAGCGATCCCCGGCTGGCCCTGACGCTCGAGCTGACCCGCCAGCTGATCGGGACCCCGCGCCATCTGAGCCAGCATCCCGGCGGTTTCGTCCTGACCCGCGACCGCCTCGACGATCTCGTTCCGATCGAACCGGCGGCGATGGAGGATCGCTGGGTGATCGAATGGGAGAAGGACGATCTCGAAGAGCTCAAGATCATGAAATTGGACGTGCTCGGCCTCGGCATGCTCGGCTGCATGAGGCGCGCCTTCGATCTGCTTCGCGAGCACAAGGACGTCGACATGAACCTGTGGTCGGACGTCCTGCAGGAGGACGACGAGGCGGTTTATGCGATGATCCGCAAGGCGGACACGCTCGGCACCTTCCAGATCGAAAGCCGCGCCCAGATGTCGATGCTGCCGCGGCTCAAGCCGACCACCTTCTACGACATCGTCATCCAGGTCGCCATCGTCCGGCCCGGGCCGATCCAGGGCGACATGGTCCATCCCTATCTGCGCCGGCGCGAGGGCAAGGAGACGCCCGAATATCCAAGGCCCGAGCTGGAAGCGGTGCTCAAGAAGACGCTCGGCGTGCCGCTCTTCCAGGAGCAGGCGATGAACGTCGCGATCGTCGGCGCCGGCTTCACTCCGGAAGAGGCCGATCGGCTGCGGCGGTCGATGGCGACCTTCAAGCATACCGGCGGCGTCGGCGCCTTTCGCGACAAGCTGATCGAGGGGATGGTGGCGCGCGGCTACGGTCGCGACTTCGCCGAGCGGACGTTCAAGCAGATCGAGGGGTTCGGAAGCTACGGCTTCCCGGAAAGCCATGCCGCGAGCTTCGCCAAGATCGCTTACGCCTCGTCGTGGATGAAGTGCCACCATCCGGACGTCTTCTGCGCCGCTTTGCTCAACGCCCAGCCGATGGGCTTCTACGCGCCCGCCCAGATCGTGCGCGACGCGCGCGATCATGGCGTCGAGGTAAGGCCGGTGTGCGTGAACCGAAGCGATTGGGATTGCGTGCTGGAGCCTGGAATTCCTCCCCGGGACGGGGAGGGGGACCATGCGCAGCATGGTGGAGGGGGCCCACTGCCAGGTTCAGCGCGGGGCCCCCTCCACCACGCCGCTTCGCGTCGCGGTCCCCCTCCCCGTTCCGGGGAGGAATATCTCCCCCTCCGCCTCGGCCTGCGGATGGTGAAAGGGCTTGCCGAGCTGCACGCCGCCCAAATCCTCGCCGCCCGCGCCGAGGCGCCGTTCGTCTCCGTCGAGGACGCCTGGCGCCGTTCGGGCGTGCCTCCGGCGGCGCTCGAGAAGCTCGCCGATGCCGACGCCTTCGCCGGCCTCGGCCTCGACCGGCGCCAGGCTTTGTGGCGGGTCAGGGGTCTCGGCGACAAGCCGCTGCCGCTCTTCGCCGCCGCCGATGCGCGCGGCGCGGAGCCGGAAGTGGCGCTGACTCCGCTCGCCGCAGGCCGCGAGGTGGTCGAGGATTATCGCTCGATCCAGCTCACCCTGCGCGCCCATCCGCTGAGCTTCGTCCGCCCCGAGCTGGACCGCCGCGGCGCCGTCCCCTGCGCCGCGCTCAGTAAGGTCAGGGACGGCCGCAAGGTCCGGCTCTCCGGACTCGTCCTCATCCGCCAGCGTCCCGGTGCCGGCAACGTGACCTTCATCACCCTCGAGGACGAGACCGGCATCGCCAACGTCATCGTCTGGCAGCGCCTGTTCGAGGCGCACCGCCGAGCGGTCCTTTCCGCCGCGATGATGGCGGTGGACGGCCGAGTCCAGAAGGAAGGCGACGTTATCCACGTCATCGCCGATCGGCTGGAGGACGAATCCTTCCTGCTCCGCGCCGTCGGCGAACGCGACTTTCCCCATCGCACGGGCCCGGGCGACGGCGCCAGGGGCGGCGCTCCGGACCCGCGCGGGGGCCGCACGCCGCCCCGGCTGGCCGATCCGAAGGACTCTGGAATCCGCATCAAATCGCGCGATTTCCATTAGCCCGCGCAAGGCTTTGCGCTTGTGCTGAGCAATCGCCCGCTCCTAAGGGAAGGCGATCCCCGCGGAGTGCTCGAAGTGCGTCTTCCTCTGTTCCTGTCTGCCCTCTCACTGGCCGCCGCCCCGGCCGCGGCGGACGAGCTGGGTCAAAGGACCCAGCGCCCGGAAGCCCTGCTCTCCGGACTGCGCATGGCTCCCGGCCAGGACGACATGATCGAGGCGATCGCCGCCGCCGCGGCGCATCCGCTCGGTTCGGCGGCGAATCCGGTCCGGGTCGGCGGTCCGCCGGGCGAGCGGGCCTATATCGCCCGCTTGCGCTGCGGCGACGGCTCGGCGCCGCGGATCGGCCCGCGCGCCGATGCGGGGGTCGGCGCCTTCGGCACCATCGTCGCCGCTTATCCCCTCGATTGCGGCGCCGCCGCGCCGGGGCAGGCCACTTTGGTCATGGACATGTACCACGAAGAGCATTCCGAGGACCGTGCGCCGCCCGGCTTCACCCTCCTTCCCCGATAGCGGCCCGCGCTTGTCCGAAGGCGAAGTTCCATGAAGCGCGCGACGCGGGCGGCGCTCCGATGGTTGGGGACGATCCTGCTGTTTCTGGCGGTTGCGCTGTGCTTCGCGCCCACCACCGTGCCGCCCTTCCTCGACCGCCTCTATTATGAGGGGCCGGCGAGCGCCCATTATGACGGCGAGCGCTTCTTCAATCCCGATGGAGCGGCGCCGGCGAGCCGCGGCCGGCGGAATTTTCTCAGCCGCTGGACCGGCTCGCGCGAGCGGGCGCAGTGGCCGGACCGGGTGCCCGTCCGCCCGACCGTCCCGCCGCGGCGAGTCGAGGGCGACGAGATGCGGGTCACCTGGATCGGCCATGCCACCGTCCTGGTCCAGACGCAGGGGCTCAACATCCTCACCGACCCGATCTGGTCGGAGCGCGCTTCGCCCTTCGCCTTCATCGGCCCGCGCCGGGTTCGAGCGCCCGGCATTCGCTTCGACGACCTACCGAAGATCGACCTCGTCCTGATCAGCCACAACCATTACGACCATATGGACCTGCCGACGCTGAAGCGGCTCTGGCGGCGCGACCGGCCGCTCATCGTCACCAGCCTCGGCAACGACACGATCGTGGCCGGCGCCGGCGCCCAGGCGGTCGCCCGCGACTGGGGCGGTCGAGTCCCCGTCCGTCCCGGCGTCGAGGCGATCGTCGAGCGCAACCATCATTGGGGATCGCGATGGTTCACCGACCGCAACCGCGCTCTGTGGTCCGCCTTCACGGTCCGGCTCCCCGCGGGCAACATCTTCTTCGCCGGCGATACCGGATGGGGCGACGGCGGCTGGGTGCGCGAGGCGGCCCGGCACGGCCCGTTCCGCCTCGCCATCATCCCGATCGGCGCCTACGAGCCGCGCGACTTCATGCGCACCCACCATATCGATCCCGGCGAGGCGGTGGCGATATTCGAGGCGCTGCGTCCGACGCGTGCGCTCGGCGTCCATTGGGGCACCTATCAGCTCACCTTCGAGGGGATCGACGAGCCCCGCCGGCGGCTGGCGGCGCTGCGCCGAGCGCGCGGCATCGAGCCCGACCGCTTCGTCGCGGTGGAGGCGGGGCAGGGCTTCGCCGTCCCGCCGCTGGCGCGCTAGCCGGGGTCAGTCGTCCCGGAAGCGAGCGGAGGCCTTCAGGCGGGCCCCATCCGGAAAGCGCACAGCTTGTTGCCGTCGAGGTCGCGGAAATAGGCGCCGTAAAAGGCGCCCGGGCCTTCCGGCGTGCGCAGGCCGGGCGCGCCTTCGTCGCTGCCGCCGAGCGCGAGCGCCCTGGCGTGGAGCCGGTCCACCGTCTCGCGGCTGTCGGCGGCGATCGCGACCATATTGCCGTTGCCCACGCTGGCCGGTCGGCCGTCATAGGGCCTGGTCACGGCGATGCCCGGCCGCCTTTCGCCGGTGCCGTAGAGCGTGAAGCCGGTCTCGGCGAACTCCATCTTTCGGGTGGCGCCGATTTCGCCGAGCAAGGCGTCGTAGAAAGCGCGCGCCCTGTCGAGGTCGTTGGTGCCGAGCGTCACGTAGCCGATCATGGTGCCTTTTCCTCCTCGCAATCGCCGATCCGCCGTCCCTGGGCCCGAACCTGCAAGGTCATCCTGCCGCCGCTGGGCATCGGGCTCGCCATCTCCATGCGCATGTCATAGCCTCGCGGTCCATAGCGCCCGTCCATCCGGGCGGTCGCCCCGGGACAGCTCATCGCGCCCCGCAGCCGGCCGCCCTCGAACGTGAAGTCGCGGTACACGCAGGCGCTGTCGGAGCGGACCGCGAGGAAATTGGCGCTCGGGCGCTCGGCCTGTTCCGGGGTGATGCAGTGGCGCATCCGGCTGCGCGGTCCGATCATGCGCCGCCTGACCTCGACCGGAAGATCGGCGGCACGGACGTCGATCACGGCGCTGGTCAGCTCCCACAGGCCCGGCTCGATGCGCAGGTCGGCGAGCTCCTCGGCGACCGCCTCGGCGGACATCTCGCTCGGCGCCTCGCGCTCGCCGCAGCCCGCCGCGAGAAGCGCCGCGCCAGCGAGGAGAGCCGATCGAATCCTCATCGGGAAGAAACGGCCGTCGCGCGATCGGTTTCCAACCGGGCTCGGTGCGCCCCGCCGGAGCGGCTTGGGGGCGCACCGATCCGGTCGCCGCGCCGGCTCACCCCGAGGGGCAGTCGCCGATCCGGCGCGCCGTGGCGCGGACCTCCATGTCGACGTTCTGGCCCTGCGCCTGGGTCTGGGTCTGCATGTTCATCTCATAGGACGTCGCCGTATACTGGCCGTCCATCGTCGAGCGCATCGTCGTCCCCTGGGCGTCGCACTGCACGGTGCCGGAGATGCGGCCGTTGGCCATCGAGAAATTCTCGGACCGGCAGCCGCTTCCGGCGCTTCCGGTCAGGAAGTCGGCGCTGGGCTGGCGCGCCTGCTCGGCGGTCAGGCAGTTGCGGACCGTGGTCGGCGGCGGAGTCGGCGCGGCCATGCCCTTGGGCATGCCCGGCATGTTCATGCTCGTCACCTGGATCGTGGTCTCCCACTGGCCCGGCTGGAAGGAAACGGTGTCGCCTCCCCCTCCGCCTCCGCCGCCGCTTCCGCCGCCTCCGCAGGCGATGAGCAGCAGCGCCGGCACCGCGGCAATCACGTGTCGCATGGTTTCCTCCCTCATTGTTCTGATTGGCAACCGGCAGGCGCTCGCCCCTGGATCCGCAAAGCGGGGCGCCGTCGAACGCGACGATGCCCTCGCGCCTGTCGCGGCGGACGCTAGCGCGGGCGGCGGGGAATGGCCATATGGAAAGGATGGGCATCGCCATCCGCACCAGCCTCGAGGAGCCGCAGACCGGACAGGTCTTCGTTCCCCATCGCCCGCAGCGTCCGGACAAGGCCGATGGCGGGCGGCCGTTCAAGATCGTCTCGGACTACCAGCCGGCGGGCGACCAGCCGCAGGCCATCGCCGAGCTGGTCGATCAGATGCGCCAGGAGGAGCGCACCCAGGTGCTGCTCGGAGTCACGGGCTCGGGCAAGACCTTCACCATGGCCAAGGTCATCGAGGCGCTTCAGCGCCCGGCGCTCGTGCTGGCGCCGAACAAGATCCTCGCCGCCCAGCTCTACGGCGAGTTCAAGAGCTTCTTCCCCGACAATGCGGTCGAATATTTCGTCTCCTATTACGATTACTACCAGCCGGAAGCCTATGTGCCCCGGTCCGATACCTACATCGAGAAGGAAAGCTCGGTGAACGAGGCGATCGACCGGATGCGCCACTCGGCCACCCGCTCGCTGCTCGAGCGCGACGACGTCGTCATCGTCGCCTCGGTCTCCTGCCTCTACGGCATCGGCTCGGTCGAGACCTATTCGGCGATGACCTTCAGCCTCAAGAAGGGGCAGACGGTCGACCAGCGCGAGATCGTCAGGAAGCTGGTCGCGCTTCAGTACAAGCGCAACGACCAGGCCTTTGCGCGCGGCAATTTCCGGGTCCGCGGCGACAATCTGGAGATATTCCCTTCGCACTACGAGGACATGGCCTGGCGAGTCGCCTTCTTCGGCGACGATATCGAGGAGATCGTCGAGTTCGACCCGCTGACCGGAAAGAAGATCGCGTCGCTCGATTACGTGAAGATCTATCCCAACTCCCACTATGTGACTCCGGGGCCGACGCTCAAGCAGGCGATGACGGCGATCCGCCACGAGCTCGGCGAGCGGCTGAAGGAGCTTCAGGCGGAGGGTAAGCTGCTCGAGGCGCAGCGGCTCGAGCAACGCACCAATTTCGACCTCGAGATGATCGCCGCCACCGGCTCCTGCGCCGGCATCGAGAATTACAGCCGCTTCCTCACCGGCCGGCTGCCGGGCGAGCCGCCGCCGACCCTGTTCGAATTCCTTCCGGACAATGCCCTTCTGTTCGTCGACGAGAGCCACCAGACGGTGCCGCAGGTGGGGGCGATGGCGCGCGGCGACCATCGCCGCAAGCTGACGCTGGCCGAATATGGCTTCCGACTGCCGAGCTGCATCGACAACCGGCCGCTCAGGTTCAACGAATGGGACGCGATGCGCCCGCAGACCGTCGCCGTTTCGGCGACTCCCGGGCCGTGGGAGATGGACCAGACGGGGGGAGTCTTCGTCGAGCAGGTGATCCGGCCGACCGGACTCATCGATCCCCCGGTCGAGATCAAGCCCGTCGAAGACCAGGTCGACGACCTCGTCGCCGAAGCCCGGGAGACGGCGCGCAAGGGCTACCGCACATTGGTGACGACGCTGACCAAGCGCATGGCGGAGGACCTGACCGAATTCCTCCACGAGGCGGGCCTCAGGGTCCGCTACATGCATTCCGACGTCGAGACTCTGGAGCGGATCGAGCTGATCCGCGATCTGCGGCTCGGAGTCTATGATGTGCTCGTCGGGATCAACCTGCTGCGCGAAGGCCTCGACATCCCCGAATGCGGCCTCGTCGCCATCCTCGATGCCGACAAGGAGGGGTTCCTGCGCTCCGAGACGTCGCTGATCCAGACCATCGGTCGCGCCGCCCGCAACGTCGAGGGCAAGGTCATCCTCTACGCCGACACGATCACCGGCTCGATCGAGCGGGCGTTGCGCGAGACCGACCGCCGACGCCAGAAACAGCAGGAATATAATTTGGCGCACGGCATCACGCCGACGACGATCAAGCGCAACATCTCCGACATCCTCGCCGACGTCTCGAACCGCGACAGCGTCACCATCGATACCGGCGACGAAGGCGCTCCGCACCTCGTCGGTCACAATCTGCGGGCCCATATCCAGGATCTGGAGGCGCGGATGCGCAAGGCCGCCGGCGACCTCGAGTTCGAGGAAGCCGCGCGCCTGCGCGACGAGATTCGCCGCCTCGAGGCGGACGAGCTCGGAGTCGCCACCGAGCATAGCCGAGCGCCGGTCCTCGGCCATTCGACCGAAGGCAAGCCCGGCACCCGCAAGACCCGCTACGGCAAGCAGCAGTCGATCAGGATGGGTCGGCGGGCGCGCACTGGCCGCTGATCGGGTTCGGTAGCAAGCGCCGGGAAGCAGGGTCGGCAATCAGCGGGTATGACGCCGACATGACCGACCGCATCGACTGGGACCGGGTCGCCGACGAGCTTGAAACCCACGGCTGTGCGACTCTGCCTCGGCTGCTGGATGCGGATCGATGCGCCTATCTGTGCGAGGCTTGGGAGGAACGCGGCCGATTTCGAAGCGAGGTGATCATGGGGCGGCATGGCTATGGCCGCGGCGCCTATCGCTATTTCGACTATCCGCTTCCCGAGTTGGTGGAGGAGCTTCGCACTGCGCTTTATCCGCCGATCGCCGCCATCGCCAACCGGTGGAGCGCGGCGCTCGGATCCGGCCTCCATTACCCGGCCGACCATCAATCCTTCCTCGCCCGCTGCCATGATTCCGGGCAGACCCGCCCGACCCCGCTCCTCCTGCGTTACGAGACCGGCGACTGGAACGCCCTCCACCAGGACGTCTATGGCGAGACCCTGTTCCCGCTTCAGGTCGCGATCCTCCTCTCGGAGCCCGGCGAGGACTTCACCGGCGGCGAGTTCGTGCTCGCCGAGCAGCGGCCGCGGATGCAGTCGCGCGCCGAGGTCGTGCCGCTGCGGCGGGGCGACGCCGTCGTATTCCCGGTGCGCGAGCGGCCCGTCCGCGGCAGCCGGGGCTGGCACCGGCGCACCCTTCGCCACGGCGTCAGCCGGCTCCGCTCGGGCCTGCGCTTCACGCTCGGGATCATCTTCCACGACGCGCGCTGAGGCTGGCGGCGCAGCCTTGGGGATGCGCGCGCGCGGCGGCTGGGCTAAAGGCCCGAATCAAGAGGAGGTCCGGTCCATGCTGCGTCGCTTCATCCCTTTCGCCCTGCTGGCTATGACCGCCTGCGCCCGCTCCGAGGATGCAAGCGTCGTCACCGACCGCAACGAGATGCAGGCGGTCGAACGGGTCCGGGCGCCGGAACGCGACGACGAGGACATCGCGCTCGGCGACTGGCGCGAGACCCTCCAGGACGAGAATAGGGCGCTGGAGTTCGGCCCGGCCGGAGCGCCGCCCTTGTTCAGCCTGCGCTGCGACACGCGGCGGAGCATCTTCCTTCAGCGGCACGGCACCCTGCCTGCCGGAGACCTGCCGATGATGCTCATCTCGATCGGCAGCGAGACCCGCCGCCTCGCCGTCACCGACGTCGGCGGCGCGGTGCCGATGCTCCGCGCATCGCTGGCGCCGAGCGACACCCTGCTCGGCACGCTGACCCAGTCGACCACTCCGATCGCGATCAGGATCGGCGATTCCCCACCCCTGATCCTGCCACCAAGCCCGGCGATCGGCGCTTTCCTCAACCAATGCTCGAGCGGCGCCGCGCAGCCCCCCGCGGACGAGGGCGCGGGCGGCAATTCCAGCGCCGGGAGCAATGAGGCGAGTCCCGCCGCTCCCGCCTCGGCCGAACGCTGACCGGGACTTGAAGTCGATGCCCGATCTGCGCTGGGGCGCGGCCGCGCTTTCGGTCCTCCTGCTGGCTTCCTGTGCGCCGCGTCCCGCGCCGCCCGCCGTGCCGCCTCCTCCGCCTCCGGCGCCGCAGCCGCCGGCGCCTCCTCCGCCTCCGGCCCCGCGCGCGTGGCAGGATGCGCCGATCAGCCCCGGCGATTGGAGCCTCGGCGTCGGGCCGGGCGGCGCCGAGGCCGCCTTCGGATCGAGCGAGCGCCAGTTGCTGGTCCGCTGCGAGCCGAACCGGCAGGTCAGCCTGAGCCGGATCGGCGGCACCGGCGACGCGCTCACCGTCCGCACCAGCAATTCCGAGCGGGCGCTGCCGGCCTCGCCGCGGGAATCCGGCCTCGCCGCCCGGCTCGATGCCGGCGACCCGCTGCTCGACGCGATCGTCTTCAGCCGCGGGCGCTTCGCGGTCGAGGCGGCGGGCGTCCCGCTGCTCATCGTCCCCGCCTGGCCGGAGCCGGCGCGGGTGATCGAGGATTGCCGCGGCTGAACAAGAACGGCGCCTGCCGGGCGCCGCGAAGCATGGAATCCTAACGGCAAAAAAGTTGAGATCAAGTCTTGATCGGCGATTCGGCGCGACTCATACAGGTGGCGACTTCAACAAGCGAAAGGAGGTGATCCGATGTCTCATGGTTCAGCAGAGAGGTCGTTCGGGTCCGTTCGGGAGATGAAAGGCTAAGCTTTCAGAGTCTTCCGGGCTGGAAACCTCCGGCCGCTGACCATGTCGAACAGGCCGTCGGGCACGCCCCGGCGGCCTTTCGCCTGTCCGCCGATCGGGAACGCCCCGCGCCGCCGGTTCGTTGACCGGGCGAAGGAGAGTGCGATGGGAGAGCGCGACGAGCGCGGCAAGCCCGCCGGTTTCGACCGCCGAAGCGGCGCCGTCCACGGCAGCGGTTCCGGCGCCGGCGGGGAAGGCAATCCCGACGAGGATTATGACGGCGACCCGATGGCGGGCGCAGGCGCCGATCCGATCGGCGCGCCTCGCCCCGAGGAGGGAGCGGAGCATGGCCCCCGCGATCCGATGGAATGAGCGGCAAAGGCCATCCGCTGCCGGCAAGCGACGAGGCCCGGCACAATGAGGTCCCGGAGGATCTCGACCGCGACAAGGGACGCGGCGACGACGCGAAGGAAGTGAACCAGCCCGGGGACGAGGCCGTGAATCCCGATGGCGAGCCCTATCGCTACGACGATCTCGGCCGAGGCCCGGGAAGCACCGACCAGTGAGGATGAGATGGCAGACGACCGGCGCGATTTGAGCGAAGAGCTTCCCCGCAACCAGGAGCAGAGCGGACGGACGTCCGGGGGCACCCAGGCCGGCGGCGGCCCGGGCCCGGCCGACATGGCGCCGCCGGGCGGAAGCAGCGGCTCGGGCGGATATGGCGACGCTCAGAACCAGCAGTTTCACCAAGGCCAGCAGGACCGAGCCTTGGCCGGTCGCGACAGCGACCCGGGCCTGGCGCGCGGCGAGCGCTTCGACGAGCGGCAAGGCGGCGGCCGAGGCAGCGATGCCGTGGGTCCCGGCGACGATGCGGCCGAGCACCAGGATCGTGGGCAAAGCATCGCGGAGGCCGAATCGGATCGGGACTGAACCGCAGCCTTGGCCGTGCGGAACTGTTCGGCCGTTCACGGGTCTGTTACGGAGCAGATACGAACAGCAGGAGGCGTCTGATGGCGAAAAAAGGATCTTCCGGCAACAAGGCCGGCGGCAAGGCGGCTGGCGGGCGCGGGCGCGGCGGCGGCGCGGCCGGCAACGGCAATAACGACGAGGGCGCGAGC
>DATMVG010000197.1:0-28350 GCA_035563315.1 Allosphingosinicella sp. | reverse complement strand
CCGGCGCAGCAGCGGCTCGGCCTCGGCGCTGATCTCGGCCACCTGGCGCAGGCCGATCTGGTGCGCCTCGTCCGGCGAGAGGCTGGTGCTGGTGTGGAAGCGCAGGCACAGATTGTAGAAGCGTTCGCCGTCGGGAAGCCGGCCGGCCGCGGGGCTCCGGCCGGCGCCTCGGCGAAGCTCGGTCAGCGCCGCGATCTGCCGGTCGAGGGCCGCGGCGAGCCGGCCGTCGACGATCGCCGCCGCCTGGGTCCCCCAGTCGCCGGGGATGTTCTTCTCGGCGGTCCGGCGGGCCAGCGAGCGAACAAGCCCCGATTGCTCGCCGCGCTCGGAGCGAAGCGACCGAGTCTGGGTCAGCGCCTTGTCGAGGATGTAGGCCGGAGGCACGACTCCGCGCCCGGCGTCGGCGCGGGCTCGGTCGACGTCCTGATTGACCGCCCGGGCGAACTCCTCGAGCCTCGAGACATAGGCCTCGGCGTCGGCCGACGTGTCGATTCGGTGCTGGCTGTCGAGAAAGTCCGGCACCCCCTGATAGGCGCCCGAGAGCTGCGAGAGCACGTAGGGGATCGGATAATTGTAGCCGCCGATGCCGCCATATTCGAACGTCGCGGCCTCGCTCATCCGCTCGCCCAGCCACAGCACGGTGTCGAGCCAGGCGCGCTCCTGTCCCTGAAGGCGGGCCCGGTCGATCTGGCGAAGCCGGGGCAGGTGGTCGATGAGCGGCCGGTAGGGACCCATCTTGCCGGCCGGCGAGGAATCGCTGAGCCGGCTCTTCAGATAGGCGCGCTCCCCGGTGTCCAGGCCGAGGCCGGTCGCCGTTTCGGGCGAGGCGCGAAGCATGCCCTCGAAGATGCTGTCGTAGAGCGAGCGCGCCGCGGCGGCGTCCGAGCGGGGCGCCAGGCCGGCGCAGCCGGAGAGGGCGAGCGCGCCGGTCGCGGCGGCGGAGCCGAGCAGGAACTGGCGGCGGTCGAGGGTCGGAGTCATCTGCTGTTTCTCCTCGCAGCGTCCTTCGATACGGGCCTTCGCTTGCGCTCGGTCCCTACTCAGGATGAGCGGAGAGGAACAGGTCGCCAGGGCGTTCCGCTCATCCCGAGGAGCCGTCGAGCCTGCCGAAACGGCGTATCGAGGGACGGATTGCCGGTCACGGCTCCAGACGGTGCACCCGGCCGCGGGCCATGACGAAGCTCATGTTCCTGAGCACCCCGACGTCGGTCAGGGGATCGCCGCGAACCGCGACGATGTCGGCCGATTTGCCCGGCTCGATCGTTCCGATCTCGTTCGGCAGGCCGAGCAGGTCGGCGGCGTTGACGGTCGCGGCGACGATCGCCGCCATCGGATCCATGCCGTGCTGGACCATCAGCAGGAATTCGTCGGCATTGCGGCCGTGCATCGACACCCCGGCGTCGGTGCCGAAGGCGATTCGGACGCCCGCGGGCACCGCCCGGCGCAACGCCTGGCCGGTGATCGAGATGCGCCATTCGATCTTCTCGCGCACCTCGCCGGTATAGGCGTTGGGGTTGGTGCGAAGCCGTTCGAGATAGCCGTTCACCGTCGACAGGGTGGGGACGTAATAGGCCCGGCTCTGGCGGAAGAGGCGCAGGCTCTCGTCGTCGATGAGGGTGCCGTGCTCGATCGAATCGGCGCCGGCGCGAAGCGCGAGGTTGATTCCGTCGGCGCCGTGGGCGTGGACCGCGACCCGCTTGCCGTAGAGGTGGGCGGTCTCGACGATCGCCCGCACCTCGTCGTCGAACATCTGGGCGCCGAGCCCGAGGCCGATCCGGCTGTTGACTCCGCCGGTGGTGGCGATCTTGATCAGGTCGACGCCGCGGGCGATCTGGCGGCGCACGGCGCGGCGGCAATCGTCGGCGCCGTCGCAGGTGCTGCCGGCCTGGCGCAGGACCTCGTGGAACTCGTCGCGGATGCCGAGGGTGGGATCCATATGGCCGGTCGTCGCGGAAAGGCTGGTGCCGGCGTCGACGATTCGCGGACCGGTCGCCCAGCCGCGAGCGACGGCGTCGCGAAGGCCGAGCGTGACTCCGTCGTCGGAGCCGAGGTTGCGGACCGTGGTGAAGCCCGCGTCGAGGGTCTTGCGAGCGTTCCAGGCCGCTTCGTAGGCGCGAAGCGCGACGCTGTCGGTGACTCCCGCCAGAACGCCCTCGACTCCGGCTCGGTCCGAGGTCAGGTGGACGTGCGAATCGATCAGCCCGGGAAGGACGAAGCGGTCGGACAGGTCGACCAGCCGGGCGCCGGGCGGGGCCGGCACGAGACCGTCCTGGACCGATTCGATCCTTCCGCCCCTGACCAGGATCGTGGCGTTGCGCCTCGGCGCTCGCCCCGGCCGGTCGAGCAGGGTTCCGGCGTGGATGACGACGACTTCGCCGCCGGGGGCGGGCGCCTCCTGCGCAATTCCCGTCTCGGCTCCGAGCAGCAGCAGCAGCAGGACAGCGGACAGGATGGTGGGCAGGCGCATGGCGACGTTCCCCGGTTGATGAGGCCCCGACGATAGACGATTGGCGGCCGCTGCCAAGCATTCTCGCCGCTGTTGCTGCAAGGCAACAAGGTGTAGCCATCTTGCTACTGCCATGGCGTCACAGCTTGTTCGCTCCCGGCGCGGCGCGTTATCTGGAGGGCGAAATGAAAAGGGGAAAGCTCATGCTCAGCCGCCTTCACGCCCTTCGCACCGGGACCCTCTTCGCCGCCGCCTCGGTCGCCGCGATCGCCCTGGCCTCGCCCGCTTACGCTCAGGACGAGCCCGCGCCCGCCGCGGCCGCGGCGGAGGACGAGCAGAACATCATCGTCACCGCGACGCTGCGCGAGCAGTCGCTGATCGACGTGCCCTTCTCCATCAATGCCCAGACCGAGGAGGATATTCAGCGCGCGAATGCGAGCACCCTCGAGGACCTGTCGCGCAACGTCGCCGGCCTCACCATCCAGAATCTCGGCCCGGGCCAGAGCCAGGTCTCGATCCGCGGGGTCTCGGCGGGCCAGATCGTGCGCGACCAGCCGGGCGTGAAGGAGCAGGTCGGAGTCTATCTCGACGACAGCGTCGTTTCGCTGTCGCTGTTCACGCCCGACCTCGACCTCTTCGACCTCAATCGCGTCGAGACTCTGCGCGGGCCGCAGGGCACGCTCTTCGGGTCGGGCTCGGTCGGCGGCACGATCCGCTACATCACCAACCAGCCGCGCCTCGGCGTCACCGAGGGGCAGGTCGAAGCCAGCCTCAACGACATCCATGGAGGCGAGATCGGCTATCACCTGAAGGGCGCGGTGAACGTTCCCATGGGAGATACGGTTGCGATCCGCGCCGTCGCGTACGGGACTCATTATGGCGGCTTCATCGATGCGGTCGGACCGGCGAGCGACGACAATGTCAACGACGGGAGCCGGGTCGGCGGCCGTCTCGCCATCCGGTTTCAGCCGAGCTCGAACATCACCATCACGCCGCGCGTCGTCTACCAGGAAATACGGACCGACGGCTTCAATCGCGAGGAACGCTACCATCTCTACGCCAATCAGTTCACCGACCCGCAATTCGCCTTCGACGAGCGGCAGCAATATCTCAAGCTGGGCGAGGAGTTCAGGGACGAGACGCTGATCGCCGATTTGACGGCGCGGATCGGCCTCGGCGCTGTCGAGCTGGCCTCGATCACCAGCTATATCAACCGCGAGATCCTGGTCAGCCGCGACGCCTCCGCGCTTACCGGCTCGGTCGGCATTTCCTTCACCGGCCTCGGCGTGGATGCCGAGGTCGCCCGGCTGAACTCGAATCTGGTCGACACCACCGATCTGGAGCAATGGACTCAGGAGGTTCGGCTTGCCTCGGCCGGGGACGGGCCGCTGCAGTGGGTGATCGGGGGCTTCTACACCGACATCAACCGCCAATATTCCCAGCGGCTGCCCACACCGGGCTATGACAATCCATACGGGCTGCAGGCGCTGAACGGCCTGTGCACGCTGGCCGGCCTCTTCTGCCAGTCGCCCGGCGTTCCGATGACCCTGGAGCAGGCGCAGAACGGCTTCCCGCTCAACTCGCCCTACAATGCCGATCTGCCTTACGACATCCAGCAGACGGCGGTCTTCGGCGAAGCGAGCTACGACTTCGGCGACTTCCGGCTGACCGCCGGCGGACGCTATTACGACTTCGAGGAGACTCGCGATTTCGTCTCCGGCGGCGTCTTCTCCAACCGCGATACCCGTATCAGCGACCGGACTGCATCGAACGGCTTCTCGCCGCGCGTGATCCTCACTTACGAACCGAACGACGATCTCAGGCTCAACCTGCAGGCCGCCAAGGGCTTCCGTCTGGGCGGCGTCAACGACCCGCTGAACATCCCGCTTTGCACCGGGGGAGCGACCGGCGTCGACGCGCAAACCTTTGGGAATCGCCCGACCTACGAGGACGAGACGCTGTGGAACTACGAGGCGGGGATCAGGTATGAGGCGACCGGCCTGTCGTTCAGCGCCGCGGCCTTCTACACCGACATCAGCAACCTGCAGGTCACGGCCGACGCTGGAAGCTGCTCGTCTCGAATCGTGTTCAACGTCCCCGAGGCGCACACGATGGGCGTCGAGGCGGAGGTCAACGCACGGCCGGTGCCCGGCCTTGAGCTGTCGCTTGCGGCGAGCGTGATCGAAGCGGAGTTCGACAGCGACGTGACGACCACGGCCGGCGATGTCATCGCCGGGATCCGGGAGGGGAACCGTCTGCCGACCGTTCCCGAGTTCCAGATGGCAGCCACCGCGACCTACGGCCAGCGCCTCACCGCGAACAGCGAATGGTACGTTTCAGCCAGCTATCAGCATGTCGGGAGCCGCTACACCCAGCCTGGCGACCAGGAGCCGGGCGCGGGGAGCTTCAACTTCATCTTCTTCGATCCGAATACGGGCGATTTCGGCACCAGCACTCAGAATTTCGGCTCGCTGCGGTTGCCGGCCTACGATTTGGTGAATCTCTCGGCGGGCGTGGAATGGGAGAACGGCCTCGCGGTCGTGCTTTTCGTCAACAATACTTTCGACGAGAATGCGAGGCTCTCGCTGGATCGTGAACGCGGAGGCCGGGCGCGGATCGGCTACAACGTCAATCAGCCGCGCACGTTCGGAATCACGGTAAGGAAGCGGTTCGGTTCCTGATGTGCGCGGCGTGACTCGTCGCTCGGTGCTGAAGGGCGGCGCCGGCGCGGCGTCGCTGCTCGCCGCTCCGGCCATCGTCGGCGCCCAGTCGCTCGGCAGCGACGAGCGCACCGTCGTCGTCGGCGCCGGCGCGTTCGGCGCCTGGACGGCGGAGCGGCTGCGCGAAGCGGGCGGCAAGGTGCTGCTGCTCGACGCCTGGGGCCCGGGCCACGCCCGCGCGTCCTCGGGCGGCGAATCCCGGATGACTCGCGGCGCCTATGGGCAGTCGGAAATCTACACGCGAATGGCGCTGGAATCGCTTGCCGACTGGCGGCGGCTTTCCGACGCCGCCGGACTGCCGATCTTCCACCAGACCGGGGTATTGTTCTTCTTCCCGCGGACCGAGGCCTATCTGACGGAAAGCCTCGAAGTGCATCGCCGCCTCGAGCTCGATACCGAGCTGCTCGACAATGCGGCGCTTCGATCGCGCTTCCCGATGATCGATTTCGCCGGCATCGAGGCCGGATTGTACGAGCCTCGATTCGGCGTACTGATGGCGCGCCGGGCGATCCAGACCCTGGTCGAGCGCTACGTCCCGATCGGCGGCCTCTACGAGCGCAAGGCGGTGGCGCCCCCCGGCCGGTCGGAAGGGGACCGGCTCGGGCACGTCATGACCACCGACGGCGAGCGGATCGAGGCCGACCGGTTCGTCTTCGCATGCGGGCCGTGGCTGCCGAAGCTTTTCCCCGAAGTGCTCGGCACGCGCATCTTCCCGACCCGCCAGGAAGTCTTCTTCTTCGCACCGCCGGCCGGCCATCGCGACTACCTTCCGGGGCGATTGCCCGGCTGGGCCGACTTCAACGCGGGCGACCTCTATTACGGCTTTCCGGACATCGAGAATCGGGGATTCAAGATCGCCCACGACGCCCACGGGCCGCGCATGGACCCCGACAGCGGAGATCGAACGCCGTCGGAGGAGGCCCTGGCCGACGTCCGCGCCTATATGGCCCGGCGCTTCCCCGCCATGGCCGACCGGCCGCTCAGCGAGGCTCGGGTCTGCCAGTATGAGAACAGCTCCAACGGCGACCTCCTGATCGATTTCCACCCGCAGTGGCGAAACGTGCTGCTGGTCGGCGCCGGCTCGGGCCACGGCTTCAAGCACGGCCCCGCCGTCGGGCGCTATGCCGCCGGGCTGCTGACCGGGCGGCTGGAGGCGATCGAGCCGCGCTTCTCGCTGGCGACCAAGGAAGAAACGCAGGCGCGCGCCGTCCACTGAGACTCAGCGGCGGCGGTCCTCGGATTGTTCGCGGACGGCGCGGAACTCCGATCCCGCCCGCCATTGCGGCCAGGCGCTGGAATTCGCCAGCTCGAGCCCGATCCGATAGGCCAGCGCAACGTCCTGGGCGGCCCCGCGCAGGTCCCAGTCGGGCGACCATTCGTCGCAGGTCTGGTGATAGCAATTGGCGGTGAACTCGCTCACCCAGCGGTCGCCCGCGGCGCGCCCGCCTTCGACCAGATCGACCCCGCCGCCCAGCGCCATCAGCAGCAGCACCGGCACTCCGCGCCTGGCGAACGGGAAATGGTCGGCGCGGTAGAAGAGGCCGCGCTGCGGCTGAGCGTCCGGAGTCACGACCCGGCCCTGCGCCGCCGCCATCCGCGCCATCAGGTCCTCGAGGTCGCTCTGGCCCTGGCCGATCAGGATCACGTCGCGCGCCGGCCCCGCCGACTGCAGGGTGTCGAGCGCGATGCTCGCCGCCATCGTCTCGGCCGGATAGAGCGGGCGGGAAGCGAAATATTCGGAGCCGAGCAGGCCGCGCTCCTCGGCGGTCCAGGCGGCGAAGACCAGGGTCCGCTGCGGCCGCGGGCCGGCCGCGAACAGGCGGGCGAGCTCGAGCACCCCGGCGATGCCGAGCGCGTCGTCATGGGCGCCGTTGCGGATCGTGTCGCCTTGCGCATCGGGCGCGCCGACTCCGTAGGCGTCCCAATGGCCGGCGAACATGACCGTCTCGTCGGGCCGCCGGGAGCCGGGGAGGCGCGCGATGACGTTGTGGCTCTCGACCCGCTCGACCGTCACCGCCAGGTCCGCCGAGAAGGCCGCGCCGAGGTCGATCGGCCGGAAGCTCCCGGAACGGGCCCGGCGCTTCACCGCCTCGAAATCGTGCCCCGCTCGGCGCAGCAGGTCGGCCGCGATGTCGCGCTGGATCCAGCCCTGAAGAAGCACCGGCTGCCGCGCCCCCTCGCCGAGGACGACGTTGTAATTCTCCCCGGCCGGGGCCTGGACCGTATTCCAGCCATAGCCGGCGCCCTCGGTCTCGTGCACGACCAGGGCGCCGATCGCGCCGCGCCGGGCGGCCTCCTCGAACTTGTAGGTCCAGCGCCCGTAATAGGTCATCGCCCGGCCGCCGAAGCGGCCCGCGACCGGGTCGTCCGCCGCGGCCTCGAAATCCGGATCGTTGACCAGGAAGACGGCGACCTTGCCGGCAAGGTCGACGTCGCCGAAATCGTCCCACTGCCGCTCGGGCGCCGTGACTCCGTAGCCGACGAAGACCATCGGCGCGCTCTCGATCCGGACTCGGTCGGTCTCGCGCACCGTGCTGACGTAGATGTCGCGCGGCGATTGCAGCGTCAGCGTCTCGCCGTGGCCGGCGACGGTGAACGAGGCCGGGCTTCGGACCTGGCTCCGGATCAGCGGCACGCGTTGCGTCCACCCGCCATTCTCTCCGCCCGGCTCGAGCCCCAGCGTCCGGAACTGCTCGCTCAGCCAGGCAACGGTCCGCCGGTCGCCCTCGGTGCCGGGCGCTCGGCCCTGGAAGTCGTCCGCGGCGAGCGTCCGGGTCCAGTCCGACAGGCGCTGCAGGTCGATCGGTGCGTAGGAGGCGGCGGAAGCGGGGTCGGGGGTCGGCGGGACCTCGGCCGTCGTGGCGCAGGCGCCAAGTCCAAGGGCAAGCGCCGCCAGCAAAGCCTTCATCGCAATCCTCCACCCGCGCCAACGCCCCGGCAACAGAATCGTTCGCCGATTTCGACGGCAGCGGAGCGGCTGGCGGAAGAGTCGGGTTCGGCAGAGAACAGAGGTCGAACAAATCATTTTCCTACACCTCCTCTGTTGAGGCATAAGCTGGTCGATTCGCCGCGACTCGAGGGACACGCCATGAACCGCCCCGCTGACATCCCGCCCGCCGACCTTCCGCCGCTCCCCGCCTTCCTCCGCTTCGCGCCGGTGCCGGTGCGGTCGCGGCGGGACGGGTGGTCGCCGGCTCTGCAGCTTCGCTTCATCGTCGCGCTCGCGCGCGGCGCGGGCGTGGACGAGGCGGCGCGGAGCCTGGGGCGGTCGCGCCAGGCGGCTTACGCGTTGCGGCGGCGGGCGGGGGCGGAGGAATTCGCCCGCGCCTGGGATTCGGCGGTGGCGTTCGCTCGGGAGGTGCGCGGCGCGGCCTGGGCGGAGCGCCGCTCCGGTGCCGGGATCGAGACCCTGCTCGTGCCGCGTTTCTATCGCGGCCGGATGATCGGCTACGTCCTTCGCGACGACCTTTCCGGAGCGATGGCGAGGCTTGCCCGGCTCGACCGGATCGCCGAACGGCTCGACCCCGACCCGCTCGGAGCGCGGCGCCTGGCCGGGCTGCGCGCTCTGTCCGATCGGCTCGGCCCGCTGCCCGGCGAAAGTTGACGAAGGCGACACGATGGCTTCAGCGGACACGCAACGTTCGTCAACCTTCGCCGCCTCGCGGCGGCGCCTCCGCGCGCCCCGTTGACGAGCGCGAAGCCGATGCTAGACCTTCGCCGCCGTCCCCTGACCGGAAAGTCCCGCCCGCCATGCGTCTCCTGACCGCCATGCTTCTTCCGCTTTCCGCCGCCGCTCTCGCGCAGCCGGCCGCGGCGCCGCTCCAATATCCTGAGACCGCCCGGGAGGAAGTCGTGGACGAGCAATTCGGCGAACGGATCGCGGACCCCTATCGCTGGCTCGAGAACGACGTCCGCGAGGACCCGCGGGTGCGCGCCTGGGTGACGGCTCAGAACGAGGTCACCAACGCCTATCTCGCCACCCTGCCGGCTCGCGCCGCCTTTCGCGAGCGGATGACCCAGATGTACGATTACGAGCGGTTCGGGATTCCGGAGAAGGCCGGCAACCGCTATTTCTACACCCGCAACGACGGCCTTCAGAACCAGTCCGTGCTCTACGTCCGCGAAGGGCTTGCCGGCCAGCCGCGGATGCTGATCGATCCCAACGTCTGGTCGCAGGACCAGGCGACCGCCTTGGCGGAATGGGATCCCTCCGACGACGGGCGCCATCTGCTCTATTCGGTTCAGGACGGCGGCACCGACTGGCGCACCGTGCGGGTGCTCGACGTCGCCACCGGCCAGCCCCTCGCCGACGAGGTCCGCTGGGTCAAATTCTCGAACCTCGACTGGGCGAAGGACGGCTCGGGCTTCTTCTACTCGCGCTTTCCGGAGCCGGCCCAGGGACAGCAGTTCCAGTCGCTGAACGAGAACCACATCATCTATTTCCATCGCCTCGGCACGCCGCAGAGCGAGGATCGGCTGGTCTATGCCACGGCCGACCGGCCCGGGCTCACCAACAACGGCGAGGTGTCGGACGATGGCCGCTGGCTGATCGTCTATTCCTCGGAAGGGACCGACGCCCGCTACGAGGTCACCCTGATCGATCTCACCCAGCCGGCCGCCCAGCCGCGACGGCTGATCGCCGGCCTCGAGAACGACTGGACCTATCTCGGCAACCAGGGGAGCCGCTTCTTCTGGCAGACCAATCGCGGCGCCGCCCGCCAGCGCATCGTCGCCATGGACATCGGCACCCCGGACTCGCTCGCCGAGATCGTTCCGGAGGACGCCGCGACGCTCGGCGGCGCCTCGATCGTCGGCAACCAGCTCATCGCTTATTATCTGGTCGACGCGAAGAGCGAGGTGAGGACCTTCACGCTCGACGGCCGGCGCACCGGCACCATCTCGCTGCCGGGCATCGGCGACGTCGCCGGCTTTTCGGGCGACATGAGCGACAGCGAGACCTTCTACAGCTTCGCCAGCTACAACCGGCCGCCGACCGTCTACCGCTACGACAGCGCCACCGGGGAGAGCAGCGTCTTCGCCCAGGCCGAGCTCGCCTTCGACCCGGCGCAATATGAGGTCCGCCAGGTCTTCTACAATTCGAGGGACGGGACCCGGGTGCCGATGTTCCTGGTCCACCGCCGCGACCTCGACCTTACCCGGCCGCAGCCGACCCTGCTCTACGGCTATGGCGGCTTCAACATCTCCAGCGTCCCCGCCTTCCAGCCGCGCTGGATGACCTGGGTCGACATGGGCGGCGTTCTCGCCGTGGCGAACCTGCGCGGCGGCGGCGAATATGGCCAGGCCTGGCACGATGCCGGGCGAAGGGCCAACAAGCAGAACGTCTTCGACGACTTCATCGCTGCCGCCGAGCATCTGATCGCCCAGGGCATCACGACCAGCCGCAACCTCGCCATCGAGGGCCGCTCGAACGGCGGGCTGCTGGTCGGCGCGGTGATCAACCAGCGGCCCGACCTGTTCGCGGCGGCGCTGCCCGGCGTCGGCGTGATGGACATGCTGAGGTTCAACCGCTTCACCGCCGGCCGCTACTGGGTCGACGATTACGGCTATCCGGACCGGGAGGAGGATTTCCGGATCCTTCGCGCCTACTCGCCCTATCACAATATCCGCTCCGGAAGCCGCTATCCGGCCGTGCTCGCGACCACCGCCGACACCGACGACCGGGTCGTGCCCGGGCACAGCTTCAAATATATCGCCGCGCTGCAGGCCGCGGAGACCGGCGACCAGCCCAAGCTGATCCGGATCGAGACCCGCGCCGGCCACGGCTCGGGCAAGCCGACCGACAAGCAGATCGAGGAATATTCGGACATGTACGCCTTCATCGCCCACCATACCGGGCTTCAGGTGCGCGCGTCGGGAGGCTCCGGCCGCTGACCAGGCGCCGCTCCGTCCGGCGCGATCGGGGGGCTCGGCCCGGGCCGTTGCCGCGGCCTCGTCTTGGGTATATTCCTTGGCGGAGTCCCCCGTCTTCGCCTGGCCCCGGGGGTTCGGGGATCGGTCCGGGGATGGGCTAGGCTCGGGTTAAGCGGAGCGTCGGCGCGAGGCCTGGCGAGCGTCCCGAGCGGTCGTCGCCGGCAGCGTCGCCCAGCAGGAAAAGGGGACATCCGATGCCGAGACTGAGACCGCGGGCCGTTCTGACTGCCCGGGACCTGCCCGTCCACCGCGCCGCGATCGCCGGGCCCGCCGACGGTATTTCGATGGCGGATCCGCCGGAGGCCGCCGCCGCGCCGACCGCGGCGGATCCCGGCTCGAACAATTTCGTCGGCCGGCTGGCGACCTACATCCCGGCCGAGGTGATCGCCGCCTACCATACGGTCGAAGGCTTCATCGCTCGCGGCGAGCAGGGCGAGAATGCCGGCGGCGCCGTGCCGCCGCCGCTGACGGCCGCGGAGAACAACACGCTTCTCGTCGTCGGTCTGGTGCTTCTGGCGCTGACCCCAGTCTGGATCTACGTCAGCACCAAGAACGGGTCCGAGCCGCCGGCCTGGCATCAGGTCATCAACGCCACCATCGCCTTCGCGGTCTGGCTGCTGGTGACCGGCAATCCCATCGCGACCAGGATATTCGGCCAGTGGGATCCGATTTACGGCTCGGCGGCGATGGTCGTGACCGTGATCATCATCTTTCCGATCATCGAGGCGCTCACCAAAAGACGCAGCTGATCGCGCGACGGCCGCCGCAACGGACGCGCTCCTGGCGGGCGCCGCCGTTCATCCTCCGCTCAGTCTTGGCGAGCGAAGGTGAGGGCCGGCGGCGCCTCCGGCCGCCGGCGTCTTACGGGAGCTCGTATCATGCTCAGGAAGTTCATGCTCGGAGTCGCGGCCTCGCTTTCGGCGCTGCTCGTCCTGCCGGGCGCGGCCCAGGCCGACCATCGCGACGGCTATTACGGCCGCACTTACGACGGCTATTATCGCGACGGCCATCACCGCCGCTATCGCCCCGGCGATTATTATCGCGGCAGACATGTCAGGCGCGGCTATTATCCGCGCGACCGCTATTATGCCCGGCACCGCTATCGCGGCGATCGCTATTATCGCGGCCGCTGCGGCAGCGGCACGACCGGAGCGATCGTCGGCGGCGCGGCCGGAGCGCTGGTCGGCCGCGAGGTCGGACGCGACGGCCGCCGCTACAGCCGCCGCTATCGCAGGGGCGGCGACGGCACGGTCGGAGCGATCATCGGCGGAGCGATCGGCGCCCTGGTCGGCCGCGAGATCGACCGCAGCTGCTGATCGGGCGGGGACGGCCGCTAGCGACCGTCCCCGGCGACCGTCCCCGCCAGGCCCTCCAGGATCCTGGTCCAGCCCTCGCGAGTGCGGTCCTCATATTCGGCCCAGCGCGGGTCCATCTCGTGGACCAGGGTCAGTCGCGAACAGTCGCCGTCCGGCGCGATGGTCACGGTGACCCGAGTGAAGCCGGCGCCGCGCAGCGCCGCGAAGCTGAAGACGAGCCGGTTCGGCCGGTCGATCTCGAGATATTCGCCGAAATGCTCGGCGAGCTCGCCGCCCCTGCGTTCGTCGATCTGGAATCGGCCGCCGACCCGCGCGTCGATCTCCACCCGCTCCATGGTCCCGTCGGGCGTGGCGAACAGCCATCGGCCTGCCCTTGCCGGATCGAGCCAGGCGTCGAAGACGCGCTCGGGCGGGGCCTCGATCCGGCGTTCGACCGTGACGATTATCGGTCCGGCCATGGCTGAATCTCCGCTCTCAGCTTTTCCCGCCGCGCCAGTTCGGCGGCGCTCGGCTCCGCCCGGGCGAAGGAGCCGGTGTGGACCGGGCCGGCGGGCAGGTAGGTGCCGATCACCACTCCGGTCGAGGAGACTTTGCTGTCGACCAGCCTCAGCCCGGCCGCCGGGATGCCCGCCCCGAACAGGCGCTTGCCCGAGCCGAGCAGAAGCGGAAAGATCATCAGCCGGAACTCGTCGATGAGCCCGCGGGCGAGCAGGCTCTGGATGAGGACGCTGCTGCCCTGGATGAGAAGGACGGGCCCCTCTTCCTGCTTGAGGCGCTCCACCTCCACCGCCGCGTCGCCGCTGAGGCGGACGCTGTTGTGCCAGGTCAGCGGTTCGGCGGAGGAGGTGGCGACATATTTGGTCGCGGCGTTGAAGCTATCGGCGATCGGGCCGCTTTCTTCATAGGGCCAATGGGCGGCGAAGATCTCGTACGTCCTTCGGCCGAGCAGCAGGTCGAACGGCCGGTCGAAAGCCTCGCCCAACGCCTCGCCCATGATCTGGTCCCAATAGTCGACCGTCCATCCCCCGTAGGCGAAGCCGCCGGTCGGATCCTCTTCCGGTCCGCCCGGCGCCTGCATGACGCCGTCGAGGCTGACGAAGGTCGCCGCGACGACCTTTCTCATGCCTCGACCCTCAGCCCGCGTGCGACCTCCGCGAGCTGGTCCGCGCAGGTGCCCCAGCCTTCCTCGAAGCCCATCTTCGCGTGGGTGTCGCGGTCGGCGGAGTTCCTGTGCAGCGCGACCGCGCGGTAGCGGGTCCGGCCGGCGCCATCGTCCTCGAAGGTGAGGATCGCGGTGAAGGGGAAACCGCCGCAATCGTCGGGATCGACGTCCTGGGGCCGGTAGTCCGCTCTGAGCGCGCTCGTCCAGACGATGCGCTCGCCCTCGACGACCTCCAGGAAGCAGCTCGTGCCGCGCACGTCGAAGCCGTCGGGCCCCGTCATCCGCGTATAGAAGCGGCCGCCCGGGCGCAGCTCCATCTCGCATTCCGGAGTCTGGTACGGCCTCGGCGCCCACCATTGCTTGAGCAGGTCCGGGTCGGTCCACGCCTTCCAGACCAGATCGCGCGGCGCGTCGAGCGTCCGCTCCAGCACCAAATCGTCATGTTCCGCCATCGTCCGTCTCCTTGTCCTTGAGGGTTGCCAGAAAGTCTTCGAGCCGGTCTTGCAAGCCGGGCAATCCCACCCACTCGGCTATCATCGGCAGGACGTCTCCGGACCCTCGATCAGGTCGAGGCAGCGTCCGTCGATCGATCCGGCCGGGATGGACAGGCCGAGCAGCCCCGCCAGGGTCGGGAGGATGTCGACCGTTTCGACCGGAAGCGGCTGCTCGAACGGGGTCAGCCCGCGCCGCCAGAACAGGATCGGCACGCGCCGGTCATAATCCCAGGGGCTGCCGTGGGTGGACACGTAGCCGCGGCTGGTGTCGTGGATCGGACTCACCCGGGGCGCCAGCAGCACGATGAAGTCGCCCGACCGTTCCGGATTGAACGAGGCCCGGGCGCGCTCGATCAGACTCCACTCGTCAGGCGGGCCGGATGGGGCTGGCGCCGCGGCGAGCTCGTCGCGGGTGAAGACGGCGGCGACCTGGGGGTGGCCGCGATAGGTCCGCACGGCCTCCTCGAACACCCGCCGCCGCGCCTCGGGCGGCAGGTCGCGGCTGACATACATGTCGCCGAACGCGCTGTCGCCGAACAGCAGCCGCCCCTGCAGGCCGAGCCGGGCGGCGATCGCCTCCTCGACCCTGCGAACGTCGAGGCCGGGGTCGACGCGCGCGGAATCCGCCGCAGCCTGCTGGCGGGCGCGCTCGGGGATGTCGACGCCGCCATGGTCGGCGGTCAGAACGACGGCATAGTCGATTGCCGCGGCGTCGAGCCGCTCGAACAAGGCGCCGAGCGCGCGGTCGAGCGCCAGCATCTGGATGCACATCTCGCTGCCCTGGGTGCCGAGGCTGTGGCCGACATAATCGGTCGCCGACAGGCCGAGGATCAGCAGGTCGGTCGCGCTGCCTTGCCCGAGGCGCATCTCGTCGCGCAGCCCGATCCCGAGGGCGAGGACGGCGGCGTCGAAATCGGGCGAAGCGCGGAAATCGTCGCGACGGTCGGCGTCGAGCGCGCCGCGCGCGAAGCGCCCGTCCCCGACCGGCTGGCCACCGCCCTCGAGCGCGACGGCGCGGCTGCGCGGCACGCAAGGCGCCGGCAGCTCGAACGCCTCGCGCGGCCGCGACATCGCATCGGCGAGACGGGCGTTGGCCGCCTGGACCGCCGGGCCGGCGGCGACTCCCGAGTGGCTGACGAAGGCCCCGCGCTGCCACCACCAGCGCTGGTCGGGATGATGTCCGCCCATCATCATCGCCGCCCGGTCCTTGCCGGCGACGACGACGACCCGGCTGGCGGGGTTGGCGCTCTTCATGTGGTCGCCGAGCGCCGGAACGCGCAGGTGCCACGGAGAGACGGTATAGGCGCGCGAGGTGCTTCCGGGCACCCGCTCATCCTCGGCGCAATAGATGGATTTGTCCTCGCGCGCGGCACCAAGGTCGTACCAGTTGTTGGCGACGATGCCGGTCCGGGCCGGGCGCGAGCCGGTCAGGATGGTCGAGTGGCCCGGGCAGGTCTCGGTCGCCGCATGCGCCTGGTAGCCGGCGGGGAACGCCGCCCCCTCCGAGAGCCGCCGGAGGCCGCCGGTGAAATGCTGCCGATACTGGGCGAACAGGTCCGCGGAGAATTGATCGACCGCGATGGCGACGACGAGCTTGGGCGCCGGAGTCTCTCGCGGCTCAGCGCCGACGGCACCGGCGGCGAAGGGCAGAGCGATCAGGGCGGCGACCATGCAGAGCTTCATCTTCATCCTCCCGGCTATGCGTGGCCGCCATGCCATAGCGGCGGCGGGAATCAACCGGGGCAGGCACAAAGCCATGGATTCGCCGCGCGAACCGGCTAAGCGCGCGGCATCGCCGGGAAGGGGGCCAGGATGGACAGCGCCGACGCAGCGGAACTGATTGCCGAAATCCACGAGGACCGCGCCGAGCAGGAGCAATCGGAGCGGTTCCGCAACCGCGCGGCGCTGATGATCGCGCTGCTCGCCGCGACTCTCGCCATCGGCGGCCTGGGGGGCGGCAATGCCACCGACGAGATGATCTTCAACAATATCCGGGCCAGCGACACCTGGGCCTTCTTCCAGGCCAAGAACATGCGCCAGACGCTGTACGAGGTCGCCGCCGAAGAGATCGAGACGGCGCTCGCTTCGCCGGCCATTTCCGCGGAGGAACGGACGCGCCTCGAGCGACGTCTCGCCGATTACCGAGCGACCGTCGCCCGCTACGAGAGCGAACCCGACCCGGAGGCGCCGAACGACCCCACGCGCGGCGAGGGCAAGACCCAGCTGCGCGCCCAGGCGGAAGCGTTCGAGGCGGCCCGCGAGCGCGCCTCCGAGCAGGACGGCAATTTCGACATGGCGGAGGTGCTGCTTCAGCTCGCCCTGGTGCTCGGCTCGGTCGCGATCCTGGCTGTGAACCGGCCGATCCTGATCCTCGCCGGGCTGCTGGGCCTCGCCGGAGGGGCCCTTACCGCGAACGGTTTCCTGCTCCTGGCTGCGATGCCCTTCTGAGTCGGCCGGGCGCCCCCGTTCAGCCTCGCCCGTCCGAAGCTGAACGTGAGCCTACGAACCGATTCAGGCCGAGGTCAGCGCGACTCGCCTAGAAGAGTCGCAAGATTCGGGATTCCCGGATCGTCTGGAACAGGAGGAAGCCATGAAGGCTCTGACCAAATATCTCGCCGGCGCCGCGACCGTCGCCGCTTTCACCCTCTCGGCCGCCGCGCCGGCGCAGGCGCAGAGCTGGGACCGCTACCGCGATCGCGACCGCGGCATCGACGTCGGTGACGTCGTCGCCGGAGTCGCCATCCTCGGCGGCATCGCTGCGGTCATCTCGGCGATCGACGGCGACGACCGCTACGGCTACGGCTATGGCCGCTCCGACTATCGCTATGGCTACGGCAACGACCGCTACGGCCATGGCGGCGCGCGCTCGGCCGTCAACGTGTGCGCCCGCGAGGCGCAGCGGATCGGCCGCAACGTCCAGATCACCGACCTCGACCGGAGCAACGGCGGCTTCCGGGTCCGCGGCCGGATCGACGTCGCCGATTATGACGGCCGCGGCTGGAACCGCCGCTACGACATCGATCGCGAGGACTTCACCTGCTTCGCCCGCAATGGCCGGATCTACGACTTCCGGGTCTGAGGTCGCGGCTTGCCCGGGGAGGCGATGGAACCAGGTGCGCGCGGGCTCCGGCCCGCGCGCACTTTTTTTCAGGTCCCGACCAGCTCGGCCGGCAGCCGCCGATGCACATTCCCGAGTAGCCGCCGCATTCCGCGCAACCGGGAATGGCCGGTTCGAACTCGGCGCGATGGCGGCGTGCTGGACAGGCGCGGAAGCGCTGCCTAATCGCCGGCCATGACGATCCAGCCGACCGAATCCGTCCTCATCGTCGATTTCGGCAGCCAGGTGACTCAGCTGATCGCCCGGCGGGTCCGCGAGGCCGGGGTCTATAGCGAGATCGCCCCCTACAGCCGAGCCGCCGAAGCGCTCGAGCGGCTGCGGCCGAAGGGCATCATCCTTTCCGGCGGGCCCGCTTCCGTCACCTACCAGGACAGCCCGCGCGCCGACGAGGCCTTGTTCGGGGCCGGAGTTCCGCTGCTCGGAATCTGTTACGGCCAGCAGTTGATGGCCGCGCAGCTGGGCGGGAAGGTCGTCGCCGGAGACCATAGCGAGTTCGGCCGCGCCTTCATCGAGATCCGCGACCGCTGCGCGCTCTTCGACGGTCTGTGGGCCCCCGGCGAACGCCACCAGGTGTGGATGAGCCACGGCGACAAGGTCGAAGCGATCCCCGACGGCTTCCGAATCGTCGCATGGTCGGAAGGCGCGCCCTTCGCCGCCACCGCCGACGACGAGCGCCGCTATTACGGTGTCCAGTTCCACCCCGAGGTCGTCCACACGCCCGACGGGGCGAAGCTGATCGCCAATTTCGTCCGCCACGTCTGCGGGCTCGGCGGCGACTGGACGATGGCCGAGTTCCGAGCGACCAAGATCGAGGAGATTCGCGCCCAGGTCGGCGGCGGCCGGGTCGTTTGCGGCCTCTCCGGCGGCGTCGATTCGGCGGTCGCCGCCGTTCTGATCCACGAGGCGATCGGCGAGCAGCTGACCTGCGTCTTCGTCGACCACGGCCTGATGCGCATGGGCGAGGCCGAACAGGTGGTCAGCCTGTTCCGCAATTCCTACAACATCCCGCTCGTCCACGTCGACGCCGAAGCTTTGTTCCTCGACGGTCTGGCCGGGGTCGAGGAACCGGAGGCGAAAAGGAAGTTCATCGGCAGGACCTTCATTGACGTGTTCGAGGAGGAAGCGACCAAGATCGGCGGCGCCGACTTCCTCGCCCAGGGCACGCTCTACCCGGACGTGATCGAGAGCGTGAGCTTCACCGGCGGGCCCTCGGTCACGATCAAGAGCCACCACAATGTCGGCGGCCTGCCCGAACGGATGAACATGCGGCTGGTCGAGCCGCTGCGCGAGCTGTTCAAGGACGAGGTGCGGGTCCTCGGCCGCGAGCTCGGCCTCCCCGAAGCCTTTGTCGGGCGCCACCCCTTCCCGGGCCCCGGCCTCGCCATCCGGATCCCGGGGGAGGTCACGCGCGAGCGCTGCGAGATCCTTCGCAAGGCCGACGCCATCTACCTCGAGGAGATCCGCGCCGCCGGCCTCTACGACGCCATCTGGCAGGCCTTTGCGGTGCTGCTCCCGGTTCGCACGGTCGGCGTGATGGGCGACGCGCGCACCTACGACAATGTCTGCGGCCTTCGCGCCGTCACCTCGACCGACGGCATGACCGCCGACGCCTACCCCTTCGACGCCGCCTTCCTCGGCCGGGTCGCGACCCGGATCGTCAACGAGGTCAGGGGCATCAACCGGGTCGTCTACGACTGCACGAGCAAGCCTCCCGGCACCATCGAGTGGGAGTGACCGACGTCGAGCCCGGCGGAACGAATTGCCCGGCCATCGATTCTTGCTGTTGAAGCCGGGGGTGTGACAGGGGGGGTCGTGGCCGGACTGTCGGAAGATGGAGGCGCGACGGGAAGGGCGAGCCCCGCCGACGATCCCATTGCCCGACTCCAAGCCGAAAATGCCAGCCTTCGCGCCGCCCTCGAGGAACGCGATCAGCTGGTCGAGCGTCTGCAGGCGAGCGCCATGCTCGGCTCGCAGATCCGGGTCGTCGCCGACGCGCTTCCGGTCCTCATCGCTTATGTCGATTCGGGCCAGGTCTATCGCTACAACAACAAGGCCTATGAGCGCTGGTTCGGCACGCGCCGAAGCGAGATGCTCGGCCGCCACCTTCGCGAGGTGCTCGGCGAGCCCGCCTATCGCGAGCTCCAGCCGCTCGTCGAGGCGGCTCTGGCCGGCGAACGGGTGAGCGCCGACGCCAGCCTTCCCGCCAGGGAGGGCGCCGCCCGCCACGTCCACCTGGAGCTGGTCCCCGACCGGCGCGACGACGGCGCCGTCGCCGGCTATTTCGCGCTGATGCAGGACATCAGCGACAGCAAGCGGGCCGAGCAGACGCTACGCGAGAGCGAAGCTCGGTTCCGCGCGATGGCCGATTGCGCGCCGGCGCCGGTCTGGGTGACTCGTCCGGACGGGATCGAGTTCGTCAACAGGGCCTTCGTCGAGGTCGCCGGCCTCCCGCCCGAGGCGCTGACCGGCGAGAGCTGGATGAACCTCATCCATCCCGACGACCTGCCGCCGGTGATCGAGGAGCGAGCCCGCGCCTGGGCGGAAGCGCGCGGCTACGTCTACGACGCGCGCTTCCGTCGCGCCGACGGCGAGCTGCGCTGGATGCATGTCAGCTGCAAGCCCCGCCTGGACGATGAAGGCGCTCTGATCGGCTATGTCGGAATGGCCGTCGACCTCACCGAGCAGAAGCGGGCCGAGGACGAGCTTCGCGAGAGCGAGGCGCGTTTCAGGGCGATGGCCGACAGCGCTCCCTCGCCGGTGTGGGTGACCAACGAGCAGGGGATCGAGTTCGCCAACCAGGCGCTGGCCGATTTCACCGGACTCTCCGTCGAGCAGCTGCGCGGCGACGCCTGGATGCGGCTCGCCCACCCGGACGACCTGCCCATCGTCGCCGAGCGGCGGACCCGCGCCTGGCAGACGAAGGAGCCCTACGATTTCGAGGCGCGATTCCGCCGGCACGACGGCGAATGGCGCTGGCTTCGGGCGAGCTGCAAGCCGCGGCAGAGCCCGGGCGCCTTCCTCGGCTATGTCGGCATGGCGGTCGACGTCACCGAGTCGCGCCGAGCCGAGGAGGAATTGCGCGCCGAAAGCCGGATGCTCGGAACGATCAACCGGGTCGGGGCCGCGCTCGCCGGCGAGCTCGACCTCGAGCGACTCGTCCAGATGGTCACCGACGCCGGCGTGGAGCTGACCGGGGCGCAGTTCGGCGCCTTCTTCTACAATGTGCTGAACCAGGCCGGCGAGAGCTACATGCTCTACACCATATCCGGCGTCGACCGGGCCGCGTTCGACAAATTCCCGATGCCGCGCAACACCGCGGTGTTCGCGCCGACCTTCACCGGCGCCGCCGTGGTCCGTTCCGACGACATCACGCAGGACCCGCGCTACGGGCTCAGCGACACCCACCAGGGCATGCCCAAGGAGCATCTGCCCGTCTGCTCCTATCTGGCGGTGCCCGTCATTTCCCGCTCGGGCGAGGTGATCGGCGGCCTCTTCTTCGGCCATTCCGATCAGGCGCGCTTCACCGAGCGGCACGAGCAGCTGCTGGTCGGCATCGCCGGCCAGGCCGCGGTCGCCATCGACAATGCGCGGCTGTTCGAATCGGCGCAGCGCGAGATCGCCGAGCGGCGCCGGGCGGAGGAAGCGGTGCGCGAGCTCAACGTGTCGCTGGAGACCCGGATCGCGGCGGCGATGGCCGAGCGCGAGCGCGCCGAGGAAGCCCTGCGCCAGGCCCAGAAGATGGAGGCGGTCGGCCAGCTGACGGGTGGCATCGCCCACGATTTCAACAATCTCCTGACCGTGATCAGCGGCAATCTGGATCTGGCGGCGCGACGGATCGGCACGGAGGGCGACCCGAGGCTGCTGCGCGCCATCGCCAGCGCTTCGGTGGGCGCCGACCGTGCCGCGACGCTGACCCAGCGACTGCTCGCTTTCTCGCGCCGCCAGCCGCTCGCCCCCAAGGCGATCGATCCCAATGCGCTGCTGGCGGGGATGAGCGACCTGCTCCACCGAACCCTCGGCGAGACGATCGAGGTCGAGACCCGGCTCGCCGCCGGCCTGTGGCGGATCGAGGCCGATCCCCACCAGCTCGAAAGCGCGATCCTCAATCTTGCCGTGAACGCGCGCGACGCCATGCCCGACGGCGGTCGGCTGGTCATCGAGACGGCCGCCGCCAGGCTCGGCCCCGGCAAGGCCGCCGCCGGCGACGAGGTCGCGCCGGGCAATTACGTCCTCATCTCCGTCTCCGACAGCGGCGTGGGCATGAGCGAGGAGATGGTGCAGCGCGCCGTCGAACCCTTCTTCACCACCAAGGAAGTGGGCAAGGGGACCGGCCTCGGCCTGTCGATGGTCTATGGCTTCGTCAGGCAGTCGGGCGGTCATCTGCGGATCCAGTCCGAGGAAGGACGCGGCACCAGCGTCCACATTTACCTGCCCCGCCTGATCGGCGCCTCGCCGGACGAGGAGCAGGTCGAGGCGGCGGTCCCCCCGCGCGGCGCCGAGGAGGAGACTGTCCTGGTCTGCGAGGATGACGACGACGTCCGCGCCTATACGGTCGAGCTGCTCGGCGAACTGGGCTATCATGTGCTGGAGGCGCATGACGGCGCCGCGACTCTCCGGCTGATCGAGCAGCCCGGCAGGCGGGTCGACCTCCTCTTCACCGATGTCGTGCTGCCAGGCGGAATGAGCGGCGCCGAGCTCGCCCGGCGGGCGCGGGAGCTTCGCCCCGATCTCAAGGTGCTGTTCACCACCGGCTATGCGCGCGACGCCATCGTCCATGAAGGCCGGCTCGATCCCGGCATCGAGCTGGTCGCCAAGCCCTTCTCGTTCGGCGACCTCGCCACCCGAATCCGCGACGTTCTGGACCGCTAGGCGGATCGTCCCGGCGGAGAAGGGTTCGAAAGCCGGGACTTCGATCGCAACCCTCGGGCGCGGCGCGATTTCATCGGCCGGCGCGATCCCGTCCCGCCGCGGGGCGGCGTCCGGAACGATCGAAATCGTTCCTCGTTTGTTAATGTAGACCCTGCCAACGCGGGGTTTCCTAGTGGGGGGCTCGCGGTTTCGACCGCACCACGAGGAACGAGTTCGATGAGTAAGGGGACCCCCCACCGACGGAGCACCGGCCTCTCCCTGGCCCTGGCCGGCTGTCTGCTGGCCGCCGCGCTTCCCACCGCTGCCTCGGCTTCGGGCGGCGGCAGCGCCCTCGATACCGGCATGGTCTACGGCGATCCGACGCTCGTGCAGCCGGGTTCGTCGAGCGCCGGCCGAGGCGCCGCCAACCCGATCTACCGCGACCTTCGCGACGGCCTCGACGCCTATCGTGCGCGCTGGGGGAGCCTGCCGCAGATCGAGATCCCGACCGGGCCGGCGCTTCGCCAGGGCGCTTCGGGCGAACGCGTGCGCGCGCTTCGCCACCGCCTCGGCCTCGCCGACGGCGCCGCCTTCGACGCCGAGCTCGCCCGGGCGCTGGGCGAATATCAGGCCGCCCACGGCCTGCCCGAGGACGGGGTCGCCGGCGCCCGCACCGTCGCCTCGCTGAACGACGGCGCCGGCCATTACGAGCGCCTGATCCAGGTGAACATGGAGCGCGCCCGAGCGCTGCCGTCCGATCTGGGGCGGCGCTACGTGCTCGTCGACACCGCCGCCGCCCGCCTGTTCATGTACGAGGACGGCCGGATCGTCGATTCGATGCGGGTGATCGTCGGCAAGCCCGACGCCCAGACCCCGATGATGGCGAGCCAGATCCGCTACGCCGTGCTCAACCCCTATTGGAACGTCCCGCCCGAGCTGGTCCGCAGCCGGATCGCGCCCAACGTGCTCAGCCGAGGCCTCTCCTATCTCGAGGAGCGCGGCTACGAGGTCCTGTCCGGCTGGACCGGCGATGCCGCTCCGGTCGATCCGGCGACCATCGACTGGGCGGCGCTGGCCGCCGGCCGCCAGGAGCTTCGGGTGCGCCAGCGTCCGGGCGCCGGCAACATGATGGGCGACATCAAGTTCAGGATGCCCAACGATCTCGGCATCTATCTCCACGACACGCCGGATCGGGCGCTGTTCGAGGAGTCGAACCGGCAGCTGAGCTCGGGCTGCGTCCGCCTCGAAGATCCGCAGCGCCTCTCGCGCTGGCTGTTCGGGCGGCAGATTGCGGCCTCTTCGCCCGATCCGGAGCAGCGGGTCGACCTGCCCCGGCCGGTGCCGATCTACATCACCTATTTCACGGCGGCGCCCTCGGCGGAAGGCATCGCCTTCCGCAGCGACGTCTATGGACGCGATGCGCCGCTGCTCGCCCAGCTCGGCGGAGCCACGGCCTTTGCCTCCAACGACTGATCGGCGGGCGGGGCGGCGCTGATGCGCTGGCTGTCCATCCTGCTCGCCGCTTTGCTGTGGCTCGCTCCGCAAGCGGCCGCGGCGCAGACCGACTATGCGGCTCGGCTCGCCGAGCGCGACGTCGTCCTGAGCGACTTCCGATTCGGCAGCGGCGAGCGCCTGGCCGAGCTTCGCATGCACGTCGCCACCCTCGGAACGCCGCGGCGCGACGATGAAGGGCGGATCGCCAATGCGGTGATGGTGCTCCACGGCACCGGCGGCAGCGGCCGGCAGTTCCTCCAGCCGCAATTCGCCGACGCCCTGTTCGGCCCCGGCCAGCCGCTCGACATCGCCCGCTACTACGTCATCCTTCCCGACAATATCGGCCACGGCCGCTCGTCCAAGCCGAGCGACGGGTTGAGGATGCGCTTCCCCGCTTACGACTATGACGACATGGTCGAGGCTCAGCGGCTCATGCTGGCCGAGCTCGGAGTGACCCGCCTGAGGCTGCTGATGGGCACCTCGATGGGCTGCATGCACGCTTTCGTCTGGGCGGAGGCGCATCCCGATTTCGCGCAGGCGATGATGCCGCTCGCCTGCCTGCCGGTCGAGATTGCCGGCCACAACCGGATGTGGCGCAAGGCCGCTGTCGAGGGCATCCGCAGCGACCCCGCCTGGCGGGGCGGCAACTACACCGCCCAGCCGCTCCAGGGTCTGCGCACGGCGGTCAGCCTGCTCCAGGTCGCCGGCTTCGCCCCCCTCCACCTGCAGCGCGCCTATCCGACCCGGGAAGCGGCCGAAGCCTATATCGTCGAGCGGATCGAGCGCGACCTTCCCAGCCGCGACGCGAACGACCTGATCTACCAGCTCGAGGCGTCGCGCAATTACGATCCCCGGCCCGGCCTCGAGCGAATCCGGGTGCCGATGACCTGGGTCAATTCGGCCGACGACTTCATCAACCCGCCCGATTACGGAATCGCCGAGGAGGCCGCTCGGCGCATGCCCAGCGTCCGCTACGTCCTGATCCCGGCCACCGCCGAGACCCGAGGCCACGGCACCCACAGCTGGGCGCGCTTCTGGAAGCAGGAGCTGGTCGACCTGATCGCCCGCACCGAAGGCCGCTAGCGAGCGGCGGGCACCTCCTTCGAGCTGACATGGTTGAGGGCGATCACCCAGCGCCCGTCGACCTTGCGCATCAGCCGGGTGTTGATCCCGTCCTGCGGCCTGCCGCCGCCCTGGAGGCGGTAGCGGCCGATGAGCTGGGCCGCGTCGGGGGCCAGCATCTCGATCCGGATGTCCCAGAAATGCAGCCGGCCGCGGCGCTCCGGGTCGCCGCCATAATCGCGGACATAATGGTCGAGCGTGCCCTGCCAGTCGCGCTGGAACTCGCCGCGCGAGACGAACACGACGTCGGGATTCTTGAAGCCGGCCATGTAGCCTCGAAAGTCGCCCCGATTCCATGCCGACTCCATCTCGGCGATGACCTGGCGGATCGCATGTTCCTCGGCGGCGGGGTCGAATTCGGGCGGCTTGGCGCAGGCCGCGGTCGCCAGGGCGAGGGCGAGGAGATAGGCTGCCTTCCTCATGATTCCTCCGAGGGAGATGGGGATGAACGACCGACCGGAGCTTGTACGGGCCGCCGACGCCGCGGCCAAGATGGCGATTCACTCGCACCCCTGGAACCCGCGCTCCGAGATGAAGGGAGTCCAGCTTTCGCGGCTGGCCGGGCTGAAGCGGACCGGAGTCAGCCTCGCCCGGATCGCGCCCGGCAAGGAGAGCTTCGTCTATCATTCCCACCATCGCGAGGAGGAGTGGATCTACGTCCTCGCCGGCACCGGGACGGCCGAGATAGACGGGGCGGAATATGCGGTCGGCGCGGGCGACTTCATGGGCTTTCCGGCGCCGTCCGTCCCCCACCATCTGCGCAACACGGGGGCGGAGGATCTCGTCTATCTGATGGGCGGCGAGAGCCTCGATTGCGAGATCGCCGACTTCCCCAGGCTCGGCAAGCGGATGGTCCGGGTCGGCGACAAGGTCGAGATCCACGACCTCGCCGGCGCCAGGCCGTTCGGGCCGCTGGCGGAGGAACCCCCTCCCTGAGGGGAGTCCGCTTGGCCCCGACCCGCTCATCCTGAGGAGCCGGTGAGCCTGCCGAACCGGCGTCTCGAAGGACGGTCCTTCGATACGGGCCCTCGACTTCGCTCGGTCCCTACTCAGGATGAGCGGTTGCGTGAGAGTCGACGGCGCTTCCCTCCCACGCGCCGCACCCTCACCCCGACGCTCTGAGGGGAGGGGCGGGTCCGTCCGGCTGAAGCTGAATCGGGACCAGTCCTTCCGACCGTGCCGCTGGACCCCGGCTTTCGCCGGGGAACATGTTTCCACTCCAATGGGACAGACCTAGCGGGTGAGCTTTTCGCCCGCCTCGGCTTTCCCGACCAGCAGCTCGGAAAGGGCGAAGTCGCTCCCAAGCCGTTCCTGCTGGCGCCTGAGCCCGTCGACGATCTTGGCCAGCCCTTCGGTGTCGGCCCAGAACATCGGGCCGCCGCGATAGACCGGCCAGCCATAGCCGTAGACCCAGACCACATCGATGTCGGAGGCGCGCTGCGCCATGCCTTCCTCGAGGATCTTCGCGCCTTCGTTGACCATCGTGTAGAGGGTGCGCTCGACGATCTCCTGGTCGGAGATTTCGCGCGCCGTCACGCCTTCGCGCTCGCGGAACCGCTCGATGATCTCCTGCACCTTGGCCGACGGCGAGGGACGCCGCCTGTCGTCATAATCGTAGAAGCCGGCGCCCTTCTTCTGCCCCCAGCGGTCGATCGCGCAGAGCGCGTCGCGGATATTCTCGACCCGGGCCGGGTCGCGGTGCCAGCCGATGTCGACGCCCGCCAGATCGGCCATCTGGAACGGCCCCATCGGCATCCCGAACTCGACATGGACCCGGTCGATCTGCTCGGGGGTCGCGCCTTCCAGGAGCAGCCGGTTGGCCTCGATCTGGCGCGGCATCAGCATTCGGTTGCCGATGAAGCCGTGGCAGACTCCGGCCACCACAGCGACCTTCTTGATCCGCCGGGCGACCTGCATCGCGGTGACCAGAACGTCGGGCGCCGTCCGGGCGCCGCGAACCACTTCGAGCAGCCTCATGACGTTGGCCGGCGAGAAGAAGTGGAGGCCGAGCACGTCGCCGGGCCGCGAGGTCGAGGCGGCGATCTCGTCGATGTCGAGATAGGAGGTGTTGGAGGCGAGGATCGCGCCGGGCTTGGCGATCCGGTCGAGCTTGCCGAAAATCTCCTTCTTGACGTCCATATTCTCGAAAACGGCCTCGATGATCAGGTCGCAATCGGCGAGGTCGTCGAGGCTGAGCGTCGGAGTCAGCGCCGCCATCGCCTGCTCGACCTGGTCCGAGGTCATCCGGCCCTTGGCCGCGCTCGCCTCGTAATTGCTGCGCATGACGCCGGTGCCGCGGTCGAGCGCCTCCTGCGCCATCTCGACGATCGTCACCGGGATCCCGGCCGACAGGAAGTTCATCGAGATGCCGCCGCCCATGGTGCCGGCGCCGATCACCCCGACCTTGCCGATCTCGCGCGGGCGGGTGTCCTCGGGCAGGCCCTCGATCTTCCACGCCTTGCGCTCGGCGAAGAAGAAATATTGCTGGGCGCGCGCCTGGGTGCCGCTCATCAGCTCCATGAAGAGGCGGCGCTCGTCCTGGACGCCCTCCGCATAGGGCTTGGCGACGGCGGCCTCGACCGCCCTGATGTTCGCCTCGGGCGCCTCGAAGCCGCGGAACTTGCGGGCATTGGCCTTGCGGAACTCGGCGAAGACCGAGGGGTCCGAGCGCGCCTCGGCGAGCTTGTCGTCGCGCTCGCTGCTCCTGGGGAGCGGGCGGATCGCTCTCACCTCCTCGGCGAAGGCGACCGCATGCTGCTCGAGATCGCCTTCGATGATCCGGTCGACCAGGCCGAGGGCGGCGGCCTCGGTGGCGCGGACCGGATTGCCGCTCGTGGTCATCTCAAGGGCCTTGGCGACCCCGACGATTCGCGGCAGCCGCTGGGTGCCGCCGGCGCCGGGGAGAAGGCCGAGCTTGACCTCGGGCACGCCGAGCGTGGCGGTGGCGACGGCGACCCGATAATGGCAGGCGAGGGCGACCTCGAGGCCGCCGCCGAGCGCGGTTCCGTGGATCGCCGCCACCACCGGCTTGGTGCAGGCCTCGATCCGGTCGACGACGTGCGGGAGCATCGGCATCTGCATCGGCTTGCCGAACTCGGTGATGTCGGCGCCGGCGAAGAAGGTCTGGCCCTGGCAGACGATCACCACCGCCTTCACCGCCTCGTCGCCGTCCGCCTCCTCGATCGCCCTCACCAGACCTTCGCGAACGGCGTGGCCGAGCGCGTTGACCGGCGGATTGTTGGAAGTGACGATCAGCACGTCGCCGTGCCGCTTGGTCGAAATCGGGCTCATCTTCGTCTCCGGCGGGGGTTCGACGCCCGATAGGCTCGGGCTTACGCGAACGTCAATTGCCGCGGCGGGTTCGCCGCCCGGCGCCGCCGCCTCGACGGGGGGCTCGCCGAGGCCGAAGAACCGGCGCCGGGCCGCCTCCTGATCGGCGAGCAGGCCGTCGCCGTCCTCGCCATCGAGCGCATCCTCCTCGGGGATGGCGGCAAGCTCCTCCGGGGCCAGCTCGCGCCTGTAATAGTCGGTCCCGGGCTCGCCTTCCTCATAGCCGTCGAAGCCCTCGGGCGGCGGAAAATCGGTCAGCCAGCCAAAGTCCTCATCTTCCCAGACGCTGCAGCCGGCGAAATCGTCACCATCCTCTTCAGGCGATTGGAGCGGGTGGCTTCGCCGATAGAGTTGACGAACGTGACACAT
>DATMVG010000196.1:0-6486 GCA_035563315.1 Allosphingosinicella sp. | reverse complement strand
CGACCAAGTCGGAGCCGGCGCCGCGTCCGGCCCGGGCCGCGGTGGCGGCCGCGGCGGAGCCTCGCGGACCGGTGATCGCCGAGCGTCCGCGGACCGGCGAGACGGCGAGACGGCCGCTTCGCGAGCGCCAGCCCTCCCTCGCGCTGGGCGACAGCTTCACCTTGCCGTCGATCGACCTGCTCAATCCGGCGCCGCCGCCGCTCAACGTCGCCCTCGACAAGGCGGCGCTCGAGCGCAATGCCCGGCTGCTCGAATCCGTGCTCGAGGATTTCTCGGTCAAGGGCGAGATCGTCGAGGTCCGGCCGGGACCGGTCGTCACCATGTACGAGCTCGAGCCGGCCAGCGGGATCAAGGCGAGCCGGGTCATCCAGCTCGCCGACGATATCGCCCGCAACATGTCGGCGCTGTCGGCCCGGGTGGCGACGATCCCCGGGCGAAGCGTGATCGGGATCGAGCTTCCCAACGCCAAGCGCGAGACGGTGATGCTCTCGGAGCTGGTCGCCAGCCCGGCCTTCGAGGACCAGGTGGCGCAGCTTCCGATCATCCTCGGCAAGAACATCGCCGGCGATCCGGTTGTGGCCGATTTGGCGCCTATGCCGCATTTGCTCGTCGCAGGTACCACGGGTTCCGGCAAATCGGTCGGGCTCAACTGCATGATCCTGTCCCTGCTCTACCGGCTGACGCCCGAGCAGTGCAAAATGATCCTGATCGACCCCAAGATGCTCGAACTGAGCACCTACGAGGACATCCCGCACCTGCTCGCCCCGGTGGTGACCGAGCCGGCCAAGGCGATCCGGGCGCTGAAATGGACCGTCGAGCAGATGGAGGAGCGCTACCGGATGATGGCGTCGGTCGGCGTGCGCCAGCTGTCGAGCTTCAACGCCAAGGTCCGCGAGGCCAAGATGAAGGGCCAGCCGCTCGGACGTCGGGTGCAGACCGGCTACGACCCGGAGACGGGCCAGCCGCGCTACGAGATGGAAGAGCTGGACTATGAGGTCCTGCCCCAGATCGTCGTCGTCGTGGACGAGCTGGCGGACCTCATGATGACGGCCGGCAAGGAGGTCGAGTTCCTGATCCAGCGCCTCGCCCAGAAGGCGCGCGCCGCCGGCATCCACCTGATCATGGCCACCCAGCGGCCGTCGGTCGACGTCATCACCGGAGTCATCAAGGCCAATCTTCCGACTCGGATTTCGTTCGCCGTCACCTCGAAGATCGATTCGCGAACGATTCTCGGCGAGCAGGGCGCCGAGCAGCTGCTGGGCAAGGGCGACATGCTCTACATGCCCGGCGGCAAGCAGATCGCCCGGGTCCACGGGCCGCTCGTCTCGGACGAGGAGGTGCGCGCGGTCGCCGACCATTGGCGCGGCCAGGGCTCGCCGGAATATGTCATGGCCGTCACCGAGGAGCCGGAGGACGGGGGCTATCTTCTGGAGGGTCAGCCGATCGGCGAGGACGACGCCGAGACTCAGCTCTTCCGCAAGGCCGTGCAGGTGGTGGCGGAGAGCCAGAAGGCATCGACCTCGTACCTGCAGCGGCAGCTTCGGGTCGGCTACAACAATGCCGCTCGCCTGATCGAGCGGATGGAGAAGGAAGGGTTCGTCAGCGCCCCCGATCATGTCGGCCGCCGGGAGGTGCTGCTCGACCCCGACGGCCGCCCGATCGCCTGAACGGCAGGGAACCGCCGAGTTCACGGGGCATTCAAGGCGGCGCTCCCATAGCCGCCGCCAAATCGTCCAATGGAGGTCTTCCCATGCTGCGTTTTCGCGCCCTCGCTCTCGCGGCCGCCCCGGCGGCGCTCGCGCTCGCGGCGCCGGCCCCCGTCGTCGCCCAGGCGAATAGCGGCCTGAACCAGGTCCAGGCGCATCTGCGCGCGGTCGACACGATGACCGCGCGCTTCACCCAGACCGACCGGCGCGGCCGCTCGCTCAGCGGCACACTCAGCCTCAAGCGCCCCGGCAAGATCAGGTTCGACTATGGCCGGAGCGCCAACATGCTGATCGTCGGCGACGGCCGGGCGCTAACCTTCGTCGATTACGACGTCGGCCAGCGGCAGCGCTGGCCGATCAACGATTCGCCGCTTTCGGTTCTGCTCAACCCGGCCCAGGACCTGAGCCGCTTCGCCCGAGTCGTGCGCGACGACGATCAGGTGCTGATGATCGAGGCCCGCGATACGCGGCGGCGCGAGTTCGGCACCATTACCATCGCCTTCGCCAAGGTCGCGAGCGCCCCGGCAGGCCTGACGCTGCAGGGGTGGAATACGGTCGACGCCCAAAACCACCTGACCAGCGTGCGCCTGTCGGGGCAGCGTTTCAACGTCCCGGTCGCGGACAGCCTGTTCACCTACCGCAACCCGACCCGGCGCGGGCCACGGGGCTGATCGCCTCCGCAGCGTGCCGTTTGCGACCGGCCGGAGGCGCTCGCGGGGCTCGTCCGTTCATCGCGGCGACAGGTCGCACCGATTAAATATCGGGCTGCAATTGCGGGAGTGGGCTCGGGTTTTCCCCCTGTTGCCCGAACCGGGCTGCCGCAATTGACCTCGCGTGAGAACGCTTGGTAGGCCTCCGCTCCACGCCCCCGGAGCGGGGGCCTTTCCATGTCCGCTCATCGACACCGGGATGCCCTGCCGCTAAGCCGCACGCCATGTCCTCCTCTCTCAAGATCGCCTCCTGGAACATCAACAGCGTCCGCGCCCGGCTTGACATCGTCGAGCGCTTCCTGGCCGAGGAGACGCCCGACCTGCTGTGCCTTCAGGAGACGAAGGTCTGCGACAGCGACTTTCCCGACGCCATGTTCAGGCGGCTGGGCTACAGGCATCTCATCATTTGCGGCCAGCGCATGCACCACGGCGTCGCCATCGTCAGCCGGCTTCCGGTCCGGGAAGAAGCGCGGTTCGACTGGCAGGGCAATGGCGAGGCTCGCCACATCGGCGTCCGCCTCGAATGCGGCATCCGCGTGGAAAACGTCTATGTTCCCGCCGGCGGCGACGTTCCCGACCGCAGCCAAAACCCGAAATTCGGCCAGAAGCTCGACTTCCTCGAGCGGATGATGCGTTGGTCGGAGGCGTGCGGCTGCCCGACCATCCTGGTCGGCGACCTCAACGTCGCGCCGCTGGAATGCGACGTGTGGAGCCACAAGCAGCTGCTCAACGTCGTCAGCCACACGCCGGTCGAGGTGGATGCCCTGACCAGGCTCCAGCAGAGCAATGGCTGGGTCGATCTCGGGCGCTCCTTCGTCCCCGCGCCCGAGCGGCTGTTCACCTGGTGGAGCTACCGCTCGCCCGACTGGACGAAGAACGATCGCGGCCGGCGGCTCGACCATATGTGGGCGACCGCCGATGTCGCGGCGCTGGTGACCCGTCACAGCGTCCACGAGCCGTGCCGCAACTGGACGCGGCCGTCGGACCATGTCCCGCTGATGACGGAATTCGCGATTTGACCGGCGCGCGGGACGTCGCCCGCGCGATCGACGCGTTCCGGCGCGGCTGGCCGGTGGCGGTGGACGATGCCCGCTTTCTCGCCGTCGAGACCGCCGACGAGGAGGGGCTGGCCGTCTTCGACGTGCCGGCGCCCGCCGACCTCCTCATCGCCGGCAACCGCGCGGCGACGCTGAAGCTGACCAACCAGCGCGAAGCGGTGCCGGCCGATCCGGTGCTGGTCCGTCGCCAGCCCTGGATCGATCTCGCCGCCGCCACCGCCGTCGCGGACCCCGCTCTCGACCTGGCGACACCCCTCAAGGGCCCCTTCCGCACCGGGCCGCTCGCCTCGCAGGAGACGGCGCGGGCGGGGCTTCGCCTGGCGCGGCTCGCGGGCCTGCTTCCAGCGTTGTTCACCGGCGCAGGGGGCCCGGCCGAGGCCCGAGTGTCGGCTGCGGACGTGGCGGCGTTCGGCGCCGGCGCCGACCTTCGCATCGTCTCGCGGGCGCGGCTGCCCAGCCGTTACGCCGAGAAAGCGGAGATCATCGCCTTCCGCTCAGATGGCGACACCGCCGAGCATGTCGCGCTGCTGATCGGGGCGCCGGGCGGGGATCCGCCCCTGGTGAGGGTGCACAGCGAATGCCTGACGGGCGACGCGCTCGGGTCGCTCAAATGCGATTGCGGGCCGCAGCTCGGCGACGCGCTGGCGGCGATCGCCGCGTCCGGATGGGGGATATTGCTCTATCTGAGGCAGGAGGGGCGCGGCATCGGGCTGGTCAACAAGCTGCGCGCCTATGCGCTTCAGGACCAGGGGTTCGACACGGTGGACGCGAACCTCAGGCTCGGCTTCGCGGACGACGAGCGCGATTTCGCCGTCGCCGCGCGCATGCTGGCCAAGATTCCCTGCCCGGTGGTGCGACTGCTGACCAACAATCCGGGCAAGGTGTCGGCGCTGGAGGCGGCGGGGGTGATCGTCGCCGGGACGGTGCCGCTCAGGATCGAGCCGGGCGAGCATAACCGCGCCTATCTCGACACCAAGCGCGACCGCAGCGGGCACCAGCTCTAAGCGATCAGCGCCGCCACCTCCTCGAAGCTGTGGGCGATGCGCTCGACTCCGAGCGAGCGCAGACGCTCGGCGTGGCCGGGCATGCAATGCCGACCTGCGGTGAGGCCGATCACGCTGGCGCCCGAGGCGAGCGCGCCTTGCACGCCTACCGGGGAATCCTCGATGATGACGGTCCTGGCGATGTCGACGCCGAGCGCCCGTGCCGCGTGGAGATAGAGGTCGGGCGCGGGCTTGCCGCGGGCGACGTGCTCGCGGCCGCTGAACAGCCGGTCGCCGAAATGGCCGCGCAGCCCGAGATGGTCGAGGTGGCGCTCGATCCATTCGACCGAGCTGGACGAGGCGATCGCCTTGGGCAGGGCGCGTGGCAGCGTCTCGATGAAGGCGACCGCTCCGGCCACGGCTTCGAGGCCTTCCGCCAGGACCCGGGCGTCCTCCTCGGCGCGGGCGCCGTGGAAGCCCTCCGGCAGCGGCCGGCCGATCCAGCGCTCGATCGCATCGATGAACGCCTGGCCCGCCAGCCCCATGAAGTTGTTCATCGAATCCTCGACGCTGGTGGGGTGGCCGATGGCGGTGAGATAATCCGCGATCTGCTTGTTGCCGACATATTCGCTTTCGATCAGCACGCCGTCGAAATCGAAGATGATGGCGTCGTATTTCACGCACGGGCTCCGAACAGGGCGGTGCCGACGCGGACGTGCGTGGCGCCGATCATCACCGCCGCCTCGTAATCGGCCGACATCCCCATGCTGAGCCCGGCGACGTCATGGCGCCGCGCCAGCTTCGCAAGCAGGGCGAAATAGGGGGCGGGCTCGACATCGGCGGGCGGAATGCACATCAGCCCAGCGAGCGGCAGCCGCAGACGGCGCGCCTGCTCGACGAGCGCCGGCACCTCGGGGACCGGGCAGCCGCCTTTTTGCGGCTCGTCGCCGATATTGACCTGGAGAAAGCAGTCGGGGCGGCGGCCCCTCTCGGCCATCGCGCCGGCGAGCGCCGTCATCAGCGACGGGCGGTCGACGGAGTGAAGCACGTCGAACAGCTCGACCGCCTCCTTCGCCTTGTTCGACTGGAGGCTGCCGATGAAGTGGAGGCGCAGTCCGCCGTGGCGAGCGCGCAGGCCCGGCCATTTCGCCTGCGCCTCCTGAACCCGGTTCTCGCCGAAATCGCGCTGCCCGGCCGCGATCAGCGCCTCGATCGCGTCGGGAGGGTGGGTCTTGGAGACCGCGACCAGAGTCACGTCCTCGGGAAGGCGGCCGGCGAGTCCGGCGGCCCTGGCGATGGCGGCGCGGACGCGCTCCAGCCTTTCCGATGCGTCGCTCATCGCGGCTGCTATAGGAAGGGCCATGCACCGCCGCCAGAGCCTGCCGCGCCTGTGGCTGATGACCGACGAGCGGCTCGGAGAAGGCCTGCTCGCGGCGGTCGAGCGACTGCCCGAGGGGGCCGGCATCGTCTTTCGGCATCACAGCCTTGCCGACGAGGAGCGGCGGACGCTGTTCGATCGAATAAGGGCCGCGGCGCGGCGGCGGCGAGCGCTGCTGCTGCTCGCCGGGCCCGCCTGGAAAGCGCGCGCGTGGGGCGCCGACGGCAGCCATGGCCGGGGGCCCGGCGGCGGCCTCAGAAGCGCCCCGGCACACAATCTGCGCGAGATCCTCGCCGCCGAGCGGGCCGGAGCCGACTTGCTGTTCCTCTCGCCGGTCCATCAGACGAACAGCCATCCCGGCGCGACGCCCCTGGGCCCGGCCCGGTTCACCCTCCTGGCGCGCCGGACTCGGCTGCCCGTCATCGCCCTCGGCGGGATGGACGGCGAACGCGCGCGGCGTCTGCGCGGCGCTTACGGCTGGGCGGGAATCGACGCCTGGGCTTAGAAGCGGAAGGCGGTGCCGACGTAGACCGTCTGGCTGTCGCGGCGCTGCTCGTCGCGGGCGAGGGTCTCGAGCCGGTCGCGCGCGATCCGATAGCGTGCGCCCGCGGTCAGGTCGACGTTGCGAGCGATGGTGAAGGCGCCGCCGAC
>DATMVG010000195.1:0-5105 GCA_035563315.1 Allosphingosinicella sp. | reverse complement strand
GCCGTGGCGGGCCCAGCGCCCCAGCCGCCGACGGCGTCGAAGACCCGCCGAGCGACCGGATCCGCGGCGCCGGGGACGGCGACCGCGACGACGTCGATGAACTGGCGCTGCGCCGAGGCCAGCGCCGCCTCCGGCCAGTCGTCGGGGGTCTCGGCCAGCCAGCGCCCGTAAGCGAGGACCGGATTGCGTTCCATGGCGGCCGTCTAGACCAGCCGCAGCCGCCGCGACAGGCCGCCGAGCGCGAGCCGGTCCTCGCGGGTCAATCCGAAGCGCATGGTGAGCCAGCTGGTGGCGAGCCACAGCGACATGTTGGCCGTGAAGCGGACCGGGCCGCCGGCGAAATGCTCGACCAGGGCCATGCAGGCGATCCCGCACAATGCGACGGCGAGGCCCTGGAAGAGCTTGCGGTCGAACGGCGACAGGCCGTCGCTGATCCTGAGCTCGATCGCCGCGGCGTAGGTCGCGGCGAGGATCGCCGCCGACACCGCGAGCGCCATGCCGACGGCGCCGTAGGCCGGAGTCAGCCACAGCGCGAGCGCGATCCAGACCAGCACGGCGACGACGCTGTTGAGCAAGGGGAGGATCCGGTGGCCGATCATCTCGATGAGGGTCGCGGCTGGGCCGACCACGGCCTCGGCGGCGCGCGCCGCCGACAGGATTGCGAGGACGGGGAGGGCGGCCGCCGCCTCGCGCCGGTAGACGCTGAGGAAATCGGCCGCGGTGAAGATCATCAGGCCGGCGAGCGGGACGACCAGGGCGGCCGACACCCGGCAGGCGAAATGGTAGAGCGGCGCGATCGCGCTTCGGTCGGCCTGGGCCTGGGCCGAGGAGAGCGGCCCGAGCACATATTGAAAGGCCTGGCGGACGATATAGGGCACCGTCGAGAGCTTGCGGCCGATCTCGAACAGCCCCGCCGCGGCGGCCCCGCGGGCGCCGGGAAGAATCAGGTTGATGACCAGGGGCGGAGCGTCGATCAGAAGCCGCCGGGCCAGATTGGCGGGGAGGAGCGCGACGCCCGAGCCGACCAGCTCGCGCGCCAGCGGCCAGGTTAAGCGGGCGCGCGCGAGCAGGCGCAGGTCGTAATAGCGGCGCAGCAGCGGCACGCACAGCAAGGCGGTGAGCGCCAGCGAGCAGAGATGGGCCGCCATCAGGCCGATGCTCTCCAGGCCGATGGCGAAGAACAGGCCGGCGAACAGCAGCCGGGCGAACTGTTCCCAGAAGACGCGAAGCCTTATTTCCGGTCCGAAGGCGCGCCGGGCTCGGGCCGCGGAGGTCGCGACCTCGATGAAAGTCCACAAAGGGAGCGCCCAGGCGAACAGTGCCACAGCGACGGGCAGGCGGGCGGCGTCCTCGGGAGCGGCGGAGAAGAGGCCGGCGACGGCCTCGGCGTTGAGCGACACGGCAAGGGCGAAGGCGGCCGCCGGAAGGACGGTGACGAGCAAGGCCAGCTTGACCGCGCCGTGGGCGCCCTCCTCGCCCTCGCGGGTGGGGACGACGCGCTGCAGGGCGCCGGTCATCGACAGGTCGAGCAGGTTGGTGAGCAGGTTGATCGCGGCCCACAGCACGACATAGATGCCGTAGCCGGCGAGGCCGAACATCCAGATGTAGAGCGGCTGGGCGAGCGCCTCGATGAGCGCTCCCGAGCGGGCGAGGCCGGCCAGGCCGGCGCCGCGCGCGACCTCGCCGCGGGTCACGGCGGGAGCCGAATCTGGCGGGTCGGTCACTCCTCGGTCCGGATCAGGACCGCCTCTCCGACGAGCAGGAACAAGAGGAACGGTCCCCACGCGGCGAGGAAGGGCGGGTAGGCGCCGAAATTCCCCATCGCGAGCGCGAAATTGTCGGCGACGAAATAGGCGAAGCCCAGCGCCATGCCGATCACGGCTCGAACGAAGAGCTGTCCCGAGCGCGCCAGGCCGAAGGCGGCGACGGCGGCGAGGAGGGGCATCAGCACGGTCGACAGCGGTCCGGCGATCTTGTGCCAAAGGCTGGCCTGGAGCGAGACGGTCGGCCGCCCGGCCGCCTCGAGGGCGGCGATCGACCGGCGAAGCTGCCAGAAATCCTGCTCGTCGGCATCGACTCCGGCGAGGGTGAACTGGTCCGGGCGAAGCGATTCGCCGAGGACCACGCGCGCCATCCTGGCCAGCCGGCCGGTCTCGACCGTGAACAGGGTGACGTCGCGCATCTCCCAGCCGCGGCCGGCGCGCGCGCCGCTTTGCGCGGTCAGGATGCGGCGAAGAGTGCCGCCGGTGCGGTCGTAGATGGTGATCCCGCCGAGCCGAACGGCGGCGCCGTCGCCGGCGACCTGACGGACGAAGATGAGGTCCTCGCCATGCTGCACTCGGACGTCGTTCTGGACCTGGGATTCGGGCGGGATCGGCCCGTAATCGACCGCCTCCCAGGCGGAAAGGGCGCGGTTGGCGCGGGTGACGACGCGCTCGTTGAACAGGAAGTTGACGGCGGCGACGAGGAGGCCGGCGAGGACCAGCGGAGCGATGATCTGGTGGGCCGAGATGCCCGCCGCCTTCATCGTGATGATCTCGCTGTGCTGGTTCAGGGTGACCAGGGTGATCAGGGTGCCGAGAAGCACCGAGAAAGGCAGGAAGCGGGCGACGAGCTGCGGGATGCGCAGGCCGACATAGCGCCACAGCTCGGCGTCGCCATTGCCGGGGTGGGCGAGGATGTCGCCGCTATTGCCGAGCAGGTCGAGGGTCATCAGCACCAGCACGAGGGCGAGCAGGACGGCGAAGCTGCGCACGATGAACAGCCGCGCCATGTAGAAGGCGACCCTGCGCGACGGGAAGAAATGCAGGTTGATCATGCGGCGGCCGAGGCCGCGGCTCCGGCCGGCTTGCGCCGCCGGAACAGCCGGGCGAGGCGGTCGCCGGTGCGGCTGAAGACCCGATCGAGGGCGCCGATCGGCTGCCCGCCCGGCCGGTGCGCCAGGGTCCAGTACATCCACGCGATCAAAGCCGCGAACAGGAGGAATGGAACCCACAAGGCGACGACCGGGTGGAGGCGGCCGAGGGCGGCCATCTGCTCGGCATATTGGTTGACCTTGTGATAGGTCACCACCATCGCGATCGACAGGAAGATGCCCAGCCCCGAGGTCGAGCGCTTGGCCGGGACCGCCAGGGCGACCGCGAGCAGCGGAAGCATCAGCATCATCACCACCTCGACCAGCCGGAAGTGGAAATTGGCCCGGATCGCGTTGCGCCGGGCGGAATCGGCGACTCCGGAGCGGCCGCCCAGCCTGACCAGCTCGGGCAGGGTGAGCTCCTCGGTGCCGTTGCCGCGGCCGCGGAACGAGGCGATCGAGGGCAGGTCGATCGGCAGGTCGTAGCGGGTGAAGCTCAGCACCCGGGGCGTGCGGTAGGCGGGCGCGTCGTGGACCAGCCGGCCGTTGGCGAGCCGGAGCAGGATGACGTTGGCGTCGTCGGTGGCGAGGAAGGTGCCGCGGTCGGCGGTCACCGCGAGCGTCCGCCCGTCGCGGCTCTCGGCGCGGAGGAAGACTCCGTGAAGGTCGGTCCCGCCCTCCTCGCTCCGCTCGACGCGAAGGGTCATGCGCCGGCCGATGTCGGTGAACTCGCCGACCCTGATCGACGCCCCGAGAGCGCCGGAGCGCAATTCGAAGCGGAGCCCCTCATAGGCATATTCGGCATAAGGCTGGATGAAGCCGACGATCGCCAGATTGGCGGCGAGGAGGAGGCCGGCGAACAGATAGGGCACCCGAAGCAGCCGCCCGTAGCCGAGCCCGACCGCTCGAAGCGCGTCGAGCTCGGAGGAGAGGGCGAGCCGGCGGAAGGCGAGCAGGACGCCGAGCATCAGCCCGATCGGGATTCCGAGGCCGAGATATTCGGGGATCATGTTGGCAAGCATCCGCCAGACGACGTTGACCGGTCCGCCGGCGCTGACGACGAAGTCGAACAGCCTCAGCATCTTCTCGAGCAGCAGCAGCATCGCCGCCAGCACCAGCGTCCCCACGAGGGGGACGAGGATCAGGCGGGCGAGATAGCGGTCGGTCGTGGTCATCGGGTCAAAGTGGTACTTTGACCCGGAGCGGATATCTAGGGGATGCTGGAAGGGGGGAGGGGGCGCCCCCCAGCGCAGTCGGCCGCGCTCCCGACAGCCCCGGCGCCGCATCTTGCGTGCGCTGTGTGAATCACATATCATCGCTCATGATCGTCGACTTCGATCCGGCCAAGGACGAAGCGAACCGCCGCAAGCACGGCGTGCCTTTGGCGTTCGGCGCGCGGGTGTTTGAGGATGCAAACCACGTCATCCTGCCGTCGCTTCGGCCGGTCGACGGCGAAGATCGCTACAAGGCCGTCGGGATGGTGGACGGGCGGCTGTGGACCGCGATCCACGTGTGGCGCGGCGAGACGGTGCGGATGATTTCGGTGCGAAGGAGCAACCAAGGTGAACAAGGAAACCATGATCGCGATCCCGGCCGATCCGGATGACCCCGACGATTTCGAGGTCAGCGTGGCCGGAGTCGAGCGGGGGCGGATGGGGCGGCGGATCCGGCTCCTGCGGGGCCGGCTGGGCCTCAGCCAGGAAGCGTTCGCGAACGCCTACGGCATCCCGCTCGCCAACATCCGCCAGTACGAGATCGGCCGCCACATGCCGCCGCCGGCGGTCCGAGCCTATTTGAAGGTGATCGACGCCGAGCCCGAGCTGGTGGCGAAGGCGGTGGCGGAGAAGGCGGCCCAGGGCGGCGGCATCAGGATCAGGCGGGCGAGATAGCGGTCGGTCGTGGTCATCGCGTCAAAATGCCTGTGGCGCGGCTTGCCCCGCAAGCCGCTACGGATCCGCCGGATTACTTTGACCCGGGCCGGATATCTAGGGGATGCTGGGCGGGCCGAGGCTGCGCCTGCTCTAGCCGGGCCCGGGCGGCGGCGCCCGGCGGCGGCGGCGGAGCGCCGCAGATTCGGACCGCCATGACCATAATTTGGCCGCAAGGCTCGGCGATGCCGGTCGCGACGGGGGCTTGACGACCGGCCGGGGGCGACCCCTGGGCCGGCATTGGGCTTCCAGGAGTTAGAGCGGTCATGTTCAAGGCAATGGCAAAGGGCGCCGGCCTCCTCGCCGCCGCGGCGGCGCTGGCG
>DATMVG010000194.1:0-12775 GCA_035563315.1 Allosphingosinicella sp. | reverse complement strand
CCCATCGCCGGACCCGGATTCCGATCGCCCCGATCTTGGCTTCGCGCCCCGAAACGTCGACCCAGATGCCGATCCGGCCGGGCGCCCGGCGGGCCGAAACGCCGAGCTCGCCGAGCGTCGCGATCACCCAGCCTTCGAGCGAGTGGACGAATCGCCGGACGTCGCGCCCGCGCCGCTCGAGGTCGAGCAGGACGTAGCCGACGCGCTGGCCGGGCCCGTGATAGGTGTAGCGCCCGCCGCGGCCGGCCTGGTGGACCGGGAAGCCGAGCGGGTTGAACAATTCGGCCGGATCGGCGCTGGTGCCGGCGGTGTAGAGCGGCGGATGCTCGACGAGCCAGATCAGCTCGCCGGCCTCGCCGCTCCGAATCGCGTCGGCGCGTGCCTCCATCGCGGCCAGCGCCTCGGGGTAGGGAGTCAGATCCGGCGACACCCGCCATTCCATGGCCACGTCCTTCATCGCCTCGCTCTCGGCAATGGCGGGCGGGCGTTCAAGCCTTTCTTGCCACCCTTCTCGCGCCGGTCCTATGGGGGGCGGGCGATCGATCGACGGGGACCGGCATGAATTTCTCCTACAGCGCCGTCTGGAACGACACGGCCGCGATGCTCCGGGCCAATTCCTCGCTCCTGGTCGCGATCGCCGGCGCCTTCTTCTTCCTGCCCGGCCTGCTCTCCGCCTATTTCATCCCGCCGCCGGAGGAGGCCCGCGACTTCGCCGAGATGGTCCAGCAGATGTCGGGCTATGTCGGCCGGAACTGGCACTGGTCGCTGCTCGGCAACCTGCTCAACATGGTCGGGATCGTCGCCATCTACCTGCTCCTTCTCGATCCGCCGGGCCGCACCGTCGGCGGCGCCCTGGCCGGAAGCGTGACCTTCCTGCCCTCCTATTTCCTGCTCTCGATCCTGTTGATGACGATCCTCGGCATCGCTTTCCTGCTGCTGATCGTGCCGTGCCTCTACCTGCTCGGAAGGATCGGCGTCGCCGGCGCGGTGATGACCGCGGAGCGGCGGCTCAACCCGGTCGCGGCGATCGGAGGCGCCTTCGCCCGCACCAAGGGCAGGGGCTGGGCGGTGGCCGGGCTGATCCTGATGGTGGCGGCGGCGGGGATCGTGCTCATCCTGGCGATCCAGGCGGTGCTCGGCTCGATCTTTCTCCTTCTCGGCGGCCGCGACGGGATTGGCGGCCTTCTCGTGGCCGTTCTGCAGGCCGCGCTCGGCGCCGCTTATTCGACGGTGCTCGTCGTCCTCCTCGCCGCCATCTACCGGGCGCTCGCCGCCGGCTCGACCAGCGGCACCTGAGGCGCCGCCTCGCGCGGGAGCAGGCCGCCCAGCCTCGGATCGGGGAAGCTCTCGAAGGCCCGGCGATAGGCCCTGAAGCCGGCTCTCAGATAGGCTCGAAGGGCCGCCGGATGGTCGAGCGTGCAGGTATGGACCCGGACCCGTTCGACGCCCGGTCGCCAGGCCAGCTTCAGGGTCTCGTCGAACAGCCAGCGGCCGTGGCCGCGGCCGGCCAGCTCGGGGACGAGGCCGAGAAAGCGGATCAGGCACTGGCCCGGCTCGCGGAAATCGAGCTCGAGCAGCCCCGCCTCCTCGCCCGCTTCGTCGATCACGGCATGGACCTCGGCGACCGTCGCCGCCAGCGTCCGGTCGTCCATCGCCAGCCGCGAGAACCACAGCCAGGGCGAGCCGACCCGGCGGAACAGGGCGCGGTAGCGGGCCGGGTCGAGGTCGGGCCGGTGGGCGAGGCGAAGCGGCGAGGGCGTCGCCGGCCGCGGCGCCGGCGGCTCGGTCATCTCAAGGAAGGTGACCACGGCCGCGACATGGCCGGGCGCGACGTCGGTGAGGCCGAAGCTCACGCCCAGGTCGCCAGCGGCGGCAGGCTCATCAGGATGGCGTCGACATTGCCGCCGGTCTTGAGGCCGAACAGGGTGCCGCGGTCGTAGATCAGGTTGAACTCGGCGTAGCGGCCGCGCCATTCGAGCTGGCGGGCGCGGTCGGCCTCGTCGAACGGGGTCGCCATCCGCCGGCGGACGAGCCTCGGGAAGATGTCGAGGAAGGCCTCGCCGACGTCGCGGGTGAAGGCGAAATTGGCCTCGAAGGTCGGTCCCTCGCCGGGCCTGGCGCATTCGAGATGATCGTAGAAGATGCCGCCGACGCCGCGCTGGACGCCGCGATGGGAGATGAAGAAATATTCCTCCGCCCATTTCGAGAAGCGGGTGTAGTAGGTCTGGTCGTGGGCGGCGCAGGCGGCGCGCAGGCGGGCGTGGAAATCGGCCGTGTCCTCCTCATAGGGAATGGGCGGATTCAAATCGGCGCCGCCGCCGAACCAGCGCCTCGTCGTCGCCAGGAAGCGGGTGTTCATGTGAACCGCCGGGACGTGCGGATTGGCCATGTGGGCGACGAGGCTGATGCCGGTGGCGAAGAAGCTCGGATCCTCGGCGGCGCCGTGGATGGTGGCGGCGAATTCGGGGCTGAAGCGGCCGCCGACGGTCGACACGTTGACCCCGACCTTCTCGAACACCGCGCCCTTCATCAGGCCGCGAACGCCGCCGCCGCCGGGCGCCGCGCCCGCCGCCGCCGCCTCGGGGTCGGTCTCCTCCCGCTCCCACGGCGAATATTCGAAGCGGGCGTCGCTCCCCGCCTCGCGCTCGATCGCCTCGAACTCGGCGCAGATCCGATCGCGAAGCTGCTCGAACCAGTTCCTGGCCTGCGCCTGTTCCTCGTCCAGCTCGATCATCGTCGACTCCTCCGCCGCCGATGCCTCCGGACGGCGCGCCATGCAACCGTCCGCAATCCCCTTTCCCCGCCGCCTCCCTTGCAGGGCCTGGATGCCCGGCGAACGCGGATCCGGCAGCCCCCCTTTACTTGCGGCCCTCTCAAAGGTGAAGGCGGACCCCCGGATCGGGTCCGGGGTGACGGTTGGGGGGATGAGGAGCCCGTCGTCCTTACGCCGGCCACAGCCCCGTCTGCCTCAGGGCCTCCGCCAAGCCAATCCCCGCCGCCACCGCGACGTTGAGCGAGCGTGTCCCCGGCGCCTGCGGGATTCGCAGCCGCAAATCCGCCCGCTCGTGCACCTCCGGCGGAGCGCCGCGGCTTTCCGAGCCGAGGAGGAGGGTGTCGCCGCGCTCGAACCTCGCCTCGGGCAGGCCGACCGCGCCGGCTGTGGTGAGCAGAACCAGCCGCCCCGCAAGCTTCGCCTCGAACGCCCGCCAGTCGGAGTGCCGGCTCACGTTGGCGACCTCGGCATAATCCATCCCGGCCCGCCTCAGCGCCCGGTCCGCCCAGGGAAAGCCGCACGGCTCGATCACGTCCACGGGCACGCCCAGGCAGGCGCCGAGCCTCAGGATCGTCCCGACATTGCCGGCCTGGTCGGGCTCATGAAGGGCAAGCCGCATCCCCCCTCATCGCCCCCCACGGAGAGCGAGGCAATCCGGGAGGGAGGGAAGACAGGGCGGACACGAAGGAGGGAGGAACTCGTACCAGAGCGAATTCAGCCCCCCCTTCGTCATGCCGGACCTGATCCGGCATCCACCTTCTTTGGCGCCCCGAACGCGCGCATCGCCCCAAGAAGATGGACCCCGGATCAAGTCCGGGGTGACGTTTCCGCGCGGGCCAGGCCCGTTCTCGGCGGAGATAGGGGACACATACCATTGTGTCCCCATCGTGAAACGCCCGTCCGTGTCCCTTCGGCACCCCTCAGCGGCGGACCCTGAAGTCGGGCAGGCCGAGCCTCGCCTTGGCGGCGGCGAATTGGTCGGCGTCGAGGGGGCCGACGATCCGCTCCGGATTGCGCCCCCAGCCCGAAGTCTCCTCGGGCACCCGGGCGAAATAATAATAGCGGATCGGGCCGGCCGGATCGGCTTGCGGCCGCTGGGCGGCGACGACGAAGCGCTCGTCGGCGCCGGCCTCGATCACGCGCGGGCCGGGCAGGCCGTCGATGGCGCAGCCGATGCCGGGCTCGCCCGGGCAGCGGAACAGGGCGACCTCGCTCGGATCCTCGATGTACATGAGGTAGAAGGGGTGGTCGATCTCGACGGCGCGGCCCTCGCAGCCGGCGGCGGCGAAGGCGGCGAGGGCGACGAGCGAAGGCGCGATCCTCATTCGCCCAGCCTTTCACGGTTCGGCGACGGAGGGAAGGGGCGAGGGCGAGAAGCAAGGGGCGCGTCCCGGCGGCGTCCCCGACGGCGGCTCCCCGGGCGCGGCCGCGGCGGGGTCAAAATGGCTGTTGGCAAAAGCCCGGCCACGCGTCTATCAGGCGCCGCGAGCCGCCAAGGTCGCCCGCGCCGGAGCCCTCCGGCGTCCGGCCGAAGCAGGGGCGCAAGTCCGCGTATCCGGTTCGAGACTCGCTGAAGGACGTTATGGCGACGGTGGAACATACCGAAGGAACGGCCCCGGCGGCCCCTGACGGCGGAGTTCGCCGCCGCGACTTCATCAACCTCGCCGCGGTGAGCGTCGCCGGAGTCGGCGGAGCCGCCCTCCTCTACCCTTTGGTCAACCAGATGAACCCGTCGGCCGACGTCCTCGCTCTGGCCTCGATCGACGTCGACATCGCCGCGATCCAGCCCGGCCAGGCGATCAAGACGATCTGGCGCAAGCAGCCCATCTTCATCCGCAACCTCACTCCGCAGGAGATCCAGGCCGCCAACGCGGTGAACACGGGCGACCTTCGCGATCCGCAGACCCTGGCCGAGCGAACCGTCGACGGCCGGGTCAACTGGCTGATCACGCTCGGCGTCTGCACCCATCTCGGCTGCGTCCCGCTCGGCGCCGCGGAGGGCGAAAATCGCGGCGAATATGGCGGCTATTTCTGCCCCTGCCACGGCTCGCACTACGACACCGCCGGGCGGATCCGCAAAGGCCCGGCGCCGCAGAACCTGGAAGTGCCGGAATACAGCTTCACCTCCCCCACCACGGTCCGGATCGGCTGAGGAAGAACGATGAGCTTTCCCTGGGCGGAAGAATATCGACCCAAGAGCGCGTTCATGCGCTGGCTCGACGACCGGCTGCCGCTGCCGAGGCTGGTCTGGGGCTCGGTCGGCGGCGGCTATCCGGTGCCTCGCAACCTCAACCATTTCTGGAATTTCGGAGTGCTCGCCGGATTGGCCCTGGTCATCCAGATCGTCACCGGGATCGTGCTGGCCATGCATTTCGAGGCGTCGACCGCCGGCGCGTTCAACTCGGTCGAGCACATCATGCGCGACGTCAACCAGGGCTGGTTCCTCAGGTACCTGCACGCCAACGGAGCGAGCTTCTTCTTCATCGTCACCTACATCCACATCTTCCGCGGCCTCTATTACGGCTCCTACAAGGCGCCGCGCGAGATGGTGTGGCTGCTCGGCCTGGTCATCTTCCTCCTGATGATGGCGACCGCCTTCATGGGCTACGTGCTCCCCTGGGGGCAGATGAGCTTCTGGGCGGCCAAGGTGATCACCGGCCTGTTCAGCGCGATCCCGGTCGTCGGCGAGCCGATCCAGACCTGGCTGCTCGGCGGCTACGCGCCCGACCAGCCCACCCTGAGCCGCTTCTTCTCGCTCCATTATCTGCTGCCCTTCGTCATCGCCGGAGTGATCATCCTCCACATCTGGGCGCTTCACATTCCGGGCTCGGGCAACCCGACCGGGGTCGACGTCAAGACTCCGCAGGACACTCTGCCCTTCCATCCCTATTACACGGCGAAGGACGGGTTCGGCGCCGGGCTGTTCCTGATCGGCCTCGCATTGATGACCTTCTTCCTGCCCAATTATCTCGGGCACCCGGACAATTTCATCCCGGCCAACCCGCTCTCGACGCCGGCGCACATCACCCCCGAATGGTATTTCTGGCCGTTCTACGCGATCCTCCGAGCCTTCACCGTCGACTTCATCCTGCCGGCGAAGTTGTGGGGCGTGCTGGCGATGTTCGCCTCGATCCTGCTGCTCTTCTTCCTGCCCTGGCTCGACAAGTCGCCGGTGCGCTCGGGGAGCTACCGGCCGACCTTCCGAATCTTCTTCTGGATCCTGATCGGCGACGTGCTGGTGCTGGGCTGGTGCGGCGGGCTTCCGGCCGAGGAGCCCTATGTGATGATCAGCCAGCTCGCCACCATCTACTATTTCGCTCACTTCCTGATCATCCTGCCGCTCCTCTCGCTCGTCGAGCGGACTCTGCCGCTGCCCAATTCGATCTCGGAAAGCGTGCTTCACGGCGAGGCGGCGGAAGCCACTCCGCTCGGCGTCAGGCCGGCGGCGACGGCCGGCTAGGGGGACGAGGAGACTATGGTCCGCATTCTCGGCTTTTTCGTCGGCCTGGGCTTCGTCGCCGTCGCCGCCTGGTCGCTCCTCTGGGGGGTGATCGCCTATGTCGGCGAGCGGCCGCAGGAGACCGTCGAGCATCATTTCCACGAGGAGCCGCGAGCGGCCTCCTACACGTTCGACGGCCCGTTCGGGCGCTACGACCGCCAGCAGCTTCAGCGCGGCTTCCAGGTCTATCGCGAGGTCTGCGCCGCCTGCCACGGCCTCGGCTTCGTCGCTTTCCGCAACCTGCACGACCTCGGCTACAGCGAGGCCGAGGTGCGCGCCATCGCCGACCAGTGGCAGATCCAGGTGCCGTCGATCAATCCCGACACGGGCGAGGCGGCGACCCGCAAGGCGCTCCCGGCCGATCGCTTCCCGAGCCCCTATCCCAACGACACCGCCGCCCGCGCCGCCAACAACAACGCGCTGCCGCCGGACCTGTCGCTGATCGTCAAGGCGCGCGAAGGCGGCGCGCCCTATGTCGAATCGCTGCTCACCGGCTACCAGAATCCGCCCGCCGACCTGCCGCCCGAGAACCGGCCGGGGCAGGGGCTCTATTACAATCCCTATTTCCCCAACCTCAACATCGCCATGCCGCCGCCGCTCACCGCCGACGGCCAGGTCACCTATGCCGACGGCACCCCGGCGACCCGCCAGCAAATGGCCCACGACGTCGCCGCCTTCCTCGCCTGGGCGGCCGAGCCGACCCTCGAATCGCGGCTGTGGGGCGGAGTCGCCACGCTCATCTTCCTGATCTTCGCCACCGTCCTCGCCTGGTTCGCCTACAAGAACGTCTGGGCGACCGCCGACCGCTCGGTCCGGGTCACCGGCCCGCTCGACCCGGAGAATATCGCCAAGCGCGAGGCCGCCGACCGTGACGCCGGAGTGAACCGCTGACGCAGGAGACGGTCACTTTTCTCCCCCGCCGGTTCGCAACAGGACGCGGCACGCGGAAAAGTCACTGTCCCTTTCGGCGTGCGGAAAAGTGACTGTCCCTAACGACGATTTGAAGGCGCTGATCCGCACCGTTCCGGACTTCCCCAAGCCGGGAATCCAGTTCCGCGACATCACCACCCTGCTGCTCGACGCCTCCGGCTTCGCCGCCGCGATCGAGCGGCTCGCCTTCCGAATCGGGGAGAAGCCCGACCTCGTCGCCGGAATCGAGGCGCGCGGCTTCGTCGTCGCCGCGGCTCTGGCGCAGCGCCTCGGCGCCGGCCTGCTTCTGATCCGCAAGCAGGGCAAGCTGCCCGGGGCGACCATCGCCGAGGATTATGCGCTCGAATACGGCACCGACCGGCTCGCCATGCACGTCGATGCCTGCGCGCCCGGGGCCCGGGTCTGGCTCGCCGACGACCTCATCGCCACCGGCGGAAGCGCGCTCGCCGCCGCCCGACTCATCCGTCGAGCCGCCGCCACCGTCGCCGGCGCCAGCTTCATCGTCGACCTGCCCGATCTCGGCGGCTCCGCCCGCCTCCGCGAGGAAGGGTTCCAGGTCGACGCCCTGATCGAATTCGAGGGCGAGTAGAGTCTGTCCCATTGAAGTGGAAACATCTGTTCCCCGGCCCTTCGACGCCGCCTGCGGCGTCGCTCAGGATAAACTCCGGCCGGGTCCAGCTTCACTGTCGGAAGGACTGGGTCCCGGCCTTCGGGGTCCCCGCAAAGTACTACTTTGCGGGGCTCCCCTTCGCCGGGAAACGATTCAGCTTCAGCCGGACGGCCCCTAGCCCTCGGGCCACCGGCCTCGCCGGGCGGCGAACCCGCGGCACGGCAGGAACCGCGCCAACCGCCTGTTCGTTAACCAATTTCCGCGTTCAGGTCTCGGGAGAAGCAGTCATGCGTCATATCGGTTTCCGCCTCCGCACCGCCGCCCTCATCGCCGCCGCCGGTCTCGGCCTCGGCGCCTGCTCAACCTACGACGACGGCTTCGGCTACGGCTATGGCGGGGTGTCGATCGGCTACGGCAATGGCGGCTATTACGACCCCTATTACGACGATTATTACGGCTATTATGCCAGCAACCCCTATTGGGGCTGGTATGACGGCTATTATTATCCCGGCAGCGGAATCTACATTTACGACAGCTACAGGCGGCCGATCCGCTGGAACGATCGCCACCGCCGCTACTGGTCGCAGCGCCGCGATTACTGGGCCGGTCGCGGCGATTTCCGCGAGGACCGCCGCGAGTTCCGCGACAATTGGCGGGACTTCCGCCGCGAGCGGCGCGGCGACCGGCGCGATTTCCGCGAGGAGCGCCGCGACGACCGCCGCGCCTTCCGAAGCGGCGAGGTCAACCGGGAGCAGTTCCGCGAGGACCGCCGAATGGACCGCCGCGCCTTCCGCCAGGACCGCCGGCAGGACCGCCGCGACCTCAGGCGCGAGAATCGCCGCGACCGGAGGGACTGAGCGATCTCCGTTCCTGCGCAGGGAGGTAGGCAAAGCGAATCTGGTCCTGATGGGAGCGCTCCCCGGCGCAGGCCGGGGTCCAGTTCCGACTCCGCAGCTCGACCCCGGCCTTCGCCGGGGAACAAGGTAGCTCAGCTCAGCTTCAAGCGCTCTGGCTGTCGGGACGGCGCCGGATCAGGACGATCGACGTGAACCGGAGCACCGGCACCTCGTCCTGGTTGGCGACCGTGGTCTCGGTCCGGAAGGAGCCGATGTCGGGCTTGCTGCGCGACGGCGTCTTCTCGACGATCCGGCCGCGCACGTGCAGCGTGTCGCCCGGATAGACCGGCTTCAGCCACCTGAGCTCGTCGACTCCGGGCGAGCCGAGCCCGGCCTGCTGCCGGCCTTCGGAGAAGGAGCGGACGATCACCGCCATGGTCATCGCGCAGGTGTGCCAGCCGCTCGCTGCGAGCCGGCCGAAATGCGTCTTCGAGGCGGCCTCGTCGGACAGGTGGAAGGGCTGCGGATCGTATTTGCGGGCGAAGTCCAGAACCTCCTCCCGAGTCACCTCGTAGCGGCCGAAATAGGTCTCGGCGCCCACTTCCAGGTCTTCGAAATAGATCAAGGCGTCGGCTCCCTTTCGATGCTCACGTAGCAGATCGAAACCGACTTGCCAGCCGCCGGCTCGCCTCAGCGGGCGGCGACCCAGCGCCGTCCCAGAGGAGCTATCCGGCCCGTGCGGATCAGCTCGAGCTCGTGCGCCTCGAGCGCTTCGATCAGCGGCGCGCGTCCCGGCGCGGTCCGGGCGACGTAGCGAAAGAAATAGGCCGCCGGCTCGGTCCGCACCGAGCGCGCCGCCAGTCGAAGGGCGGCGTCGATCGCGGCGGCCGAATGGAGGTCGTGGTGGTGCTCGCGATGGTCGCCGCCGCCCGGCAAGAGCAGGCCGCGCAGATAGTCGGACCGCTCGATCGCGATCCCGGCCGCGCGAAGCACCCGAAGCAGGCCCTTCAGCCAGACGAAGGTCGTTTCGTCCGCGAACGCCGCGTCGAAATCCTCGACGATGACGCTGCCGTCCGGCGCGAGGCAGGCGAAGGCGGCGGCGACGCTCGCATCCAGATCGCGCACGTGGTGGAGCGACCGCGTGAACAGCACCGCGTCGAACAGCCCGTGCGAAAAGTCGGGCCAGGCCGCGAGGCGGGCGTCGACCCCGCGGCGGCTCGCTTCCGCCACGCATCCGGCGTCGCTGTCGAGCGCCACCACCTCATATCCGTCCGCCTTCAGCCGCTCCGCCAGCGCGCCGCTGCCGCAACCGATCTCAAGCAGCCTCCGCGCGCTCCCGGGAAGGGCGGCGCGGATGAATTCATGGGAGTAATCGGTCTCCGGATCGGCCATCGTCCCCCTCAGACGTTGAAGCGGAACAGCATCACGTCGCCGTCCTGGACGACATAGTCCTTCCCCTCCGAGCGCATCTTGCCCGCCTCCTTGGCTCCCGCCTCGCCGCCGAAGGCGACGAAATCCTCGAAGGCGATCGTCTCGGCGCGGATGAAGCCGCGCTCGAAGTCGCTGTGGATGACTCCGGCCGCCTGCGGTGCCCTGGCGCCCTTCTCGACGGTCCAGGCGCGCGCCTCCTTGGGGCCGGCGGTGAAGAAGGTGATCAGGTGAAGAAGGTCGTAGCCGGCTCGGATGACGCGGGCGAGGCCGGCTTCCTCGAGGCCGAGATCGCGGAGGAACTCGCCCCGATCCTCGAGCGCCATGGTGACGATCTCGGCTTCGATCGCCGCGGAGATGGTGACCGCGCGGGCATCCTCCGCGGCGGCCTTGTCGAACACCCGGGCACTGTGGGCGTTGCCGGCCGCGGCATCGCCCTCGTCGACGTTGCACACATAGAGGACCGGCTTGGCGGTGAGCAGCTGGGCCCGCTCCAGGGCCTTCTTCTCCTCCTCGTCCCTGGGCTGGGTCAGTCGGGCCGGCCGGGATGCGCGGAGCAGATCGAGGGCCTGGCCGAGCACCGACGCCTGCACCTTCGCCTCCTTGTCGCCCTGCTGCGCCTTCTTGACGAGGCCTGGGACCCGCTTCTCGAGGCTGTCGAGATCGGCGAGCATGAGCTCGGTCTCGACCGTCTCGGCGTCGGCGATCGGGTCGACCCGCCCTTCGACATGGGTCACGTCGCCGCCCTCGAAGCAGCGCAGGACGTGGACGATGGCGTCGACCTCGCGGATGTTGCCGAGGAACTGGTTGCCCAGTCCCTCGCCCCGGGAAGCGCCGCGCACCAGCCCGGCAATGTCGACGAATTCGAGCTGGGTCTCGATCTCGGCGGCGGATCTGGCGATCCGGGCGATCGCGTCGAGCCGCGGGTCGGGCACCGCGACCCGGCCGACATTGGGCTCGATCGTGCAGAAGGGGTAGTTGGCCGCCTGCGCCGCCGCCGTCTCGGTCAGGGCGTTGAACAAGGTGGACTTGCCGACGTTCGGCAGACCGACGATTCCGCAACGAAAACCCATGGGGTCGGCTCACTCTCATGATCATGCTGCCCTGGATCCGGTCCAGGGGCGGTTTCAGCGCGGGGCGCTCGTGGCCGCCGCCAGATAGAGGCAAATCACGCCGCCGCAAGGGCCTTGTAGCGGAGCCTCGCGTCGGACGGCTATTCCCGAGGGAGGCGCCGGTCGGCCCGGCACTGACGAAGCGGCAGCGGCCGGGCGGAGAAGATCCGGGTGACTCGGCTCGACCGGCGGTCGGTGATCACGTCCATGCACGCGCAGCCATAGCCGTAATGGCCGTTGGTCTCGACCCAGCCGCCGGTGGACATGTCCGGCATGTCGTCCATGCCCGGCGCCTGATAGCCGCCCTGGGCGCCGATCAGCCACTCGCCGTCGCGATCGATCAGCCACCAATTGGCCGGGGTCGGGTTGTGGAGCCAGCCGCAGCGCCGCTCCGAGCCGGCGGCGGGCTGCGCCGCCAGCGCCAGGGCGACAAGGAGGGGAGCGAGCATGCCGTCCTTCTAGCGCTCCTCAGCCGTCGGCGCCACCTGGTCGAACGCCCGGCGGCGGCCTAGCCGATGAGGCCGGGCAGCACGGCCTGCGCCAGCATCGCCTCCGTATCGGCTTCGCCGTAGAGGTCCGGCGCGCCGAAGCCTCCGACCGAGCCGCCGGAGAAGCTGTCGCCGAAGCCGCCGAGCGAATTCCGAAGGAAGCCGCCGCTCAGCCCGCCGGTCGAGTCGCCGAGAAGGCCGCTGCCGAACACCGCGGCCACCGTCTCCATCAGAGAATCGCCGCCGCCCGTCGGCGAGCCGAGGCCTTCCTCATCGCCGTAGCCGGCCGCATCCTGCGCGTAATGCTCATCGAAGGCCGGTTCGGCCGCATAGGCGGGACCGGCGCTTAAGCCGCCCAGTCCGCCGAGCCCGCCCAGCCCGCCAAGGGCTCCGCCGGCGAGGCTCCCGAGGCCGCCGCCGCCCCCGAGCACGCCTTCGAGCAGCGCCGGAAGCAGCGAGCCGATCAGTCCGCCCAGCCCGTCGCCGCCGCCGAGCAGCCCGCCCCCGGGCGCGGCGGCATGCAGCGGATAGGCCGGCGCCCTGTCGTAGGCGAAGCGCGGTGCGTAGAAACGATAAGCGGGCGGGGCGACCGCGAAGGCGTAGCCCTGGTCGTAGTCCCGGTAGAGCGTCCGCGCCTGCCGCAGCCGCCGGGCTTCGAGCCGGCGCTCGGCCAGGATCTGCCGGCGCAGACGGATCCGGTCCCGCCGCTCGAGCGCGCGCAGGTAGCGAAGGTCGCGCCGGTCAGCGGCGCGGAGGGCGGCCGCATAGCGCCGCTCGCGGACGCGTTCGGCGCGGACGAGACGCGCATGCCGGAGGCTCGCCCGCTCGCGGGCCCGGGCCTGGAGATGCGCCCGCCGCTGGAGCAGGGTCCGCCGCTCGATCAGGGCCCGGCGACGGTCGAGCCGGGCTTCGCGGACGCGCTGCTGCCGGACCTCGCGCTGCGCAAGCTGCCGAGCGCGCTGCCGCTGCTGGAGCAATGCGCGCCGCTCCGCGATCCGTTCGCGCTGCCGGTCATGGCGGGCGGCGAGGGCCGCCTCGCGGCGTTGGGCCGACCGCGCTTCCCGAAGGCGGGCTTGCGCCGTCCGCCGCCGCTCGGCGC
>DATMVG010000193.1:0-19903 GCA_035563315.1 Allosphingosinicella sp. | reverse complement strand
GCGGACGGCGGCGAGGAGCTTCTCGACCGGTCCGAAGGGCGAGCCTTCGCCGATGCGCTGGATCCAGCCGTCGGAGGGGAGGAGGCCCGCCGCCTGCACCGCCATGTCGAGCGCCGCCGCGCCGCCATCGTCATAGGAGGCGACGTCCGTCAGCCGCGCCGCCAGGCCGCGCCGCCGCCCTCGCGACTTGCCCTCGGGCCCGACGATCCAGCGCCTGAGCTCGATCGTCTCCTGGCCGGTGAGGGCGGCGGCGAAGGTCGAATCGGCGGCGTCGAACAGATGATGGCCCTCGTCGAACACGATCCGGGTCGGCGGCTGGCCCCCCAAGTGACCATTGGCGTCGCGGCCGCGCGCGGCGTTGACCATCAGCAAGGCGTGGTTGGCGATGACCAGGTCGGCGTCGTGGCTGGCCCGGGCCGAGCGCTCGATGAAGCACCGGCGGTAATGCGGGCAGCCGGCATAGACGCATTCGCCGCGCCGATCGGTGAGAGCGGTCGCCCCGGCGCGCCTGAACAGCGAGGTCAGCCAGCCGGGCAGGTCGCCGCCGACCATGTCGCCGTCTTTGCTGTAGGCCGCCCAGCGGGCGACGAGCTGCGCCAGGATCGCGGCGCGCCCGGCGAAGCCGCCCTGGAGCGCGTCCTCGAGGTTGAGCAGGCACAGATAGTTCTCCCGGCCTTTGCGGATGACGATCCGCCGCTTGCGCTCCTCGGCGTCGGGGAAGAGGCGCGCGCCCTCGCGGTCGAGCTGGCGCTGCAGCGCCTTGGTGAAGGTCGAGATCCAGACGCTGCCGTCGGCCTCGCTGGCCCACAAGGAAGCCGGCGCGAGATAGCCAAGGGTCTTGCCGATGCCGGTGCCGGCTTCGGCGAGGAGCAGGTTCGGCTGGCCCTGCGCCGGGCGCGGCGCGAACACTGCGGCGGCGGCCGCGGCATAATCGCGCTGGCCTTCGCGCAGCTCGGCCTCGCGGCCGACCAGCCGGGTCAGGCGCTCGATCGCCGCCTCGCCGCCGATCCGGACGGGCCGGGGCTGGGCCCGGCCGGCGCTCTCCTCCCATTCCGGAAGCCGGCTGAACAGCCAGCGCTCGTCGCGCTCCGGCCGGGCGATCCGCTCGGCCACCGCCGCCGCCCACGGCCAGCGAAGCCGGTAGAGCGCCTGCGCGCTCGCCCAGGCGCCCTCCCGCTCGGGCCAGTCGGCCGCCAGCGTCGCGAGCAGGGCGGCCGCCGCCGAGCGAAGAAAGGGGGCCGCCTCGTCGTCGGCGCCGGGGGCGGCGAGGCCGAGCGCTCCGGCCATGCCCTTGGGGGTCGGGACCGCGAATCGCGCCGGATGGACGAAGGCGAAGAGCTCGAGCAGGTCGAGCCCGGAAAGGTCGGGATAGCCGAGCCGGTTGCCGATCAGCGGCGCGTTCAGCATGATCATCGGCGTGTCGGCGGCCCGGGCGATCGCCGCGCCTCGCCCCACCGCCTCGACCCGGCCGTCGGCATGAGCGATCCAGATCCCGGCATGGGTCGCGTGAAGCGCGGGATAGGGAAGGTCGGCCATTCGCCTGCTTAGGCCGAATCGGAACGAACCGGCAACAGGCCGGTCAGATCAGGCCGTCCGTCGTCACCGTGAGGCCGGGGATGGTGACGCTGGAGATGCGGCCGCCGATCTCGACAATGCGGCTCTCGCCATAACCTTGGGGGGAGGGGGCCCAGAGCTGATGAATCCTCGCGCCGGGAATCTCCAGCACCCAATATTCGGGCACCGCATGCTCGGCGTACAGCGCCGCCTTGTCTTTGAGGTCGAACGCGGCCGTCGAATCGGCGACCTCGACGAGGAGCGCCACGGCCTCGAGCGGAATATAGGTGCGCGTTCCGGGCGCGATCTCGGCCAGCGCCAGATCGGGTTCCGGAGCGCTGACCGGAGGCATCGCGACCGTGCCTTCACTGACCATTCGGAGCCGGCTGTTCAACTCCCTCAAGCGAAGCCCGAGGCGGAGTCCGAGCTCGCTCTTGGCGAGAGCATGAGCTGCATATTGTGAATTCATCGCGTAGATCGCCCCATCGATCAACTCGGTCTTGGCATAGGCGTCGAAGGCGCCTGAACGGTCAAGCAGCTCGAACTGCTCGATCGTCAGCTTGACCGGCTGAGGCACGTTGACGAGTTGGATGACGGTCATGTGGGCACCATATCATCTTGCGGCACTCCGACGAAGCGGCGAAGAGACCGCCTCATGACCGCCGTGCCGACCGAGCTCCGCGAAGCCGCCCTCGTCTCCAGGGCCTGGCCCTACGAGGAGGCGCGCAAGCTGCTCGATCGCTATCCGGACGGGCCGGGGGCGCGCGCAATCGTCTTCGAGACCGGCTACGGGCCCTCCGGCCTGCCCCATCTCGGCACCTTCCAGGAGGTCGCTCGCACCCTGATGGTCCGCCACGCCCTCTCGGAGATGGTCGACTGGCCGAGCCGGCTGATCGCCTTTTCCGACGACATGGACGGCATGCGCAAGGTCCCGCCGGGCGTGCCTCACCAGGACATGATGCATGCCCATGTCGACCAGCCCTTGTGCGCGGTGCCGGATCCCTATGGCTGCGGCCACGACAGCTTCGCCGCCCACAACAACGCCCTGCTTCGCCAGTTCCTCGACCGCTTCGGCTTCGACTACGAGTTCATCGCGTCGAGCGACGGCTACCGCTCGGGCCGCTTCGACGAGGCGCTGAGGCAGGTGCTTCGCCGTCACGACGAGATCATGGCGGTCATGCTTCCCACGCTCGGCGAGGAGAGGCGCAGGACCTATTCGCCGCTGCTTCCGATCAGCCCGGCCAGCGGCAAGGTCCTCCAGGTCCCGGTCGAGGTGATCGACTCGGACGAGGGCCTGATCGCCTTCGAGGACGGCGAAGCCGGGCGGGTCGAGCGCTCGGCCCTCGCCGGCGGCGCCAAGCTGCAATGGAAGGTCGACTGGGCGATGCGCTGGGTCGCGCTCGGGGTCGACTATGAGATGTCGGGCAAGGACCTGATCGAAAGCGTCGTCCAGAGCTCCAAGATCGCCCGCATCCTCGGCGGCCGCCCGCCCGAGGGGTTCAGCTACGAGATGTTCCTCGACGAGAATGGGGGCAAGATCTCGAAGACCAAGGGCAACGGAGTCACCATCGACGAATGGCTGACCTATGCGCCCGAGGAGAGCCTCGCTTTCTACCTCTACCGCGACCCCAGGAAGGCCAAGCAGCTCAGCTTCTCGGTCATCCCCAAGGCGGTCGACGAATATCATCAGTTCCTCGCCGCCTATCCCGATCAGCCGCTCAACAAGAAGCTGGGCAACCCGGTCCACCACGTCCATGCCGGCCGGGTGCCGCCGGCTCGGCTTCCGGTCAGCTTCGCGCTTCTGCTCAACCTCGTCGCCGTCGCCTCGACCGACGACAAGGACCTGCTGTGGGGCTTCGTGAAGCGTTATTGCCCGGAGGCGTCGCCACGGAGCCATCCCGAGCTCGACCGCCTGCTCGACCACGCCCTCGCTTATTTCCGCGATTTCGTCGCCCACGCGCTCCGCCGCCGACCGCCGGGCGAGGTCGAGGCCGCCGCCCTTCGCGACCTCGATTCGCGGCTTGCGGCGCTGCCCGAGGATGCCGACGCCGAGGCGATCCAGGCCGAGGTCTACGAGGCCGGCAAGGCCCATCCGTTCGAGTCGCTTCGCGACTGGTTCCGCGCGCTCTACGAGACCCTGCTCGGCACCAGCCAGGGCCCGCGCATGGGCAGCTTCATCGCCCTTTACGGAATCGCCAACACCCGCACCCTCATCGCCCGCGCCCTCGACGGCACAGTCGCCAGGGACGGTCATTAGGGAGTCACCGGCAACTGTCCCCGAGGGCCGTGCCTAGTGACTGTCCCCGGCGGCGCCTGGCCGAGAATTCCCCTGTGCCCCGCCTTTGGGAGCCGCTTCGGGCCGGTCCGCCAAGAGGTTGTCCGGCTCCGGCCGGGTCACTTCCCATTCCGCCCGGGCGAAGCGGTCGGTGATGTAGGCGGCCAGGTCGGAGCGCGGGTCGGGCGCCCGCTCGGGATCGTGCCGCTTCTGCGCCTTCAGCTGCTCGTACAATTCGTCCCGCTTCCAGATCGCCGTCGGCGCCGCCCGTATCCAGAGCCGGATGGCAAGCCCCAGTTCCTCCAGGCTGACGACGATTCGCGGCTTGTCCATCGCCGGAACATAGGCGGAACACCAAAGACCGCGCCACCCCGTGCGACGCGTATTCCGACAGCACGGTCCTTCAATACGCCGTCTCGACTTCGCTCGACCGCTACTCAGGATGAGCGGTGGTGAAGGCGCGCTCGCGCCCCGGCGCGGTGCTTCGCCCGCTCCCTCAGACCAGGAGCATCGTCGCGAGGGTCAGGAAGACGCCCATGCTGGCGACGTCGCTCGCCGTGGTGAGGAAGATGCTCGAGGCGGTCGCCGGGTCGGCGCCGAGCCGCTTCAGGGTCAGGGGGATGATGGCGCCGGCGATCCCCGCCACGGCGCAGCTCACCGTCATCGCGAAGGCGACCACCATCCCCATCAGCCAGGGCTGGGCCTCGCCCTGCTGCATCGCGTAGAAGACCATGCCCGCGCCGGCGGTGATCCCGACCAGGACTCCGTTGCACAGGCCGAGCACGCCCTCCTTGGCGATCAGCTTGCCGACGAAATCGGGCCTGAGCTCGCCCAGAGTCATCCCGCGCAGGGTCACCGCAAGCGCCTGGCAGCCCGTATTGCCGGTCTGCCCGGCCATGACCGGAAGGAAGACGGCGAGGATGACCAGCTGCGCGAGCGTCGCCTCGAACACTCCGACCACCGCCGCCGCCACGAAGGCGGTCAGCAGGTTGATCTGGAGCCACGGATGCCTGAGCTTGAGGCTGCGCAGGAGCGGGGTCGCCAGCCGCTCCTCCTTCTCGACGCCGACCATCTGGCCGGCCTGGGCGCTGATCTCGATCGCCTGCTCGGCGAACAGCTCCTCGCCTCGGATCAGGCCCTTGAGCACGCAGTCGGCATCGCACACCGGATAGACCGGATAATGGCGGGACAGCGCCGCCTTGAGCGCGTCGGCGAGCGGCATCGTCACGCCGAGCGCGAACGGGTCGCGGAGCATGATCGACTCGAGCCTGGTCTCGGGGTCGGCGAGGAGGAGGTCGCGCATCACCAGAACGCCCTCCAGCTTGCCGGCCTCGTCGGTGACGTAGCCGTAGGTGATGAAGGCCTCGCGGGTGAGGTCGCGAAGCTGCTCGACCGTCTCGGCGACGGTCATGTCGGCTCGGAACAGGCCGACGGGCGGCGACATCAGGTCGGCGACGACGGTCGCCTTGGCCGCCGATTCGATCGACAGGGCTGGACGGGGCTGTTCGGTCATGGCGGCGGAAAGTGGCGAAAATCCGCGGCTGCGGCAAGCGGTGATTTCTCGCTCCGCCGGCCGCGCCGAGGCCTTCCGGCGGAGCGCCCCGCCTGTCCGGATACGGACTCGGAAAATGTCCAGATTCGAACGCCTTGCGCCGCCCGGGGAGGGAAGTCCCTGAGCCGGGCTTCTGGCCCGCTCCTTGCATCGCCGGTCGAAACCACCAGGGAGACCTGCATGCGCCTGCCCCTCAACCTTGCCGCCCTGCTCCTCGTCGCCGGCTCGGCCTGCGCCCCGTCGGGCGCCGCCCAGCCGGAGCCTTCCGGCGCCATCCACTGGGAGATCGAGGATTCGGACCGCCCCGGCCAGGTCCAGCTCGAGATCAGCCGGCGCTCCGGCGGCAATCACTGGACGATCGGCCGCAACGTCCCGGTCGCCTCGCTCGCCGGGCTCGAGGAGAGCCAGCTCGCCGGCGCCGGCGGACCGGTCCGCTTCCGAATGGCCCGCGACGCCGGCACCCTCGACTGCGAGGGCGTCGTCCGCCGCGGCCGGGGCACCGGCGATTGCCGCTTCGCCGCCGATCCGGGCTTCGCCGCCGAGCTCGCCGAGCGCGGCATCGGCCGGCCGACCGGCGAGCAGCAATTCTCGATGGCGATGCACGATATCGGCCTCGATTATATCGACGAGCTCCGGCGGCAGCGTTACGAGACGCCTTCGCCGGCCGACCTCGCCCGCGCCGGCGATCACGGCGTCACTTTCGATTATCTGCGCGGCATGGGAGGCCACGGCTACCGGGTCGGCCGGCTCGCTTCCCTGATCGAGATGCGCGACCACGGCGTCGGCCCCGATTATGTCGCCGGGCTCGCCCGCTACGACATTCGCGACATTCCGGCCGACGAAATCGTCCGGCTCCGCGATCACGGGGTCACTCCCGACTTCGTCGGCCAGCTGCTCGAGCTCGGCTATCCGGGCCTGACCACCGAGGCTCTGATCCAGCTCCGCGACCACGGAGTCACTCCGGACTTCGTCCGAACCCTGGCCCGCCACGGCATTCGCGACGTCCCGCCCGCCCAGCTCACCCGGCTTCGCGACCATGGCGTGTCGCCCGATTTCGTCGCCGCGCTTCGCGCCCACGGCTATGGCCGCTTCGGCACCGAGGAGATCATCCGGCTCCGCACCCACGGCGTCGACGGCGATTATGTCGGCAGCCTGCGCAGGCTCGGCTATACCGATCTCTCCGCCGAGGAGATCGTCCGGCTCCGGACCCACGGCGTCGACCCCGAGTTCATCGGCCGGGTCAACGGGCGCGAGCGGGCCACTCCCGACGAGCTGGTCCGGCTTCGCACCGGCGGCTGAACTCTAGCCGTCGAGCGGCCCGAACTCGGGATCGCTCTTGGCGAGCCTCGCCTTGATCGCCTCGCCGAGATCGGCGCTGGCCAGGGTCGCCGCGTTCCACAGGGCGACGTCGCGAAGCCCTTCCTCGACCGGCCGGCCGCGGCTGTGGTTGAGGCTCCTTTTCGCTCCGGCGACGGCGAGCGGCGACTTGGCGGCGATGGTCCGGGCGAGCTCGAGGCCGGCGGCCATCGCCGCGGCGCGGTCGGCTTCGAGACGGTTGACGAGGCCGTAGCGGGCCGCCTCGGCGGCCTCCATCGGGCGGCCGGTATAAGCGAGCTCGCGCAGGATCCCGTTCGGGATCAGGTGGCCGAGCCTTTGCAGGGTGCCGAGGTCGGCGGTGATCGCGACGTCGACCTCGGCGACCTGGAAATAGGCGTCGGCGCTCGCCACCCTGAGGTCGCAGGCGCTGGCGAGGTCCACTCCGGCGCCGATGCAGCCGCCATGGACGACGGCGATCACCGGCGGCCGCGCCTGCTCGACCGCTCCGAACGAATCCTGGAGCCACTCGATGTGGCGGAGCCGGGCCTCCGCCGCCCGGCCCGGGTCCTGGCTCGGCGCGAACTGGCTCGAGGCATAAGCGAGGTCGAGGCCGGCCGTGAAGTGGCGGCCCTGGCCAGAGAGCAGGATCGAGCGCACCCCGGGGTCGCGGCCGAGCCTTCGGAAGACGTCGCCGATCGCGGTGAACATGGCCTGGTCCATCGCGTTCAGGCGGTCCGGCCGGGCCAGCTCGACCCGGGCGATCCCGTCCGACACCTCCACCGCGATCCTTTCAACCATCTTCGTCCCTCCGCTCCCCCGCCATAGCCTCCCCGCCCGCGAGGTGCTAAGCTTCATGTTCGGCAGGACCGGGTCCGGGGGGACACATGCCACTTCACCGCAAGCAATTGTTCGATCTTATTCGGCCCCATCTCAAATCCCCGCCGGGGATGACCCAGGATCTGGTCAGGGCGATCGACGCCGCCTTGGACCAGGCCGGGGTGCCGCGCGACTCCCCCCCGGCTCCGCCGGCTCCACCCGCCCAGCCATCGCCGCCTGCCCAGCCATCGCCGCCCGCCCAGCCGGCGACGCCTGCTCCGCCGGCGACTCCCGCCCCCTCCGCTCCGGCGCCCCCGGCGGGAAGGCTCGATGTCGCCCGCCTTCGCCAGCGACTCGGGCTGCCCGCCGCCGGCGGCTTCGACGCCGCCACGCGCCAGGCGATGCTGGCTCGCCTGTCCAACCGCAACGCTGCGCCGCTCACCAGCGACGACTTCGATCGGGCCGCGGCCGAGCTCGGCGTTTCCGTGCAGATGATCAGGGCGGTGCGCAAGGTGGAGGCGCCACGCGGGGCCTTCGATTCGCAGGGCCGTCCTTCCATTCTCTTCGAGCGGCACGTCTTCGCCCGCAACACAACGCCTCGGGGTCGCTTCAACACGTCCAATCCGCTGCTTTGCGGCCCCCCTTTCGGACCCGGCGGTTACGGCTCGTTCGCGTCGCAATATGGCAAGCTCGCCGACGCCTGCGCGCTCGACCCGGAAGCGGCATTCCGGGCCTGCTCCTGGGGAGCCTTTCAGATCCTCGGCGAGAATGCGGTGAGCATCGGCTACGCATCCGCCTTCGACATGGCGCTGGCGCTCACCGTCGGCGAAGCGGCTCACCTCGACAGCTTCATCCGCTTCGTGCGCAGCAAGAACCTCGTCGACGAGCTGCGCGCTTGCCGGCCCGGCAATGCGACGAGCTGCATTCCCTTCGTGCGGGGCTATAACGGCCAAGGGTTCGCGACTTTCAAATATCATGAGAAGCTCGCGCAGGCGGCGCTGTAGCGCGGGCCGGCAAGGCGGATTGAAACGGCGGCGCGCAAGCGCCTAAGCTGCCGCCATGACCCGCTTCACCGTCAACGGCCAACCGGTCCATTACCGGATGGACCCGCAGACGCCCCTGCTCTGGGCGTTGCGCGACGCCTCGAATCTGACCGGCACCAAATTCGGCTGCGGCACCGGCCATTGCGGCGCCTGCACCGTCCATATCGACGGCAATGCCGTCAGGAGCTGCCGGGTCAGGATCGCCGACATCGAAGGCAGCTTCGTCACCACCATCGAAGCGCTGTCGCGCGATCGTTCGCATCCGGTGCAGCAGGCCTTCGCCGCCGACATGGTGCCGCAATGCGGCTATTGCATCCCCGGCATGATCATGGCCGCCGCGGCGCTGGTCGATCGCAACGACAGCCCGACCGACGCCCAGATCGACGCGGCCATCACCAATATCTGCCGCTGCGGCATCTATCCGCGCCTGCGCGAATCGATCCGTCGGGCCGTTCGAATCAAGACCGGGCGGGAGCAAATCGCCGGCGCCCCGCCGCCCGGGATCTCACCCGAAGACGCGGCGCGCGAAGTCCCCTCGCTGCGGACCGAGCGACCGCCGCCCCGCCGCCGCTGATTCCTGTCGGCACCCTTACCGCCCGGTTCAGCCTCCGCTCATCCGTCCTGGTGCACTGCTTGCCTCCGATCCGGGCGGGGTTCGTCGCGGGCAGTCAAGGAGTATCTCGATGCGCAAGGCATTGATCGGATTGATTATGGCGGCGACGGTGATGACCCCGATCGCGGCCGAAGCACAGAATCGCGACCGCGGCGAGCGCGGCCGTGCCCGAGCCGAGCGTTCCGAAGCGCGCGGCGAGCGCCGCGTCGAGCGCGCCGAGCGCCGCGTCGAGCGCCAGGAAGTCCGTCAGGAGGCGCGGGTGCAGCGCCAGGAGACCCGCCAGCAGGCCCAGATTCAGCGCCGGCAACAGCCGGTCGAGGTCGTCCAGCGCCGAAGCGACCGGCGCTCCGGCGCCAGCCGGCCGGGAAGCGCCTATCCGCAGGCTTGGCAGGGCAATCCCAACGATCCGCGCCGCGACCATTACGAGCGGCTCGAGCGGCAGAATCAGTGGCGCTACGGGACCCGCGAGCAGCGCCAGGAGATTCGGCAGGAGCGCCGCGGCGACCGGCGCGACTGGCGCGACGACCGCCGGGACGACCGGCGCGACTGGCGCAACGACCGCCGGGACGATCGGCGCGACTGGCGCAACGACCGCCGCGACGACCGGCGCGACTGGCGCAACGACCGCCGCGGCTGGAACCATGGTTGGCGCAACGACAATCGTTACGACTGGCAGAACTGGCGCTTCCGCAACCGCAACGTGTTCCGCGGCTCGCGCTACTTCTCGCCCTACCGCAACCACCGCTATTCGCGCTTTTCGATCGGGCTGCTGCTCGAGCCGCTCTTCTACAGCCAGCGCTACTGGATCGGCGATCCCTGGCAGTACCGGCTCCCCGCCGCTCCCTACGGCGCCCAGTGGGTCCGCTACTATAACGACGTTCTCCTGGTGGATACCTACACCGGCGAGGTCATCGACGTGATCTACGACTTCTTCTGGTAGGAGCCGCGGCTCCTTCGCCGGAGGCCGAGAGCCCGGAGCCCGCGAGGCGCTCCGGGCTTTTTGCTTGTCATGCCGCCTTTTCCTGTCGCATGGCCACGCCGCTGCTCCGCCTTGGGGAACCGCGATGACCGCATGCCTCCTCGCCCTTCCGCTCCTTGCCGCCGCGGGGCCCGCCAGAGCCGAGGGCGCCGCCCACGGGCCGGGTCGCGAGGCTTCGCCCGGCCGCCGCGCCGCATGAGCGTGATGACCGACCTCGAGGGGGAATATCGGATCGCGATCGGCTCCTGGGTCAGGGACCGGCTCGCCGCCAACCCCGCCGTCCTCAAGATACCGGCCAAGGGCCTGGACGCGTTCGTTGCCCGCGAATTCCTCACCGCGCGCGAGTGCGACGGGCTCATCCGTCTGATCGACGCCGAGCGCATTCCCTCCCAAGTGCTGGCGCCGACCGAGGATCCCGAGTTCCGCACCAGCGAGAGCTGCAACCTCGATCCCCTTGATCCGCTGGTTCAGCAGGTCGAGGCCAAGATCAGCGGCCTGATGGGGATCGATCCGATGCGCAGCGAGACCATCCAGGGCCAGCGCTACGCCGTCGGTCAGCAGTTCAAGGCGCACCACGATTTCTTCCACCCGGGCGAACCCTATTGGCCCGAGATGCAGCGGACGGGCGGCCAGCGCACCTGGACGGCGATGGTTTTCCTCAACGTCCCGGAAGGGGGCGGCCAGACGGTTTTCGAGAATGCCGGCCTGAAGGTGGTACCGCGCAGGGGCAACCTGCTGACCTGGAACAATCTCGACGCGCGCGGCGAGCCGAATTTCTACTCGCTCCACCAGGGTTGTCCGGTTACGGCCGGGGTCAAGTATATCATCACCAAATGGTATCGGGAGCGGGCCTGGACCTATTCCAGCGTCAACACCTATTGACCGACGCAAAGGCGATTGCTCCGACTGCCTTGCTGTATTATCGATGTCCTACACCAGGAGGGGAATTCCGAATGATCCGCCGTGCCGCCATGCTTGCCGTTACCGCTTTTCTCACGTGCGCCAGCGTCACCGCGCTGGCCGCGGCCCAGGAGCCCGCCGGGACGCCGGCCGCAGCGCCCGCGGCGCCTGCGCAGCAAGGCGAGAGCGCGCGCCTCCACCAGCTGTTTCGGGAGAGTGACGAGGCTAATCTGCGCCGCAATCCCATCGCGGCCATCTTCCGCGGCGACTTCCGCTACGCCGACCGGCTCGGCGACTATATCACCGATGAATATTATGCCGCCGAACGGGCGGCGGCCGAAGCGGATCTGGCCGCGCTCGCGGCGATCGACCGCGATGCCCTCAGCCCGACCGACAAGCTGGCTTACGACGTCTTCAAGTATCAGCGCGAGGACGACCTGCTCGACGTCCGCCCCGACATGCTTGCTCTGACCGCGGTGCGGCCGATCAACCACTTCACCGGGTTCCACACATTCTATCCGGTGTTCGCCTCGGGGCGGAACGCGGCGCCTTTCCGCAACGTCGAGGATTATGAGAACAACCTGAAGCGGCACCGCGAGTTCGTGCAGGCCTTCGATCGAGTCATCGGACGCTTCCGCCAGGGCATGGAATCCGGGGTCGTCGAGACCAAGCTCACCATCCGCAACGTGATCGGGCAACTCGACACCCAGCTCGCCGCCGCGCCCGAGGAATCGCCCTATTTCGGCCCCGTGCAGAACTTCCCGGACGCGGTTCCGGAAGCCGACAGGGCGAGGCTGAGAGAGGCGCATCTCGCGATGATCCGCGACGAGATCTTTCCCGCCTACCGGCGGCTGCGCGATTTCCTGCAGAACGAATATCTGCCCGTGGCCCGCGAAGGCGTCGGGCTCGTCCACATGCGCGGCGGCGACGTCCTCTACCGGCGCCTGATCCAGGAGACGACGACGCTTCCGCTTACCGCCGACTATGTCCACGACCTGGGGCTCAGGGAAGTGGCGCGTCTTCGCGGCGAGATGGAAGCGATCAAGACCCGGGTCGGCTTCAACGGCACGCTCGCCCAGTTCTTCGAGCATCTTCGGACCGACCCGCAATTCGCGCCGCCAAGCCGGGAGTGGCTGCAAGAGCGCTATTACGAGATCGGCCGCACGGTCGACTCGCGCATCGGCCAGATCTTCTCGACCATTCCGCGCACCCGCCTCGAGATTCGAGCGGTCGAGCCCTTCCGCGAGCGCAACGAGGCCGGGGGCTCCTATCAGGACGGCACCCCGGACGGCTCGCGGCCGGGCGTCTTCTACTACAATGCCTATGACCTGCCATCGCGGCGGACCTACGGCATGGAGACGCTCTATTTGCACGAAGGCGCGCCGGGTCACCATTTCCAGATCAGCCTCGCCAACGAGAATACGGAGCTGCCCGCGTTCATGCGCTTCGGCGGCAACACCGCCTTCGTTGAGGGCTGGGCGCTCTACGCCGAGACCTTGTGGGACGAGCTCGGCATGGAAACCGACCCCTATCAGCGCTTCGGCGGCCTCAACGACGAGATGCTGCGCGCGATGCGCCTCGTCGTCGACACCGGCATCCACGCCAAAGGCTGGACCCGCGAGCAGGCGATCCGCTACATGCTCGACAATAGCGGAATGAGCGAGACCGAGGCGACCAGCGAGGTCGAACGCTATATCGCCATCCCCGGCCAGGCGCTGGCCTACAAGCTCGGACAGCTCAAGATCCTCGAGCTTCGCGCCCGCGCCGAGCAGGCGCTGGGCGACCGCTTCGACCTCCGGGATTTCCACGCCCAGGTGCTAATGACCGGCTCGCTTCCGCTGACCGTGCTCGAGCGCAAGATCGACGACTGGATCGCCAGCCGAAGGGGCTAGCCGGCTTCGCGAGGCGAGCGCCGGCGCTGGCGGCGCCACATCGCCGCATAGGCTCCGTCCTCGGCGAGCAGCGCATCATGGCGGCCGCGCTCGACGATCCGGCCGCCTTCGACGACGAGTATCTCGTCCGCCTCGACGACGGTTGAGAGGCGGTGGGCGATGACCAGCGTCGTGCGCCGCTCCGAGAGCGCGCGCAGGCTGGCCTGGATTTCGCGCTCGGTGCGGCTGTCGAGCGCGCTGGTCGCCTCGTCGAAGATCAGGATCGCGGGCCGTTTGAGGATGACCCGGGCGATCGCCACGCGCTGCTTCTCGCCGCCCGACAGTTTGAGCCCGCGCTCGCCGACCCGGCTGTCATAGCCGTCGGGCATGCGCAGGATGAAGTCGTGAAGCCGGGCGAGCCGCGCCGCCTCCTCGACCTCCGCGCGGGTCGCGCCCTGCCGGCCATAGGCGATGTTGTAATGGATGCTGTCGTTGAACAGTACGGTATCCTGCGGAACGACGCCGATCGCCTGGCGAAGGCTCCTCTGGGTGACTTCGCGCAAGTCCTGGCCGTCGATCCTGATCGCGCCCCCGTCGACGTCGTAGAAACGGAACAGGAGCCGCGCGATGCTGGACTTGCCGCCGCCGCTGGGGCCGACCAGAGCGACGGTGCGCCCCGGCGGCACCTCGAACGAGACCCCCTCGAGGATCGGCCGGCGCGGATCGTAGGCGAAGGAGACGTTGTCGAACAGGATCCGGCCGCGCCCCACCGCCAGCGCCGGGGCCCCCGGCCGATCCTCGACCTCGGCGGGCTCGGCGAGCAGCCCGGTCATTGCCTCGACGTCGGTGATCGACTGCTTGACGTTGCCGTAGACCGTGCCGAGCATTCCGAGCGGCACGTAGAGCTGCAGCAGATAGGCGGTGACGAGCACGAAGTCGCCGATCGTCATCGACCCCCCGGCAACGCCGCGGCCGGCCATCACCATCACCGTGACCAGCCCGGCGGCGACGATTGCCGCCTGACCGAGCGCGATCAGCGCTTCGGTCGATTCGCTTCTGACCGCGGCCTTCTCATAGGCCCGCTTGGCGGCTTCGTAGCGGGCGGCCTCGTGCGCCTCGGCGCCGAAATATTTGACCGTCTCATAGTTGAGGAGGCTGTCGACGGCCGTCACGCTGGCGGCGACGTCGCGTTCGTTCATCTCGCGGCGGTGCCGCACCTGCCAGCGGGTCACGGCGATCGTGAAGGCGCCGTAAAGGAGGATGGTGGCGACGACCGCGGCGGCGAAGCCGGCGCTGTAGAAGCTCCACAAGATGGCCGCGACCAGCGCCAGCTCGAGCAAGGTCGGGACGACGTTGAACAGGATCAGCTCGAGCAGATATTCGATGCCGGTCGTGCCGCGGTGGACCACGTGCGACAGCCCGCCGGTCTGGCGATCGAGGTGGAAGCGGAGCGACAAAGCGTGGAGGTGGTCGAACAGCTGCAGAGCGGTCAGCCGGATCGCGCGCTGGGCGACGCCGATGAAGACGAGCTGGCGCAGCGCACCGACGGCCTGGGCCCCGATATGGGCCAGGGCGTAAGCGACGATGAGGGCGACCGGGACCACCGCGGCGCTTCGCGTCGAGAGCGAATCTACGATCTCCTTGTAGAGCAGGGGCGCGCCGACATTGATGAGCTTGGCCGCGAGGAGGAGCAGCACCGCTCCGGCGACACGCAGCTTCAGGCCCGTTTCACCCGGCGGCCACAGCAGCGACAGCAGGCGCCCGGCCAGCGGGACACGGACGCGCCCGCCCTCGCGCGGGCGCGGCGAAAGGCTCGTTTCCGGGATCATGGCACCGCCATCGCTTCGGCACTGAGCCGAAGCCCGGCGCGGTCAGGCGCGCGCGGCCTGGTCATCGGCGTCGCGGCCCCGGCGGGCGGCGTTCGCCTCAGTCATGTACCGCCGCGTCGCACCTTTGCTTCACAGGTTTTCGCATACGCTTGATGAAGTAAGCCGTAAATGTAATTCCCGAGATCGGCGAAAAACGACTCGCCAGTTCATGGTCATATTCATAACGGATGAATTTTTATCCGATATGAATATAATTCTTTAGGGAGACCTCAGATGGAAAAGAAGGTTTTTGCTTTCAAGTTGGCAGACAAGAACAACGGGAAGTGGAAGGCCCGCGAAGGCGTTTCGCTCGCCGGCTGCACCGATCCGACCGGGCAGGGCCTCCATCGTTACATGACGAGGACCGGCGACAACGGCGTTTGGTGCTGACCGGCTAAATGTCGGCAAGGGGCCTCCGGCCCGCCGGAGGCCCTTTGCGAATATTGCCCTTTCGAGTGAGCCGCGCCGCCGTCCGGGCTTCCGGAATCGCCGCATGACCGGGCGGATCCTGCTGGTTACCAATCGCGACGATATCCACGCCGATCTCGTCGCTGCCAAGCTCGCCTCGGCCGGGTCTCCTCCGTTCCGGCTCAATCTCGACGAATTCCCCGAGCATTTCACGATCGCCCTGGAACTGGCCGGCGGCCGCTGGGAGGGCTTTCTCGAGCATCGGCCAACCGGCGAGACCCTGTCGGTGGCCGAGGTCGGCGCGGTCTGGATGCGCAAGCGCGCCGACTTCGCCTATGTTTCGGCCCTCGGTCCGCAGGAGAAGGCCTTTGCCGACGGCGAGACCGAGCACATCCTGCTCAGCCTGCTCCACGGGCTCGATTGCTACTGGATGAGCCACCCCGCCGCGATCCGCCGGGCGCTTTGGAAAGGCGAGCAGCTGCAGCGGGCGGCGCGGATGGGTTTCGCCGTCCCCCGGTCGCTGATCACCAACCGAAGGAGCGACGTCGACGAGTTCCGAGGCGCGGCTGGCGGCGGCGTGATCTTCAAGGCCCTGTCCACGCCCTCGCTGGCGGCGGAGCAGGTCGCCGAGCAGGACCGCATCGCCGGGTCGCTTCCGACCACCCGGCTAGGCGCCGAGCATGAAGAGGCGCTCGACGCCGTCGCCGAGCTGCCCTGCTTCTTCCAGCACGACATCCCGAAGCGGCACGAATTGCGGGTGACGGTGATCGGCGATCGGCTTTTCGCGGCGCGGATCGATTCGCAGGCCGATCCGCGCACCGCGACCGACTGCCGCGATATGTCCGCGGACATCGCCTACGCGCGCGAGGTGCTGCCCTCCGACGTCGAGCGGCGGTGCCTCGATTTCGTGCACAGCTACGGCCTCGCTTTCGGCGCCCTCGACCTGATCGTGACTCCACCGGGCGAGCACGTCTTTCTCGAGAACAATCCGGTCGGCCAGTTCCTGTTCGTCGAGCAGCTCGTGCCCGAGCTCGACATGACCGGAGCGCTTGCCGAATGCCTGATCGCCGGCGCGCAAGCGGGGCAGGGGCGGTGAGGCGCCAGATAGAGCAGCTGGAGCAATGCCGGCAGAGCCGGGTGCTCGTGCTGGCCACGTCGAGCCTCGAGCTCGAGATCCTGCCGGCGCTCTACGACATGCTGCGCCGGATCGGCCCGTCGCCCCGGCTCGATCTGCTCCTCTATTGCCGGGGCGGCGCCGTCAACGCGGCGCGGCGGGCGGCACTGCTGCTTCACGATTTCACCGACCGGCTGGCCGTCATCGTGCCGGACCGCTGCGAGTCCGCCGGCACGATCGCGGCCCTCGCCGCGCAGGAAATCGTCGCCGGTCCGGCCGCGATCTTCTCGCCGATCGACCCGATCCTGGAGACCCCTTCAGCCGCGGGCGAAGAGCCTTCGGCCATCTCGGCCCAGGACGTGAGGCTGTTCGGGCAAATGGCCGAACAATGGTTCCAGCTCGATCCGGCTGAGGCGCGAGCCAAGGCTCTGGCGGCGCTCTGCGAGAGCATCTTTCCGACGACCTTGACGGCCTTCTACCGGGCGACGCTCGAGGTCGAGGCGATTTGCGCCGAGCTGCTGTCGCTCGGCCTGCCCGGGGCGACCGCGGCGGCGAAGGCGGAAATCGCGGACCGCCTCATCTACGGCCATCACTCGCACGGCTTCGCCCTCACCGGCGGCGACCTCGGCACGCTCGGCCTACCGGTGCGCCGCGACGAACCGGCGGCGGCTCTCGCCTGGGAGATCGTCAGCGGCCTTCGCGCCAGCGTTGGCGCCGGCGCCCGGCAGGCGCCTGATGAGGACTGGTTCGACACCGTCGTCGCGACCTCCGCCGGGGTCATGCGCCGACGCCGGAGCATGGCCGTTCCGGCGCCTCGCTGGGAGGCCGGCGACCTCGAGTGACTCAGGCGGCGCCCTATATCGCCGAACTCTGCCGGCTGGGCGTCGGCGTCCTTCTCGCCGCCGCGGTCATCGGCAAGGCCGCCAGCATGCGCGACTTCGAGGAGACGATCGGCGCATTGATGCCCCTGTCGAGGCGGCAGCTCGCTCCCACCGCCTGGGCGATCACGGCCGCGGAGGGGCTCATCGCCGCCGCGCTCGCCGCCGGCGGCGCCTGGGCCCGCCTGGGCATGGCCGCCGCGCTGGCCCTCTTTCTGCTCTTCGCGGCGGTCCTGTTGACGGCTCTTGCTCAGGGCAAAGCGGTTCGCTGCAATTGCTTCGGCGCAACCGCGCATCCGATCGCAAGGCGCGACGTCCTTCGCAACGCGGCGCTGGCAGCGGCGTGCGCTTTCTATGTCCTGGCCGACGCGCCGGCGCTCCTCGACGGCGCGTCCTATTCCGGGCTGCTGGGGGCCGGCACGGCCTTGTTCCTGCTTTGCGCTCGCCTGGTCGCCCGCTTGACCCCCGCTCCACCGTTCACGGTCCCGATCGGAGCGCCGGTTCCGTCCTTCGCAGGGCAGTGGCGGTCGGACGACACCCCCCTGAGCTCGTCGGATCTGGCCGGCCAGCCCGTCGTGCTCGTCTTCCTGTCTTCCGGCTGTGCGGCGTGCCGAGCCAAGGTCGCCGAACTGGCCGAGATCCTGCCCGCAGCCCGCGCTGCGGGGGTGATGCTGTGCATCGTCGGCGACGAGGCGGGACAGGGCGTCGCGGCCCTGCTCGCCGGAACGCCGCTCGTCGACCAGCTGCTGGTGCTCGACGCGGCGACTCGGCAGCGGCTGAATCCCCGCAACACCGCGCCCTTCTACATCTTCATCGACCATCTCTCGGTGGTGCAGGCAAGCAACGCCGTCGGCGACGAGGACTGGCAAAGCTTCGTCGAGCAGATGCGCGATCCTGGCGGCCTGAGCGAAGTCGCCGATGCTCGGGCGGAGAATGGAGCCGGCGAAGCCCCGCAGCCGGACCATTGGTCCTCTTCCGAGGCAAAAGCGGTTTAATCCGCGCCGCGCGCGGCCTATGCTGCCGACAGCTTGCGAGTCCACTCGATGACCGTGGGGGGTCAGGATGAGGCTATTGCGTCGGGCCCGGCTCGCCCTTGCAGCGTTCGCGCTCTTCGCCGGCCTGTCCGCGGCCCGCGCCCAACTCTGTCCGACGCTTCCGGCCGGAGCGAGCGTGGATCCGGTCCTGGTCTCGATCGCCGCCACGGACGAGCGGCGGCCGCACCGGGCGATGATCCGCGGCGCGCTGCGGATGCCGGCGGCCTTGGCCGACGAGAGGCTGCGCGGGATCACCCGGGCGAATCTCTGCCTCGCGGCGGTCGGCGACATGCTGATCGACGATGCGGCTTTGTGCCCGAGCTTCGGCGACGCCTATAGCAGCCTAGACCGGATCGAGCGCGCCGGAGATCGCGTCGATTTCGCGCTCTTCACCGATGTGCCGCGCCGCGCCGGCTCGGGGCTGCTGGACATACGTGTGTTCGAGTCTCCTGACCGCTGCGCGCCTCGGGCGACCTTCGTCGTCGCCGCCGCCCGCAACCAGGAGATCACGACGGTGCCGCTCCTCGTCGATCGCCTTTCCGAGGGAAGGATCGGCTGGACTGAGCGGCAATGGACGCCCGGGTTCAGCCGCGATCTCGCCATCGGCCTCCGGGAGCGCCGGCCCGACCTGGCCGGGCAGGGCGGCAGCGCGGCGGCCGAGCCCAACCTCAATCCGCCGCGGTCGTGGACCAGCTATGCGCGCGGCGAGATGTTCGAACGGCTCCAGGAGTTTCTGTGGGTGCCGGTCTGGGTGGCGGTAATCCTCGCCGGGTTCATGGCCTTCGGCGGCGCCCTGCTCTACGCCGAGGCCCAGCCGCCGCTGGCGGCGCTGGTGAGGGCGCTGACCGCCGCGGTCGCCCTCTACGCCGCGGCGCGCTGGTCCGGCGTGGCGCTCGATATTGCGCAGCTCCTCTACAATGCCCGGGCGGCGGACGGCGGCGGCTGGGCGGCCCGGGCCCTGAACAACGTGCCGGCGGGAGTCGATTATGGCAGCGGACGGACGATCGCCGCCGCGGCGCTGATGATTCCGCTGACGCTGTTGCTGTGGCTGGGGAGCCTGTTCCTCGGCGCTCCGAGGAGCGGGGCGGGCCTGTTTCGCCACACCGCGCGGCTCGTGCTGCGGTCGCTGGCTGTGGGCAGCCTGATCGGCCTCGCCTTCCTCCTCGTCGCGACTCTGGCCGGCATCGCCCTGCCGCCCGACACGCCGTTCGAGCCGCCGGCCTTGGCCGTTTCGCTGTTCCTGGCGATCTGGGCGGTGATCGCCTTCAGCCCGTTGACCGGCTTCGGCTGGGGCCGCGCCGCGCTCGCGGCGGCGGTGGCCACGTTGCTTCTCCTCTATCCGCATCCGGTCATCCACGGCGCCGGCGAGCCCCCGAGCGCGATCGCCAACGCGCTCATCTGGTTTCCCTATGTGGGAAGCTATTTCGTGCCGAACGCGATGCTGCTCACGGTCGCTCTGGTCGCGGCTCTCAAGATCGCCCGCTCGGACGACCAGGGCGGGCAGACCCTGGCCTCCGACCGAACTCTGCTCTTCCTGTTCGGCTTCAGCGTCACGCTCTCCTCGATCGGCAGCCTGACCAGCGCCGCCTTGCTGTTCGGCGTGCTCGCGGCCGCCGATCGCCTGCTCTTTCCGCGCGATTCGACGGCGGCGGGAGGAGCCGCCGCCGACGCCCCGAGCGGG
>DATMVG010000192.1:0-3791 GCA_035563315.1 Allosphingosinicella sp. | reverse complement strand
CGAGACCATCATCGCCGACGTGAAGGCGAGCCAGGCGCTCTATGACCGCATTGCCGAGCTCGGTGGCAATCCGCTGATGTGGAAGACCGGCCACAGCCTCATCAAATCGAAGATGAAGGAGACCGGCGCGCCGCTGGCGGGGGAGATGAGCGGGCACATCTTCTTCGCCCACGAATATTACGGGTTCGACGACGCCCTCTACGCCGCGGTTCGGCTGATCCGGGCGGTGACCCGGCTCGGCGGCTCGCTGACCGAGCTTCGCTCGGCCATGCCCGACGTGGTGAACACCCCGGAGATGCGCTTCCAGGTCGAGGAGAGCCGCAAGTTCCCGGTCGTCGACGAGGTGCTCGGCCGGCTCGCCGCCGGCGGAGCTCGGGTCGACCGCACCGACGGCGCCCGGGTGAGCACCGCCGACGGCTGGTGGCTGCTGCGCGCCTCCAACACCCAGGACGTGCTCGTCGCCCGGGCCGAGGCGAGGGACGAAGCGGGCCTCGAGCGGCTCGTCGCCCAGATCGACGAGCAGCTCGCCCTGTCGGGCATCCGGCGCGGGCCCCAGGCGGGGCATTGATGCCGCGGCTGCACGCCGAGGCCCTGCTCTTCTGCGTCGCCTGGGCGGCGCTGGCGATCGCCGGCGGCTACCATGCCGGGCTGCTCGCGGGCGTCCTGCTCTCCTTCGGGCTGCTCGTCCTGATCAGCGCGTCGAGCCTGCAAATCCTGTCGCAGACCGAGGATCCGGCGATGGAGCGGCAGGTGCGCTGGGGCATATTGATCGTCGCCGCCCTGGGCTTGCTTGTTTACCTCAATGCCTAGATGTGCTGCGTCGAGAGCGGCGCTGCGGCCGACATCAGGCGTCGCTCACTTAAGATCCTCGCCCGGCTCGGGGGAATGGCCGCGGGTCATGTAGCCCTCGGAATAAGCGCCGATCAGGATTGCGACTATCGTCACCGCTATCATTGCAATCGCCGCTGCCCATGAGACATGGCCGATGGTCAGAGCCACGCCGGCCAGGCCCAGCCCGTAGCCGGAGACGGCGGCCCCTTGCGTGGGCCCGTTATCGGGCCACGAGCTGGAACGGAAGTGCATCCACCATATGACCAACATCGGCATGGAGATGCTCAGAACCAGGATCGCCCAGTCTGCGGATGAAGATCTCACATCAAGGCTGAGGTTCGTAAGAAACGTCGCGAAGACGACCGCCGCGAAGCCGGCCGCGAGTTCCTCGGCATGCTTTCGTTCGGTATCTTCCGAGTCCATCTATTCGCTATATACCCAGTCGAGGGTTCACGCCACGGCTGACTAGTCGTCCTCGTCCTCATAGCCGACCAGGTTGAGCTCGCGCGCCTTGATCTGGCGGGTCATGCACCAATGCTTGAGCGCCTCCTCGCGGCCGTGGGTGATCCACACCTCGCGCGGGGCGATCTCGGCGATCGTTTCGGTGAGCTCGTCCCAGTCGGCGTGGTCCGAAACGATCAGCGGCAGCTCGACCATGCGCTGGCGCGCGCGCTGGCGAACGCGCATCCAGCCCGAGGCCATGGCGGTGATCGGATCAGGAAGGCGCCGCGACCAGCGGTCGTTGAGGCAGCCCGGCGGCGCGAGCACGATCCGTCCCCTGAGCTCGTCCTTCGAGGCCCCGGTGGCCGGGCGAAGCTCGCCGAGCGGGACTCCGAACTGGGCGTAGAGGTCGCACAGCCGCTGCAGCGCGCCATGGATGTAGATCGGATCGTGATGGCCGCGGCACCTCAGCTCAACGATCAGCCGCTGCGCCTTGCCCAGAGCATAAGCGCCGACCAGGATGCAGCGCTCGGGGTTGTCGTGGAGGCGGAGCAGCAGGCGGTCGACCTCCTCGGCCGTCGCCGGGTGGCGAAAGACGGGCAGGCCGAACGTGGCCTCGGTCACGAAGATGTCGCATGGCACCGGCTCGAAGCGGGCGCAGGTCGGATCGGGCCGCCGCTTGTAGTCGCCCGAGACGACGATCCGCTCGCCGGCATGTTCGAGCACGATCTGGGCCGAGCCGAGGACGTGGCCGGCGGGAACGAAGCGGATGTCGACCTCGCCGAGGCGGATCGTCTCGCCATAAGGCGTGGGCCGTTCCGCCTGGGGTCCATAGCGGCAGGCCATGATCGCCAGAGTCTCCGGGGTCGCCCAAACCGCGCCGTGGCCGCCGCGGGCATGATCGGCATGGCCGTGGGTGACGAGGGCGCGCGCCTTGGGCTGCGCCGGATCGATCCAGGCATCGGCGGGCCGCACATAGATGCCTTCGGAAAAAGGCTCGATCCAGGAACCGAGACGGGCCATGGGGAGCTATATGGGCGAGACGAGGCCGCCGGCCAAGCAAGCGGCGGCCGCGGCGACGGCAAGGGAGCGCGAGAGATGGACTTTGGCGGATTCAACTGGAGCCTGCTCAACATCGTCGGGCCGCTGGTCCTCGCCCTGGTCATCGCCTGGGCGGTCCTGCGCAATCGCCGGTCGCGCCAGACCGACCGGGAGAGCGAGGCGGCGACCCGGAGCCTCTACGAGGAGGAGGACCGGGCGCACCGAGGCGAGAGCGACAACGTTCCCTGACCGCGGCCGGCCGAGGTGGGCATGATCGGCCTGCCCGCGCCGATCGCCGGCTGGTTCGAGGAGAAAGGCTGGCAGGTCCGCCGCCACCAGCGCGAGATGCTGGACGCCGCCCGCGCCGGCAACAGCGCGCTGCTGATCGCCCCGACCGGAGCCGGCAAGACCCTGGCCGGCTTCCTGGCCAGCCTGGTGGAGCTGGTCGAGCGGCCGGGCGAGGGCCTGCACACGCTCTACATCTCGCCGCTGAAGGCGCTCGCCGTCGACGTCCAGCGCAACCTGCTCGACCCGATCCGCGAGATGGACCTGCCGATCCGGGTCGAGACCCGGACCGGCGACACGCCCGCCGACCGCAAGGCGCGCCAGCGGGTGCGCCCGCCTCAGATACTGCTGACCACGCCCGAATCGCTGAGCCTGCTGCTCAGCCACGAGGACAGCTTCCGGCTGTTCGCCGATCTTGGCACTGTGGTGGTCGACGAAATCCACGCTTTCGCCACCGGCAAGCGCGGCGACCTGCTCAGCCTGGCCTTGGCGCGGCTGCAGCTTATCTCGCCCCAGCTGCGCCGGGTCGGACTGTCGGCGACGGTGGCCGACGCCGAAGCCTATCAGGGCTGGCTGGCGCCGCATGGCGACGTCGAGGCGGTGAAGCTGGTCCGCGGCGATCCCGGCGCGGAGCCCGACATCGCGATCATGCTGCCCGAGGACGAGCGGGTGCCCTGGTACGGCCATAGCGGCCGCTGGGCGGCGGCGCGGGTGATGCACGAGATCGAACGGCACAAGACCACCCTCGTTTTCTGCAACACGCGCGGCCTCGCCGAGCTGATCTTCCAGGATCTGTGGGCGGTCAACGAACAGACGCTGCCGATCGGAATCCACCATGGCAGCCTCGCGGTGGAGGCGCGCCGCAAGGTGGAGGCGGCGATCGCCTCCGGGCGCCTGCGGGCGCTGGTCTGCACCGCAAGCCTCGACCTCGGCGTGGACTGGGGCGATGTCGACCTCGTCGTCCAGATGGGCGCACCCAAGGGCTCGTCCCGGCTGCTCCAGCGCATCGGCCGCGCCAACCACCGGCTCGACGAGCCTTCAGAGGCCATCCTGGTGCCGGGCAACCGCTTCGAATATCTCGAGGCGCGCGCCGCGCTCGACGCGATCGAGGAGCGCGAGCTCGACCAGGAGCTGTTCCGGGCCGGCGCCCTCGACGTGCTCGCCCAGCACGTCATGGCCCTGGCTTGCGCCGG
>DATMVG010000191.1:0-16437 GCA_035563315.1 Allosphingosinicella sp. | reverse complement strand
CTATTCGATCGACAATCCCCGCGCCTATGTGACGGCCAATCTCGCAGGGCATCTCAACCTGCTCGAGCTGGCCCGGCACCGGCAGGTGCGCCACCTGGTCTATGCCTCCTCCTCTTCGGTCTACGGCGGCAACAAGAGCCTGCCGTTCCGGGTCGAGGACCGGGTCGACCACCCGCTCTCGCTCTATGCCGCGACCAAGAAGTCCGACGAGCTGATGAGCGAGACCTACGCCCATCTCTACCGGCTGCCCCAGACGGGGCTGCGTTTCTTCACCGTCTACGGGCCCTGGGGCCGCCCCGACATGGCGATGTGGCTGTTCACGAAAGCCATCCTCGAGGATCGGCCGATCGACGTCTTCGGCCAGGGCAACATGCGCCGCGACTTCACCTATATCGACGACATCGTCACCGGCGTCGTCGCCGCGCTCGACAACCCCCCGCCCGACGACGGCGACGGGGAAGGGGGCGCGCCGCACCGTATTTACAATATCGGCAACAACCGCTCTGAAGAGCTCGTCAGGATGATCGGGCTGATCGAGCGGGCCTGCGGCCGGACCGCGAGGAAACGGCTGGTCGAGATGCAGCCCGGCGACGTTCGCGACACCTATGCCGACATCAGCGCCATCGAGCGCGACCTCGGCTTCCGGCCGACCACCCCGATCGACGAAGGGGTGCCGCGCTTCGTCGCCTGGTACCGCGACTATCACGGCCTCTAGCGAGCGGCGCGATGGCGAGCGCGGCACCCGAGGCAAGGAAGATCGAGGTCCTGCAGGCCGGCCGGGCGGTCGCCGCGCTCGCGGTCGTCCTGCTCCATGCCCAGGTCGCGACCGAGGCGTTCGTCGGCGCGCTTCCGGCCTGGCTGAAGGCGACCGCAGGTCAAGGCTATCTCGGAGTCGATTTCTTCTTCGTCCTGTCGGGTTTCATCATCTTCTACACCAACCACGGCAAGACCGGCCGGCCGGGCTGGCGCAGCCGCTTCGCCAGGAGCCGGTTCGTCAGGATCTTCGTCCCCTATTTGCCGGTCGGCATCGCGATGGCGCTGCTCTACACCTTCCTGCCGCAGCTCAGCGCCGCGACCCTCGAGTGGAGCTGGCTGTCCACGCTGACCCTGATCCCGACCGGCACCTCGCCGGCCCTGACCGTGGCCTGGACCCTCCAGCACGAGCTGGTCTTCTACGCCCTCGCCCTCCTGTTCCTCAGGCTGCGCCGGCCGCTGCTCCTCGCCGCCGGCTGGGCGGCGGCGATCCTGGCCTGGCAGCTGTTCGGAACGCCGCTCGAGCCGCCCCCGACGAGCAGCGTCGCGGCGGTGCTGCTCCATCCGATCAACCTCGAATTCCTGTTCGGAATGCTGGCGGCCTGGGCGGTCATCCAAGGGCGCCTCGATCGTCCGCTGGCGATGTGCGCGCTCGGCGCGCTGTTCCTCGCCGCCTTCTTAGCCGTCGGCGCCCCCAAGGCCTATTCGGTCCTGTTCGGGCTCGGCCTGGCCTTCTTCATCCCGGTGCTGGTGCGAATGGAGCAGTCGGGCAGGCTTCGCGTCGCCGGCTGGCTGCTCGTGCTCGGCGAAGCCTCCTACGCGCTCTACCTGATCCACAACCCGCTGATCTCGACGACGTCGCGGGCCGTGGCCGCGGTGGCGCCGCACTGGCTCGCCGGAATGGCGACGGCGGTGATCGCGTCGGTCGCCGCCAGCCTGGCCTATTACTTCGTCTACGAGCGGCCGGCGCGCCGGCGGGTGGCGGCGCTGCTCGCGCCCAGGCCCGCGCTGGCGACGGCGACCTAGCCGCGGCTCGGCCTAAAGCGTCCAGCGTTCGATATCGGGGCCCAGATCGAGACTCCTCCAGATGCCCTTGAGATCGGCGACGCAGCCGCCCGGCTCGGCCAGCCGCCCGATATCCTCGGCGGCCATGGCGCGATATTCGGAGTGGGGGACGGCGGCGACGACGAGATCGTAGCGGCGGCCGAGAGCGCCCGAGTCGAGCTCGACGCCATATTCGTGGCGCGCCTCACCGGAATCGGCGCGGGGATCGTGGACGGTGACGGTGTGGCCGAGCTCCTGAAGGCGCCGGATGAGATCGATCACCTTGCTGTTGCGAAGGTCGGGAACGTCCTCCTTGAAGGTGAGGCCCATGACCAGCACGGAGCCCGCACGGCCGCCGCGGCGGCGGTGCAGGCCGTCGGCGATCCACCCGCCCATCCGGTCGTTGATCGAGCGGCCGGCAAGGATGACGTCGGGATCGTGCCCCAATTGCTGGGCGCGATGGCTGAGATAATAAGGATCGACGCCGATGCAGTGGCCGCCGACCAGGCCCGGCTGGAACTTGAGGAAGTTCCACTTCGTCCCGGCGGCGTCGAGCACGTCCCAGATCGACAGGTCGAGCTTCGCGAAGATCTGGGTGATCTCGTTCATGAAGGCGATGTTGATGTCGCGCTGGGCGTTCTCGATGACCTTGGCCGCCTCCGCGGCCTTGATCGACGCGGCGCGGAAGACGCCGGCGCTGGTCACCGCGCCGTAGACCTCGGCCAGAGTCTCGGTCACCTCCTCGTTCTGGCCGGCGACGACCTTGACGATCCGATCGACGGTGTGCTCGCGGTCGCCCGGATTGATCCGCTCGGGCGAGTAGCCGAGGAAGAAGTCGACGCCGCAGACCAGCCCGGAGGCCTGCTCGAGGAGCGGACCGCAGACTTCCTCGGTGACCCCCGGATAGACGGTGCTCTCGTAGACCACGATCGGGCGCCTCGCGCCGTCGAGCAATCCGCCGACGGTCCGTGAAGCGCCTTCCACGGCGCGCAGATCCGGCCGATTGTCCGCGTCGACCGGAGTCGGCACGGTGACGATGTAGAGGTCGGCGCCGCGGCAGTCCTCGGCCGAGCTGGTCAGCCGAAGCGGCGATTGCTCCAGGACAAGGCTCTCGACCTCGCCGGTGCGGTCGTGACGGCGGCGCAGCTCATCGACCCGCTTCTCGTCGACATCGAGGCCGGTGACCCGGAACCGGCGCGCGAGCGCGACGGCCAGGGGCAGCCCGACATAGCCCAGCCCGACCACTATGATGTTGAAATCCTTCACCCCCGGCACCTTCACCCCCGGCTGCTGCGCGGGGCAAGCCCTAGCGGCTTTGGCGAGCCGCCGCCAAGCCCATTCCGGCCGGGCCGCGCCGGGGCAAACGAAATGTTGATCTTTCCTCCCTAGGCAGGCGCCGAGTGAAGCTTGGGGACACCAGGTGACGGCGATACGTCTTGAGCGGCGGCCGCTGGAGCGGGTCTGGGGCCGTCGCCGGCTTCCCGCCTCCTTCGAGGGATGCGGCGGCGAGGGCCCGGTCGGCGAGGTCCGGTTCGAGAATTGCGCCCGCGACGCCCTGCTCGTCAAATATCTCTTCACCTCGGAGCGGCTGTCGATCCAGGTCCATCCGGGCGACGAAGACGCCCGCGCCCGCGGCCACCCTCACGGCAAGGACGAGGCCTGGCTCGTCCTCGACGCCGCGCCCGGCGCGGTCATCGGGCTCGGCCTCAAGCATAAGGTGTCCAAGGCGCAGCTTCGGGCGGCGGCGATCGACGGCAGCATCGAAGCCCTGGTCGACTGGCGTCCGGTCAAGGCGGGCGACAGCTTCTATTCGCCGGCGGGGACCATCCATGCCATCGGCGGCGGGCTCACCCTGGTCGAGGTCCAGCAGAATATCGACCTCACCTACCGGCTCTACGATTATGGGCGTCCGCGCGAGCTCCATCTCGACGAGGCCGTCGCGGCGGCTCGGCCGGCGCCCCTCGCCAACGGCGCCTCGACCCGGCTTCATTCCCCGGGACGGCGGATCCTGACCCCCGGCGGGTCCTTCACCGTCGAGCGCTGGACCGTCGACGGCGCCTTCCGGGTCGGCGCCGCCGGCGCCGAGCTGCTCCTGATTCCACTGGCGGCCGCGGGATCGCTCGACCGCGAGGCCCTGACGGCGGGCTCGGTCTGGCGCGCCGACGGCCGATGCCGGCTCGAAGCGGCCGGCGGCGTCGACCTCCTCGCCGCCTATCCCGGGCCGCCCCGCCCCGGACTGCTCAAAGACGAGTCCTGAGGCTCCAAAGCTCGGGGAAGGCGCGCTTGCCGAGGGTCGACTGGAGATAGGGCACGCCCGGCGTGCCGCCGGTGCCGCGCTTGAAGCCGATCACCCGCTCCACCGTCACCACATGCTTGTGGCGCCAGATCGCGAGCGCGTCGTCGACGTCGACCAGCTTCTCGGCAAGCTGGTAGAAACGCCAGTGCCGCTCGACGTCGCGATAGACCTCCGCCCAGGCCGCCTCGACGGCTTCGTTCGGGCGGTAGGGCCGGCTCCAGTCGCGCTCGAGGACGTCGGCCGGCACGGCAAAGCCGCCGCGGGCGAGGGCGCGATTGGCCTCGTCCCAGAGGCTCGGCCGGGCGAGCGCCTCGGCCAGCGCGCGGCGCGGCCCGGAGCCCTCGTCGTGGAAGCGCAGATGGCCTTCCTCCCTGATGCCGAGAAGGAACTCCATCGTCCGGAACTGGGCCGACTGGAAGCCGCTCGACGTGCCGAGGACGCCGCGGAAGGTGAGATAGTCGGTCGGAGTCAGGGTCGAGAGCACATCCCAGCTCTGAGTCATCACCCCCTGGATGCGCGAGACGCGCGACAGATTCTTGTGGACCTCGAGCAGCTTGTCGCCGCGGACCAGCGCCAAAGCGAGCTCGAGCTCGTGGACGATCTGCTTGAGCCACAGCTCCTTGGCCTGGTGGATGACGATGAACAGCATCTCGTCATGATGGTCGGAGATCGGATGCTGGGCCGAGAGCAAGGTATCGAGGGCCAGATACTGGCCGTAGGTCATCGCCTTGGCATCGGTCATTCCGAGCCTCTAACATGGCGCCTTATTCCGGCAAATGCGCGTTTCGCGCGTTCAACGGGGCGCGCGCTTCTGGTATGACCGGCGGGTGACGGCGCGCGGCATCCTCGCGGCCTTGCGGCCGGTCCTGGTCATGGCGGCGGCCCTGGCGCTTGCCGCCTGCGGCAGCCGCGGCGCGGAGGAGCCGGCCGACGCCGACGCCGCCTCCCTTGCCGTGGCGGCAGCGGCTGCGAACCGGCCCCCGGCCTTCACCTCGGCGGCGGCGGTGAGCGTCGGCGAGGACCGGCCGAGCAAGTTCTACACCGCGACCGCGACCGACCCCGACGGCGATGCCCTCACCTTTTCGCTGGCCGGCGGCGCCGACCGCCAGGCGTTCCGGATCACTGGCCGGGGCGCGCTCTCCTTCACCATCCCGCTCGACTTCGAGGTGCCGGCCGACTCCGACCGCAACAACGTCTACCTGGTCAGGATCGCCGTCAGCGACGGCACGACCAGCGCCGTCCTCGACCTGGCGGTGACGGTGACCAATGTCGGTCCCGACAATTTCCGGGTTCGCCTGGTCAAGGCGGGCTTCAGCCAGCCGCTCTTCGTCGCGCCGGTCCCCGACGGTTCCGGCCGGATCTTCGTGGTCGAGAAGGCCGGACGGATCCGACTGCTCAACCCGAATAGCGGAGCGCTCGCCGCGACGCCCTTTCTCGACCTCGCCGGCCAGGTCTCGACCCAGGGCGAGCGCGGGCTGCTCGGGCTCGCCACCGCCCCCGACTTCGCGGCCAGCGGCACCTTCTACGTCTATCTCACCAACCCCTCGGGAACGATCGAGCTTCGCCGCTACCGCACCCTCGCCGGCGATCGGGACCGCGCCGACCCGGCCAGCGCCGACCTCATCCTGTCGATCCCTCACCCCGATTTCGGCAACCATAATGGCGGCTGGATCGGCTTCGGCCCGGACGGCGCCCTCTACGTCGTCACCGGCGACGGCGGCGGCAGCGGCGACCCCAACAACAATGCCCAGAACCGCAACGTGCTGCTCGGCAAGATCCTGCGGCTCATCGTCACCAGCGATTCCTTCCCCGACGATCCGGCCCGCGACTATGCGATCCCCGCGTCCAACCCCTTCGCCGGCGGCGGCGGCCGGCCGGAAATCTGGGTCTACGGGCTGCGCAATCCGTTCCGAGCCAGCTTCGACCCGGCGACCGGCCATATGTGGGTCGGCGACGTCGGGCAGAATGCGCGCGAGGAGATCGACCGCCTGGCGCCGAGCGACCGCGGCAGCAACCTCGGCTGGGACGTGCTCGAGGGAACCGCGCCGTTCAGCGGCCAGCGTCAGCCGGGGATGGTGCCGCCGGTGGCCGAATATCTCCACGGCGAGGGGCCGCGCCAGGGCAATTCCGTCACCGGCGGCTACGTCTATCGCGGCCCGGTGGAAGCGCTGCGCGGCCAGTATTTCTTCGCCGATTTCGTGCGCGGCAACCTGTGGTCGATCCCGATCGCCCAGGTCCGGCTCGGCGCGACCCTGTCGAGCGCCGCCTTCATCCTGCGCAACGCCGACTTCACGCCGAACACGGGAAGGATCGAGAACGTGTCGAGCTTCGGCCTCGACCAGGCGGGCAATCTCTACATCGTCGACTATGACGGCCAGATCTTCCGGGTCGAGGTGAGGTAGGGCGGGGGGACTCAAGGAGAACTCCCGACTGGGTTCCGGTAGCCAGCTGAGTTATCCCGGCGGAAGCCGGGATGACGATGAAGCCGGGATGACGATGAAAATTGCACGTCGAACCTCCTCGAGCGTGCGCGGCGAATGGGACAGTCACTTTTCCAGGCGCAGCGGATCCCCTCGGTCGCGGGCGCGTGAAAGTGACTGTCCCTGGCTAGAGCCGCTCGGCGGTGGCGACGACCTCGGTGGCGCGAAGGGCGGCGAGGATCCGCATCAGATGCTGGAGGTCGTGCACTTCCACATCCAGGTGAAAGGTATGGAACGATCCGTCGCGCGCGGTCTGGTCCATGCTGACGATGTTGGCGCCGTGGCTGCCGAGGATGCCGGCGACGACCGCGAGCGAGCCGGGCTGATTCTTGATGACGATCGACAGCCGGGCGGTGCCGCCGTCGGTCTCGTCGCCCCAAGCGAGGTCGACCCAGTCGGCGTCGACTCCGTCGGCCAGATTGTCGCAGCCGATCATGTGGACCTCGATCCCCTCGCCCTCGCGGCGAAGGCCGACGATGCGGTCGCCCGGTATCGGGTGGCAGCATTCGGCGAGCTGGAAGGCGACGCCCGGAGTGAGCCCCTTGATCGAGATGGCGGTGCGCTGCGCGGGCGGCTTCGCGCCGCCCTTGGTCGCCGAGCCGGGCATCAGCGCTTCCATGACGGCGACGTCGTCGACGCGCTTGAGAGCGATCGCCTCCATCAGCGATTCGTCGTCGGGCAGGTGCAGCCGCCGAAGCGCCTCGGTGATCGCTTCCCAGCCGAGCGAGGCGGGTAGGCGCTGGACGATCTCGTCGAAGATCTTGCGCCCGAGCGCGACCGTCTCCTCGCGCTCCTTGGACTTGACCCAGCGGCGGATCTTGGCGCGCGCCTTGCCGGTGACGACGTAGCTCAGCCAGGCGGGCTGCGGATGCTGGGCCTTGGAGACCAGGATCTCGACCTGGTCGCCGTTGTTGAGCGGAGTGCGCAGCGGCATGACCCGGCCGTTGATCTTGGCGCCGACGGTCTGGTCGCCGAGGTCGGTGTGGACCGCATAAGCGAAGTCGATCGGGGTCGCGCCCTTGGGGAGCTGGATGAGCTCGCCTTTGGGCGTGAAGGCGAAGATCCGGTCCTGGTACATCGCCATCCGGGTATGCTCGAGCAGCTCCTCGGCGGTGGCGGCGTGCTCGAGTATCTCGACCAGGTCGTTGATCCAGGGATGCTTGGTCTTGGCGACCAGCTTGCCCTCCTTGTAGGCCCAGTGGGCGGCGAGGCCGTGCTCGGCCTGGGCGTGCATCTCCCGGGTTCGGATCTGGATCTCGATCCGCATCTGCTCGTCGTGGATGATCGTGGTATGGACGGCGCGGTAGCCGTTGCGCTTGGGCGTCGAGATGAAGTCCTTGAAGCGGCCCGGGACCACCGGCCAGCGCTGGTGGATGAGGCCGAGCGTCCGGTAGCAATCCTCGACCGTGCCGACGACCGCCCGGAACGCCATCACGTCCGAGAGCTGCTCGAAGCTGACGTGACGCTCGGCCATCTTGCGCCAGATCGAGAAGGGATGCTTCTCGCGGCCCTGGACCTCCGCGTCGATGCCGTTGGCCTCGAGATGCGCCTTGATGCCTCGGCCAATGCGCTGGATGAGATCGCCGCCGCCGCCCTTGTGCAGCCGGTCGAGCCGCTTGGTGATCGATTCGTAGGCGTCCGGCTCGATCTCGCGAAAGGCGAGCGTCTGCATCTCGGTCATGAACTCGTACATGCCGATCCGCTCGGCGAGCGGAGCATAGATGTCCATCGTCTCGCGGGCGATCCGCCGGCGCTTGTCGCCGTCCTTGATGTGGTGGAGGGTGCGCATGTTGTGCAGCCGGTCGGCGAGCTTGACCAGCAGCACGCGGATGTCGCCCGACATGGCGAGCAGGAACTTGCGAAGATTCTCGGCGGCGCGCTGGCTCTCGCTCTGAGCCTCGATCTTGGAAAGCTTGGTGACCCCGTCGACGAGCCGGGCGACATTCCTTCCGAAATGCTTGCGGATCTCCTCGGGGGTGGCGAGCGTGTCCTCGATCGTGTCGTGGAGGATGGCGGTGACGATGGTCTCGTCGTCGAGGCGAAGGTCGGTGAGGATCCCGGCGACCTCGATCGGGTGGCTGTAATAAGGATCGCCGGACGCCCGGGTCTGGGAGCCGTGCGCCTTCATCGAGAAGACGTAGGCGCGGTTGATCAGCGCCTCGTCGGCGTCCGGGTCGTAGCTCTTGACCTTCTCGACCAGTTCATATTGCCGCAGCACCCGCTTAAGATGGGGGTGGCAGCCGCGCCGATGCAACCGAAAATGCGGCGTCGGGGGCCGCGAATTGGTCTTTATTTGCAACCAAGGCGGCGAGGGCTCATATTCCGGGGGGCGACGATTGCGAGGATAAGAGGCCGTGCTCGACCTTGACCGACACCGGGAGCTGCTTCGGCAATGCTCGATCGCCGCGGCGCTCGAATCGGTCGGCGAGCGCTGGTCGTTCCTGATCCTCCGCGGCGCCTTCAACGGACTCCACCATTTCGAGGAGTTCCAGACCACGCTCGGGATCGCCCGCAACATCCTTTCGAACCGGCTCGGCCGGCTCGTCGAGAACGGAATCCTGGCGCGGGCGCCCGATTCGGCCGACCGCCGCAAGGTCTCCTACCGGCTGACCGACAAGGGGATGGACCTGCTGCCGGTGCTTCTGTCGCTTCGCCAGTGGGGCGAGAAATGGGTGTCGGGCAAGCCGAGCAACCCGATCCTGGTCGACCGCTATTCGCGCCAGCCGATCGCTCCGATGGCGGTCCGATCGAGCGCCGGCCGGACTCTGTCGCTCAACGAGCTGGAATGGCTCGACCGCTCCGAGCTGGCGCCGGCCGAGGGCGCCGGGGCCGCCGCCCGAGCCGGCGCCGAGGCGGCTCAGCCCTCGTAGTCGCCGCCGCTATTGTTGTTGCGCGCCGGCGCCGCCGCGGTGAGTCGCAGCGCCTCGGCCGAAGCGCTCAGCGAGCCGACCTCGTCGGCGACGTCGTCCTCGTCGACCTGGACCCGCTGCAGGCTGCCGATCAGCGCCTCCTCGAGATGCTTCGGCTTGACCGTCTGCTCGGCGATCTCGCGCAGGGCGACGACCGGATTCTTGTCGCGGTCGCGGTCGATGGTCAGGTCGGCGCCGCCGGAGACCTGGCGGGCGCGCTGGGCGGCGAGCAGGACGAGCTCGAACCGGTTCGGGATCTTGTCGACGCAGTCTTCGACGGTTACGCGCGCCATTCGGCAGCTCCAGTCAGGTCAGGCTTCTCGGGAAGGTGTGCGGACGTAGGTCCGCGAACGCGCCTTGTCAACGACCGGTCGGCCGCCGGGGCTCACACCCGCATCGGCATCAGGACGTAGAGGGCCGGCGCCTTGTCGTTCTCGCGGAGCAGCGTCGGCGCGGCGGCGTCGGCGAGATGGACCTCGACCGTATCGCCTTCGATCTGGGCGAGAATGTCCATCAGATAGCGGGCGTTGAAGCCGATCTCGAAGCTATCGGACCCGTAATCGGCGGGCACCTCCTCGGCCGCGGTGCCGTTTTCGGGCGAGGTGACGGACAGGGTGACCCGGTCGCGGTCGAGCGCCATCTTCACCGCCCGGGTGCGCTCGCTGGCGATCGTCGAGACCCGGTCGACCCCTTCCTCGAAGCCGCGCGGGTCGATCCTGAGCAGCTTGTCGTTGGCGGTCGGGATGACGCGGCTGTAGTCCGGGAAGGTGCCGTCGATCAGCTTGGAGGTGAGGATGGCGCTGCCGAGCCCGAAGCGGACCTTGGTCTCGGAGAGCGAGATCTGGACCGTGCCCTCGAGCTCGTCGAGCAGCTTCCTCAGCTCCGCGACGCATTTGCGAGGAATGATCACGTCCGGCATTCCCTCCGCGCCGGCCGGCCTCGGCACCGTGACCCGGGCGAGGCGGTGGCCGTCGGTCTCCGCCGCCTTGAGCACCGGCTGCGCCTCGTCGGAGACGTGGACGTAGATGCCGTTGAGATAGTAGCGCGTCTCCTCGGTCGAGATGGCGAAGCGGGTCTTGTCGATGACCTGGCGAAGCGTCGCCGCCGGCAATTCGAAGCGGGTCGGAAGCTCGCCCTCGGCGATCACCGGAAAATCGTCGCGCGGCAGAGTGCCCAGGGTGAATCGGGCGCGGCCGGCATTGACCTGCATCCGCCCCTCGGCAGCGATGAGCTCGACCTGCGAGCCTTCGGGCAGCTTGCGGACGATCTCGAACAGGGTGTGCGCCGGGACCGTCGTCGCTCCGGGATCGGTGACGTTCGCCTCGACCGTCTCGTTGATCTGGAGGTCGAGGTCGGTGGCCATGAGCCGGATTCCGCCTTCCTCGTCCGCCTCGATGAGGACGTTGGACAGGATCGGGATCGTATTCCTGCGCTCGACGACGGAATGGACATGGCCCAGTCCCTTGAGGAGCGTCGCGCGTTCGATCGTCGCCTTCATGGAATATCCCTGCCCTGCCCGATTTTCTGGGTTCAAGCAGGTTTATAGCGGCCCGGACAGCGCCCGCCAGTGGATTATGAAGCGAAGAGGCCGGGGCGTCGCCGCCCCGGCCTCGCCGATCGGAATGGCCGGCCTCAGAAGCGGAAGCCGAACCCGGCGACGACCTGGTGGCGGTCGAAGCCGTCCTCGTAGTTCGAGTAGCGATACTCGGTCTTGGCATAGCTGTTGGGACCGAGCGCGAACTCGACCCCGGCGCCGGCGCGGATGCCGTCGAGATTGCGTCCCTCGTCGACATCGAGCGCGGTTCCGGCCGTGCCGTCCTCATAATCGAGGCGGGCGCGGGCGTTGGTGTAGCCCGCCTTGCCGTAGACGAGCACGTTCGGGCTCACCGCGGCACCGACTCGGCCGCCGACATAGAGATCGCGCCCAAGCTCGGCGCAAAGCTCGTCGCCGGTGACCTCGACGTCGGCGACGCACTCGTCGACGGTGGAATCGGTGGCCTCGGCCTCGACCCCGAAGACGGCGCCGCCGCGCGACTGCATGTCATAGCCGACGCCGGCACCATAAGTGATTCCGTCGGAATCCTCGTCCTCGACGTCGGCCCGGTCGTAGCCGACCACGCCTTCGACGCGGAGGCCGGAAAAGGGCGTCGCTTCCTGGGCCGTTGCCGGAGTGGCGGCGGCGCCGGCGAGAAGGACTGCCAAAAGGTATTTACGCATGTCATAACTCCTATCGTCTTCGGTGACCCCCTGTTTCGGGTCCCGGAGGACGCGCCTTTCACGCTCGGCGCCGGAGAAAGGTTTCATTAACCGTACCTAAACGGGGATCGGCTGTTGCGGATGGGCCACAGGCAAAGCGGGCGGAAGGGAAGCGGGCGAAGCGCCGGATCGGCGGTGGCCCTGCTGCTGGCGGCGGCGCCCGTCGCCGCCCAGCCGCAGGCCCTCGGCATCTTCGGAATGTGGGGCGCCTTCGAGGGCGGCGGCCGCTGCTACGCCATCGCCGAGCCGTTTCGCGCTCCCCAGCCCGAAGGGTGGCGCCCCTATGTCGCGGTCGGGCACTGGCCCGCCCAGCGGATCCGGGGCCAGCTCCACGTCCGACTGAGCCGCGAGAAGCGGCCGGCCTCGGCGGTGCTTCTGCGCATCGACGGCCGCAGCTTCCAGCTTCGCGGCGGGGGCCGCGACGCCTGGGCGCCCGACAGCCGCGCCGACGACGAAATCCTCGCGGCGATGCGGACCGGCATCGACATGCAGGTCGAGACTCGCTCGACCCGCGGCCTGCTGGTGCGCGACCAATATCGTCTTCGCGGCGCCGCGACCGCGATCGACGCGGCCGCCCTCGCGTGCCGCGCGCGCCGCTAGCAAAGCGGCCGCCCAGCCCCTACATCCCCGGCTTATGACAGCGGCAATGCCCATTCCCGGTCATTTCGATCCGGTGCCGGTCCCGCGCCCGCGCTCCGCGCCGGGCGCGCGCGTCGAGCTGATCGGCCTGTCGCGTGCCGCGATCGGCGAGGCCCTGGCCGCGGCCGGCCTGGACCAGCGCCAGGCGAAGCTGCGCGCCAAGCAGCTCTGGCACCAGATCTACCATCGCGGCGCCACCGACTTCGCGGCGATGAGCGACATCGCCAAGCCGCAGCGCGCCTGGCTGGCCGAGCGCTTCAGCGTCGGCCGTCCCGAGATCGTCGTCGAGCAGGTATCGACGGACGGCACCCGCAAATGGCTGCTGAGGACCGCCGACGGCCACGATTTCGAGATGGTGTTCATTCCCGACGCCGATCGAGGCACTTTGTGCGTCTCGAGCCAGGTCGGCTGCACGCTCAACTGCCGGTTCTGCCATACGGGGACGATGCGGCTGGTGCGCAACCTCGAGGCCGGCGAGATCGTCGGCCAGGTGATGCTGGCGCGCGACGCGCTCGGCGAGTGGCCGAGCCAGCCCGAAGGGCGGATGCTCTCCAACATCGTGATGATGGGCATGGGGGAGCCGCTCTACAATTTCGAGAATGTCCGAGACGCGCTCAGGATCGTGATGGACGGCGACGGGCTCGCCCTGTCGCGGCGGCGGATCACGCTTTCGACTTCGGGCGTGGTGCCGATGATGGCGCGGGCCGGCGAGGAGATCGGAGTGAACCTCGCGGTGTCGCTGCACGCGGTGACGAAGGAGGTAAGGGACGAGATCGTGCCCTTGAACCGCAAATACGGCATCGACGAGCTGCTCGAGGCCTGCGCCCGATATCCGGGCGCCAACAATGCGCGCCGAATCACCTTCGAATATGTGATGCTCAAGGACAAGAATGACAGCGACTCGGATGCCCGCGAGCTGGTCCGGCTGATCCGCAAGTACCGGCTGCCCGCCAAGGTCAATCTGATCCCGTTCAATCCCTGGCCGGGCGCGCCTTACGAATGCTCCTCCGAGGAGCGGGTTCAGCGCTTTTCAAGCATCGTCTTCGAAGCCGGCATCTCGGCGCCGATTCGCCGCCCGCGCGGACGCGACATCATGGCCGCCTGCGGCCAGCTCAAGTCCGCGGCCGAGAAAAAGAGCAGGGCCGAGCTCGACCGGATCGCCGCCGAAAAGCAGGCCGCGCTCGCCTGAAATCGTTCGTGCCGGTCAATCGAAGCCGTGGAAGGCGGCGAAGCTCCCTACCGGCTCGCGTTCGGAGCGCCATGCGTTGATCGGATGCGCCGGGTCCGGGTAGCCGAGCGCCATTCCGCAGTAGAGCATGCGGCTTTCCGGCATTCCGAGGAAGGTGCCGACGGTCCTGTGCATGCCCGCCCAGGCTTCCTGGGCGCAACTGCCCAGCCCGCGCTCCACAGCGAGCAGCATGATCGTCTGGATAAACATGCCGAGATGGGCCCATTGCGGCGGACCGAATGACCGCTCGATCGAGAAGAACAGCCCGACCGGAGCGCCGAAAAAATCATAGTTGCGGGCGAATTGCCGGAGCCGGGCCGGGCGGTCCTCCCGGCCGACGCCGATCGACTCGTAAAGCTGCTCGCCGACCCTGAAGCGACGGCTTCGCCAGGGCTCGCCGAGCCCGGGCGGATAGACCGCGAATTCGGTCCCCTCGCCGGTGGGCTTCGCGGCGAAGCTCTCGCTCACCCGCGCCTTCAGGACGGCCAGCGGAGCGCCGGTCAGCACGTCGACGTGCCAGGGCTGGATGTTGCCGCCCGACGGCGCCCGCGCGGCGAGCGCAAGCAGCTCCTCGACGACTCGCCGTTCGACCGGCCGGTCCAGGAACGCGCGGACGGAATGCCGGCGGAGGACGGCCTCGGTCACCAAGTTGCGCTCGTCGGGCACGAGGCTATTGTGCGCAGCCATGAAGCTTCTCCACAAGATGCTGGCCAGGCACGTCCAGAAGGGCGAGCTGACGATCGTCGACCATGCGGGGCGCTCGTGGCGCTACGGCGCGCCCGATCCCGAGCTCAAGCCCGTCACCGTGCGAATCGCCGACCGGACGACGCCGCTGCGCATCGCCCGCGACCCCGCCGTCGGCACGGCCGAGGCCTTCATGGACGGCCGGCTGGTCGTCGAGCAGGGCGAGATTCTCGATCTCGTGCTGATCATCCGGAGAAACCGCCGCTGGGAGGACCGCAGCGGCCCCGGCCGCTTCCTGCGCAAGGGCAGCCGCCTCGCCCGGCCCCTGGCCCATCTCAATTGGAAGCGGCAGGCGAGGCGCAACGTCGCCCACCATTACGACATCGGCAACGACTTCTACCGCCTGTGGATGGAAGCCGACATGCAATATAGCTGCGGCTACTTCACTGACCCCGGCAACAGCCTCGAGCAGGCCCAGCTCGACAAGAAGGCCCACCTCGCGTGCAAGCTTCACCTGAAGCCGGGGCAGCGGGTTCTCGACATCGGCTGCGGCTGGGGCGGCCTCGCGCTCTACCTGAACCGGGTGGCGGACGTCGACGTGCTCGGCATCACCCTGTCGACCGAGCAGCTCGAGGCGGCCCGGGAGCGGGCCGCGGCCGAGGGGGTGGCGGACAGGGTGAAGTTCGAGCTGCTCGATTATCGCGACGTGACCGGCACCTTCGACCGGATCGTCTCGGTCGGCATGTTCGAGCATGTCGGCCCGCCTTTCTATCGCGCTTTCTTCCGCAAATGCCGCGAGCTGCTCGCTCCGGACGGAGTCATGGTCCTCCACACGATGGGCCGGATGGGCCGGCCCGGTACCACCGACCCGTTCATCCAGAAGTATATCTGGCCCGGCGGCTATATCCCGGCGCTTTCGGAAATCGTCTCGGCGAGCGAGCCGGCCCGGCTGATCATGGCCGATTGCGAGGCGCTTCGGCTCCACTATCCGCCAACGGTCCGCCACTGGTACGAGCGGTTCAAGGCGTGCCGGGAGGAGGTCGTCAAGCGCTACGACGAGCGGTTTTACCGACTCTGGCTGTTCTACCTCGCGGCCGGGCTCTCGATGTTCAGCGACGGCGGAATGACGGTCTACCAGCTCCAATATCTGCGCCGCCGCGATTCGACGCCGATGACCCGCAACTACATGTTCGAGGCCGAGGAAGCGCTGCACGCGCTTGACCGCGCCGAGCCGGCCATGCTGATAGCGGCAAAAACCGGGGAATAGACATGTGGCTGCTCGACAAAATGCTTCGCCGTCTCGTCCACAAGGGCGAGCTCACCGTCATCGACCATGACGGCAAGACCTACCGCTACGGCTCGCCCGATCCCAATCACGGGCCGATCACCGTCCGACTGACCGATCGCGGGGCGGCCCTCCACATCGCCAAGGACCCGCGCCTCGGCGCCGGCGAGGCCTATATGGACGGCCGGATGGTCGTCGAGCCGCCCAAGGACATACGCGACCTGCTCCTGTTCGCCCGCTACAACGCGCCGTGGGAAAAGCCGGGGGCGCTCAAGCCGAGGGGATTGGCGCGGCGCACCGCCGGCAAGCTCGTCGCCAAGCTCGACCAGATCAACTGGAAGACCCGCTCGGCGCGCAACGCCGAGCATACCTACAACCTCACCCGCCGGCTCTACGAGCTCTTCCTCGACGAGGACCGCCAATATACCTGCGCTTATTATCGCGACACCTCGAACAGCCTCGAGCAGGCGCAGCTCGACAAGAAGGCGCACATCGCCGCCAAGATGCACATCAGGCCCGCGGGCGAGGGCAAGCCGATGCAGGTGCTCGACATCGGCTGCGGCTGGGGCGGGCTCGCGCTCTATCTCCACAAGCACTACGGCTGCGAGGTGCTGGGGGTCGCCCTCGCCCCCGACCAGATCGAGTTCTGCAAGGAGCGCGCCGCCGCCGCCGGCGTCTCGGATAAGGTCAAGTTCGCCCTCAAGGACTATCGCGAGGTCGAAGGCCAGTTCGACCGGATCAGCTCGGTCGGCCTGCTCGAGCATGTCGGCACGCCGCACTACCCGGACTTTTTCCGCCACACCTTCAAGCTGCTGAAGCAGGACGGGGTGATGTTCTCGCACTGCTGCGGCCGCGCCGGACCT
>DATMVG010000190.1:0-14350 GCA_035563315.1 Allosphingosinicella sp. | reverse complement strand
GAATCCGCCTCCTTCCACCTGAGCCGGAGTCCGAAGCGGCAGGCCCGGGATCAGTTAGGCGTCGCCGCTGAAACGGGCGGCAGCGGCCGCGGCTTGCGATCCGACCCGGCCTTGGGGGCGGCGTGCCTTCGCCGCGACTTTCTGCTATGGCGACTCGGGGGCTTTGGAAGGAGACAAGAAATGTCTCAGCAACCGCGCCCGCTCCTCGAGCAGGAAGAGGCGGTCGACCACGGGCACCGGCTCATCTCGTCGCGCCGAGTCGAAGGAACCGCGGTCTACAACCGCGCCGAGCAGCGGCTGGGCTCGATCCACTCCGTCATGATAGACAAGAAGAGCGGCAAGGTCGCTTATGCCGTGCTGTCGTTCGGCGGGATCTTCGGTCTGGGCGAACATGTCCACCCGGTGCCCTGGAAGGTGCTCAGCTACGACGTCGACCTCGACGCCTACGTCATCGACCTCAACCGCGAACAGCTCGAAAAGGCGCCGACCCTTCGCCTCGACCAGGCGGATCGGCCGCAGCCGAACGACTATGAGGAAGTCTCCGGCTATTATTCCAAGATGCCCTGGTGGGGCCTCTAGGAAGCCGGTTCGACGACCACCTCGCTCTTCAGCGAGTTGGCGATGAAGCAGCGCTCGTGCGCCTGGCCATGGAGCCGGGCGAGCTCGTCCGCGGAGGGCTGTCGGCCGGCGAATGAGATTTCCGGCCGCAGGGCGATCCGGGTCACCGCCATCCGGCCCGGCGCGATCCGTCCCATCGTCCCCTCGGCCTGGTCGGCATAGCTTTCGACCTCGAGCCCGGCCTGCTGCGCCAGCGCCAGGAACCAGAGCATGTGGCACGAGGCGACCGAGGCGACCAAGGCCTCCTCCGGGTCGACCCCGGCGGCGTCGGACATTGGCGGCGGCACCACGTCCGGCGAGGAGGAGGCGAGGACCACCGCGCCGCCGTCGAAGCGCCATTCGTGCCGCCGGCTGTAGCGGCCGGTGGAGAACTCGCCGTCGGACCGCCAGCTCAGCTGCGCGACATGCCTGCTCATCGCTCGGCTCAGCCAGCGAGGAGGCGCTTGCGCTCGCCGCGCGGGAACAGCTCGGCGCCGCCCGCCGGGTCGGCGGGCGCCGGCGAGGTCGGGGTTGCGATCAGCACGCCATCGGCCTCCGCCCCGGGAGCGAGTGCCTCGCGGCGGGCGAGACGGCCGTCGATTCGCGCGCCCGCGGCGATGCTGATCGTCTCGTAGGTAACGTCGCCGGTGACTCGAGCGCTCGGCTCGACGATGAGGGTGCGGGCATTGACCGTCCCCTCGACCAGGCCGGCGATCCTCGCCTCGTCGGCGACGATGTCGCCGGCGATGATTCCGGAGCCGCCCTGGCAGAGCTGGGCGCAGCGCACGTTGCCGTCGATCCGCCCGTCGAGATGGATTTGCGCCCCGGTGGCGACGTCCCCGCTGATCACCATTTCCGGGCCGAAGAAGGAAAGGCCGGGCGGCCCCGCCTTGGCCGGCCTCAGGGCCGCGCCGGCTCCTGCTTGCTTGCGTGAGAACATGTGCGGCGCCTCCCCGCGCCGGCGACGACTATCGCGCCGCCGCCGCGGGAGATCAAGCGCATGCGAGCGGCGGTGCCGGCGCGCTATTCGTCGTCCTTGGCGATCGGGCTGACGCCGCCGGGCGGCCGGCCGTCCTGGGTCCTGCTGGAGGCCCCGGCGCCGCCCATGCCGCCGGGATCGCCCGGGTCCGCGGGACTGGAGCGAGTTCCGCCGGTCGCCGGATCGGCGCCATCGTCGCTGCCGGCAGCGCCTTCCGAATCGGCTTCGGTGCGGCTCGCCCCGGCGCCGCCGGCGCCGCCGCTGTCGGGCTTGTTGTCTTGTGCCATGATGGGTCCCTCGATCGCCGAAGTCCCGAAGCCAACGCGGGCGCGGTCGAGCCGTTCCTGGACGGCCCGGAATGATCGGGGGAGGGGCGGGGGGACGCGCAAAGATAATGGGGGCTGGCGTCGCCGCCAGCCCCCACTGTCCCGCAACGGGTGACGCCAGGCCTGGGAGGCGAGGCGGTCCGCCTTGGGCGGTTTCGAGAAGCGGCCTGAGCCGGGGGCTCGGACCGATCCTCCGGGGCCTTTTCGAAGCGCAGGCGCTCCTTCGAGGTTCCCCGCGGCTCCCCGTCAGGGCCGAAGCCCTGGCGGTTCGCCTCGGCAGATCCGGAACCGAAGTTCCGTTTCCCGCCGTCCCGGTCCCGAAAGCCGAAGCCTCGGTGCCGTTTCGGCAGGAGCCCTCGGCCGAAGCCTGGGGCCTGCCCGGCAGTCCCTGGACCGGGGTCCTGGGCCTGCCGATTCGCAGCTCCCGGGCCGAAACCCGGTCCTGCCCGACAGAGGCCGGGCCGAAGCCCTTCTCCGCCGGTGGCAGCGCGCGACTTGCGTCCGCCACTGCCGGACAGGTCCTGAGCCGAAGCCCATGTCCCTGCCTGTGTGGCCCTGGGATCCGGAGATCCTCGGAACCGTGGGCGCTTTACGAAACCTGCCGCTTTCGCATCCGCTAAAGGGCAAGCCCGCAGCTTCCGCCTGGCGGCGGCTTCGTCAGCCGCCCTGCCTTTGCCGGGCCGGCCTCATTGCCTGGTGGGACAAGAGGCCCGCTTTGCTCGGGCTGTGGCTGGGAAGGCTTTCGACCGTTGCCGGTCGATCGTCTCGGCCACGGCTTGAAGCTGTCAGGAAAAGTGATTCGAACCAAGCGCCTTGTGGCTGTGGATAATGAGGATAACGGGAATAACTTGGATCAAGGGCGGCGGCGCGCGAGGCCAGTCCGGGGCCGCCGCGGCGCGATTCGCGCCGCCGAGGCCGCGCTTGCAGCGGCGGTCCCGCCCGCATAAAGGGGCGCCATTCATCTGGCTCCTGGCTCGGCCGGCGCGGCCGCGCAATCTGCGGAAGGTTCTTGGCGGCATGGACAATCGCTTCAACACGATTGCGGGATGGGTGCTGGGGGGTGGCATCGTCCTTCTCGGGGCGAGCCTGGTCAGCGGCGAATATTTCAAGGCCGAGCGGCCCGAGAAAATGGGCTATCCGATCGCCGGCGTGGTCGAGGAAGGCGAAGACGGCGCCGAGGCGGAGCAGCCTATCGCCGCCCTGTTGCAGACCGCCGACGTCGCCGCCGGAGAGGCGGTTTTTCGCAAGTGCACCGCCTGCCACACCGCGGCTCAAGGCGCGCCCAACGGCCTGGGCCCCAATCTGTGGGGAACGATGGGTGCTCCCCTCGCCCATGTCCCCGGCTTCAACTATTCCGACGCGCTGCGCGGCAAGGGCGGCACCTGGACCTGGGAGGCGATGAACGAATGGCTGCGCTCGCCGCGCGCCTTCGCGCCGGGGACGAAGATGACCTTTGCCGGTCTGAGCGACGCCGAGGACCGCGCCAATCTGATGGCCTATCTCAATGCTCAGGGCAGCAATTTGCCGCTGCCGCCGCCGCCGGCGGCGGGATCGCCCGCCGAGGCGGCCGCCGAGCAGGCGGACCAGCCCGCGCAGGGCGACAGGGCGGCCGAGCAGCCCGAGATGAACGCCGCCGCGCCGCGCAACGAGGGCCGGGTCAAGGGGCCGGGCGCGCCCGATACTTCGGGTCGGGCGGCGCAGGAGCCGGATCACTAGAGTCTGTCCCATTGAAGTGGAAACATCTGTTCCCCGGCGAAGGCCGGGGTCCAGCGGCACTGTCGGAAGGACTGGGTCCCGGCCTTCGGGGGGCCCTTCGCCGGGAAACGATTCACCTTCAGCCGGATGGACCCTAGGCGCCTTCGCCGCCCTTCGCTTCAGCAGCCGAGGTCCTCCGCGGCCGCGGCATAATGGTGGCACACGCAATCCCACGCCTCCTGCGCGGTTTCGCAGAAGGTGAAGAGATCGAGGTCGCTGGGAGCGATCACGCCCTCCTCGACGAGCGCGTCGAAATTGACCACCCGATTCCAGTAATCGCGCCCGAAGAACAGGATCGGCAGCGGCTTGATCTTGTGGGTCTGGACCAGCGTGAGCAGCTCGAACGCCTCGTCGAACGTGCCGAACCCGCCGGGAAATACCGCGACCGCCCGCGCCCTCAGGAGGAAATGCATCTTGCGCAGCGCGAAATAGTGGAATCGGAAGCTCAGCTCCGGGGTCACATATTCGTTGGGCATCTGCTCGTGCGGGAGGACGATGTTGAGCCCGATCGTCTCGCGTCCCTCGTCGACGGCGCCGCGATTGGCCGCTTCCATGATCGAAGGTCCGCCGCCCGAGCAGACGACGAACTGCTTGCGCCCCTCCCTGTCCGGTCTGACCCGGCTGGCCAGCCGGGCGAGCCGGCGGGCCTCGTCATAATATCTGGATTTCGCCTTCAGCCGCTCGGCGATCCGGCGCTGGGCGTCGGTTGCCGCCGCCTCGATCAGCGCGTCCGCCCTGGACGGCTCGGGGATTCGCGCCGAGCCGTAGAAGACGAAGGTCGAGGCGATCCCCGCCTGGTCGAGCAGCAATTCCGGCTTGAGCAGCTCGAGCTGGAAGCGCACCGGCCGAAGGTCCTCGCGCAACAGGAAGTCGAGATCCTGGAAGGCGAGACGGTAGGCGGGATCGACGGTCTGAGCGCTCTCCGTCGCCTGGGCGGCGACTTCGGCCTCCTCGCGGGCGGGCTGGAAGACTCGCTTGGGGGGAACGGGGTCGGGCATGAGGCCGAGGATTAGCGGCAATAAGGCCCGCGACCCATATCAAAATGAAAGTGATTGTAGTGATAGGCGTCGGAATCGGGGCCGAGGCCGATGTTGAAGCGCCTGCAGCCGGCCTGGTGGACGTTGCGAAGGAAGCGGCGGATTCGGTCGTCGTCGCCGTTCCACCCTTCCTGGACGGTGACCCGGCGGCCGTCGGCGAGCAGGAAGCCCGAGACGTCGACGGCATTGGCATAGCCATGTTCGCTGAGCCGGGCGCCGGGGCGGCCGTTGACCCCGCGGCAGGCATAGGTGCCGAAGGTCTCGATCCGGCGCACCGGCGAGCCGAGAAGGCTGCTCGCGGCCGGTTGCACCGCCTCGCGGGCCCAGCGCGCGAACTGCCGGGCGAGCGGGCAGGTCATCGCGCCCAGATTGGTGACTGGGGTGCCGATCTCCAGCAGCTGCACCGAGCCCAGCGCGGAGCAGCCGCGGTCGAAGCGGCGGTCGTCCAGCACTCGAAAGCCGACCCGCTCGCGGGTCAGGTCGAGGTGGCATTGGAGCGTCGCCGGGCTGCGCGAGTCCGCCCGAGCGAGCGGCTCCGGGCGCGCCGGCGGAGTCCGCCGCCCGCCTCCCGGAATGCACGCCGCCAGCACCAGCAGCGCGCCCATTGCAAACCCCCACCGCACGCCGCGATCGTGATTCAGAGCGGCGGAGACGTCAATCGCGACGAGTCGAGCCGTGAGCGGCTTGCGACGGGGCACCGGTCCCTATAGTCGCGGCGACGGGCCACGCCGTCCCAACGCGGCGCGTGCTCTCTGCAAGGAGAGTTGACAGTGACGAACCTCGAAGCGGATGGCGCGGCCCTGCCCGCGCACCGCGAAAAGCCTCCGGTCCGACCCGCCCGTCCCTATTTTTCGTCCGGGCCCTGTGCCAAGCCGCCAGGCTGGGCGCCCTCCAAGCTGGCGATCGGATCGCTTGGGCGGTCGCACCGCTCGAAGCTCGGCAAGGCCCGGCTCGCCCACGCCATCGAGCTCACCCGCCACGTGCTGCGCGTCCCCGCCGGCCACCGCATCGCGATCGTCCCCGCGTCCGATACCGGGGCGGTGGAGATGGCGCTGTGGAGCCTGCTCGGCCCGCGACCGGTGACGATGCTCGCCTGGGAGAGCTTCGGCGAAGGCTGGGTGACCGACGTCGCCAGGCAGCTCAAGCTCGATTCGACCGTCCTTCGCGCCGATTATGGCCGCCTTCCCGACCTCCACGCGGTGGATCCGGCCAGCGATGTCGTCTTCACCTGGAACGGGACCACGTCCGGGGTGCGAGTCCCGGACGGCGAATGGATCGAGGACGGCCGCGCCGGGCTGACCATCTGCGATGCCACTTCGGCGGCCTTCGCCGTCGATCTGCCGTGGCACAAGCTCGATGTCGCCACCTTCAGCTGGCAGAAGGTGCTCGGCGGCGAGGGCGGCCACGGCGTGCTGATCCTCGGACCGCGGGCGGTCGAGCGGCTCGAAAGCCATGTGCCGGCCTGGCCGCTGCCCAAGATCTTCCGGATGACGAAGGGCGGCAAGCTGATCGAGGGACTGTTCAGGGGCGAGACGATCAACACGCCCTCCATGCTCGCGGTCGAGGACTATATCTACGCCCTCGAATGGGCCGAGCTTCAGGGCGGCCTCAGCGCCCTGATCGCCCGCGCAGCCGCCAATGCCGCCGCGCTCGACGCCTGGGTTGGGCAGACTGAGTGGGTCGAGCATCTCGCCGCCGATCCCGCAACTCGAAGCACGACGAGCGTCTGCCTCAAATTCGCCGACGGATCGGTCGGGGCCCTCGACGAGGAAGGCCGCCGGGCGCTCGCCAAGCGGATCGAGACCCTGCTCGAGGCCGAGGACGCGGCCTATGACGTCGCCGGCTATCGCGACGCCCCGCCGGGCCTTCGCGTCTGGTGCGGCGCGACCGTCGACGCCGCCGACGTCGAGGCGCTCGGTCCGTGGCTCGACTGGGCCTTCCACCACGCCCTCGAAGGCTGAGGACCCGACCATGCCGAAAGTGTTGATATCGGATCAGATGGATCCGAAGGCCGCCGAGATCTTCCGCGCCAGCGGCATCGAGGTCGACGAGCTCACCGGATTGTCGAAGGAGGAGCTCAAGGCGGTCATCGGCGGCTATGACGGCCTGGCGATCCGCTCCGCCACCAAGGTCACCGCCGAGCTGCTCGACGCGGCGCCGAGGCTCAAGGTGATCGGCCGCGCCGGCATCGGCGTCGACAATGTCGACATCCCCGCCGCGACCGCTCGCGGAGTGGTCGTGATGAACACGCCGTTCGGCAATTCGATCACCACCGCCGAGCATGCCGTCGCCTTGATGTTCGCGCTCGCCCGCGAGCTTCCCGCCGCCGACTTCTCGACCCAGGCCGGCCGCTGGGAGAAGAACCGCTTCATGGGGGTCGAGCTGACCAGCAAGATCCTCGGCCTGATCGGGTGCGGCAATATCGGCTCGATCGTCGCCGACCGGGCGCTCGGCCTCAAGATGAAGGTGATCGCCTACGACCCGTTCCTGACGCCCGAGCGGGCGGTCGACCTCGGCGTCGAGAAGGTCGACCTCGACCAGTTGCTCGCCCGCGCCGACTTCATCACCCTCCACACGCCGCTCACCGACCAGACCCGCAACATCCTCTCCCGCGACAATCTCGCCAGGACCAAGCGCGGAGTGCGAATCATCAACTGCGCCCGCGGCGGCCTGATCGACGAGGCCGCCCTCAAGGACGCGCTGGAGAGCGGCCATGTCGCCGGCGCCGCCCTCGACGTCTTCACCGAGGAGCCGGCCAGGGCCAATCCGCTGTTCGGCGCTCCGGGCCTGGTGGCGACTCCGCATCTCGGCGCCTCGACCACCGAGGCCCAGGTCAACGTCGCCATCCAGGTCGCCGAGCAGATGTCCGACTTCCTGGTCCGCGGCGGCGTCGCCAACGCGCTCAACATGCCTTCGCTGTCGGCCGAGGAGGCGCCTCGGCTGCGGCCCTATATGGAGCTTGCGGAGAAGCTCGGCTCGCTGGTCGGGCAGGTCGAGGGAAGGCGAATCGCCGGAGTCTCGATCGAGGTCGAGGGCGCCGCCGCCGGGCTCAACCAGAAGCCGATCACCGGCGCCGTCCTGGCCGGGCTGATGCGGGTCTATTCGGACACGGTCAACATGGTGAACGCGCCCTTCCTGGCGAGGGAAAGGGGCCTCGACCTGCGCGAGGTCCGGCACGATCGGGAGGGCGACTATCACACCCTCGTTCGGGTCACCGCCGCCACCCCCGCCGGCGAGCGGTCGGTCGCCGGGACCCTGTTCGGCAACGCCGCGCCGCGGCTGGTCGACATGTTCGGGATCGCGATCGAGGCCGAGCTCGCCGGCGAGATGATCTACATCGTCAACGAGGACCGGCCGGGATTCATCGGCAGCCTCGGCACCGCGCTCGGCGAGGCCAACGTCAATATCGGCACCTTCCACCTCGGCCGCCGCGAGGCGGGCGGCGAAGCCGTCGCCCTGGTCTCGGTCGACGGCCATATTGCCGAGGCGGTGGTGAGGCGGCTCGAGGCTCTGCCCGGCGTCAAGCGGGTCAAGCCGCTGCGCTTCTGAAGCGGATGTGCTAGGCGGCGGCAGGAAAGGATGTTCGAATGCGTCTGCTGCTCTTGCTCCTCGCTTTCCTGGTCGCGGCGCCGGCCGCCGCTCAGGAGCCGCAATGGCGGACCGCACCCGAATATGACGTGCTGCTCCGGCCCTATGCGTTCGAGCCCGATCCGATCCGGCTGCGGGCGGGGCAGCCGGTGAAGCTGCGCTTCGTCAACCAGGGTCAGGCGACCTTCAGCTTTTCGGCCGGCGACTTCTTTCGCTCGGCCAGGATCCGCTCGCGCGACTCCGACCTTGCCGGCGACGGCCATATCCGGCTCGCTCCGGGCGAGCGCCGGACGATCGCCCTGGTCCCGGCGGCGGGACGCTATCGGGCGCGCAGCGGCAATCTGATCCACCGCCTGCTCGGCATGAGCGTGCGCATCATCGTCGAATGAGCGGCTTGTAGAATCACCAGTGTGTTATTAACTTAACACACGAGGAGAACGGACATGGCCAAGGTCAGGATCCCCAAGCGGGTCGCCGGAGTGAAGATCCCGAAGAAGGTGCGCCGCAAGGCGAAGAAGGCGCTCAGGCTCGCCGAAAAGCCCGTCGTCCGCGAGATCGCCGCGGCAGCGCTGGGCGCGGTCGCCCAGGGCGGCGCCGATCGTGCCGGCGACCGGGGCCGGTCCCGCGGCAACGGCCGCGACCGCGCGGTCAAGGCGCTTCTCAAGGTCGACGGCGACCGGCTCGCCGAGGCGATCCGGGCGGCCGCGCTTGACGGCATGCGTCGCTTCATCGACGGCTTCGAGGAGGGATTGCGCAAGGCCACCGCCGACTCCGCCGAGCCCGACGGCGACGGCGACGGCGAGGCGGAAGCTGGCGGCAGGCGCCGCCGCCGTCCTAGCGCTCCAGCGGCTGACGCTCCCGGCGGATAGGGCCGCCGCGCAGCTGGCCGCGAATCGCGCCTTGCGGATGCTCGGCGGTGTGGACGTTCACGTAGAAATCGTGCGCTTGCCGGGCCAGCTCCGCGAGCAGCGCCGGCTCGACCGGCGTGCAGCCCTGGCTTTGGCCGCCGGCGTCCGGAGTCGTCAGCGGGACCGCGGGCGGCCCTGACGTCCCCGGTGCCCCGCGATGGATGTGGGCGGCGGTCACGGCCCCGGTCTGGCGCACGGTAAGGTCCCAGCAGACTCGGCCCTGGCCGGGATCGACCCGGACCTCGGCCGTTCCGGTCGCATCGGGGTCTCCGGGCCCCGGCACGACCTGCTGGCCGGTCAGGGTCACGGCGAGACGGGCGCGCTGCCCGCCCGGGGTCGTGCACCCCAAGGCGAGCATCAGCGCCGTCACGCCGGCCGCCATCGTCAAGTTCCGCATCCTCTTCCTCCTCCTCGTCACCCTTCCATCCAGCGCTTCAGCAGCGTGTTGGCAATCGCAAAAGGCGGCGGTGCCAGGAAAGGCGCTCCTGGGTCTCCCGCCAGCGCCGCCGCGACGCCGTCGCGATCCACCCACATCGCCTCTTCCAGCTCGTTGCGGTCGAGCGTCAGCGTGTCGGATTTAGCGTCGGCCAGGCAGCCGATCATCAGCGAGCCCGGGAACGGCCAGGGCTGGCTGGCGACGTAGCGCACGTCGGTCACCGGAACGCCCGCTTCCTCCATCAGCTCGCGCGCCACGGCTTCCTCGATCGACTCGCCGGGCTCGACGAAGCCGGCGAGCGCCGAATAGCGCCCCGCCGGATATTGCGGCTGGCGCGCCACCAGCACCCGGCCGCGATGCTCCGCAAGCATGATCACGACCGGGTCCACGCGCGGGAAATGCTCGGCGCCGCAGCCGGTGCAGCGGCGCCCCCAACCGGCGCGGAAGGAGGCGGTCGGCGTGCCGCAAATCCCGCAGTAGAGGTGTCGGCCATGCCATTCGTTGAGGCTCTTCGCCGCGCCCCAGATCGCCGCATCGCGCGGGCTCATCAGGGCGAGCAGGCGGAACACCCCCCAGGCGCGCTGCCCGAGGGCCGCCTTCGAAACCAACGGAGCGAAAAGCGGCGATTCCCCTTCGAGCCCGAGGAAGATCAGCTCGGCCTGCGCGTCGGCGAGGTCCGACCAGAGCAGCCGGCCCTCCTCGTCGAGCACCGGATCGAGCTCGGCCAGTCGGAGCAGCCGCGCACCCGCACGCGCCGCCAGTTCCCGAAGCGCGATTTCGTCGAGCCGGAGCTGGTCGGCGCGATCGATGTCGGCGCCGGTGAATCCGGGGGCGGTCACGAAGCCTCCCGCCATTGCGCTCCACGCTCGGCGAGCTTGGCGAAGAGCGTCGGAAGTCCGGCCTCGCCGATCCGCTCGACCGGCCACCACATGCCCTCGCTGCGGGCCTTGGTCGTGGCGCAGAGCAGCCGCATGTTGAGCGCGAAATGGGTGAAGACGTGGTCGACCGCGCCGGCCTCGGCCCAGGCGGCTTCGGCCGGAGCGTCGCCGGTCGGCAAGGCCAGCATCCCGCCGAGAAGCCCGCGCTTCGGCCGGCGCACCAGAAGCACCTTTCCCTCATGCTCGAGCCAATAAGCGATGCCTTCGCGGCGCGGCCTGGCGCGCTTGGGGGCCCTCACCGGGTAGCGGCCCGGATCGCCTTCGGCGAACGCCGCGCAATGCGCCGTCAGCGGGCAGCGCCGGCAATCCGGGCGGCGCGGCGTGCAGACCGTCTGGCCCAGATCCATCATCGCCTGGGTGAAATCGCCGGCGTCCTTCAGCGGAGTCAGTCCCTCGGCCAGCTGCTCGATCCGTCGCCGCGATGCGGGCAGCGCTTCCTCGACGGCGAAGAGTCGGGAGACGATCCGCTCGACGTTCGCGTCGACCGCGACCGCCCTCCTGCCGAAGGCGATCGCCGCGATCGCGGCGGAGGTATAGGCGCCGATGCCGGGCAGTAGGCGCAGCGCCGATTCCTCGTCGGGAAAGCGGCCGCCATGCTGCTCGGCGACGGTCCGGGCGCAGGCGAGCAGGTTGCGGGCCCGGGCATAATAGCCGAGCCCCGCCCACGCCGCCATGACCTCGCCGTCCGGCGCGGCGGCGAGGGCGTCGACCGTCGGCCATCGGCGCAGGAAGGTCTCGAAATAGGGGCGGGCGTGGGCGACGGTGGTCTGCTGGAGCATGATCTCCGAGAGCCACACCCGATAAGGGTCGGGCCGCTCGCCCGCTTCGGCGCGCCACGGCAATCGCCGCTTATCCACAGCATACCAACACAAAAGCGCATTTGACGCATCGACGGCCATGCTCCGCCTATGCCATGCTTCGGCGCATGACAAAATCGGGCCCGCCGCGGAAAAGGGAAGCCGCCGATCCGGCGCGCGCGCGGCGCATGCGGCCGGTGTCCGATCTGGTCCCAGAAGTGGGCGGCGCCGCCTTCCGGCGCTTCGGCTTCGTCCAGTCCGCCATCGTCAGTCGATGGCGCGAGATCGTCGGCGCCCGCTACGCCGCCGTCTCGTCGCCGGAATCGATCCGCTTCCCGCCGGGCCGGAAGAGCGAGGGCGTGCTGACCCTCGTCGTCCAGGGCGCCCACGCGCCGATGATGCAGCATGTCGCGCCGGCGATCGTCGAGCGGGTCAACCGCTTCTTCGGCTATCAGGCCGTGGCCCGGCTCGGCTTCCGGCAAGGAATCGTTCAGGTCGAGAAGGCAAGATCGCGGGCGGCTCCCCCTTCGCTGCGGCCGATCCCGGCCGCGCTCGGGGATTCGCTGCGGGAGGTGGTCGATCCGGAGCTTCGCGCCTGTCTGGAATCGCTTGCGCGCGGCCTCTCCGCCGGCGAAGGGGCGCCGGTCGTGACGACGATCCCCATCGTCGGCAAAATTGGTGGAGACAGTAAGAGATGAAAGCAGGTTTCAGCGCCGTCACCCTCGCCGTTGCGCTCATCCTTTCGGGCTGCGGCGGCGACGACGGCGGCAATCTCGCCGCCGCCGCCGGGAACAATAGCGCGCCACTCCCCCAGATCCCGGCGCCGAACAACGGCGACTGGAGTCAGACGGTCAGCCAGACCGAGGATGGCGGTTTCCGGATCGGCAATCCCGAGGCGCCGGTCAAGCTCGTCGAATATGCGTCGCTGACCTGCCCCCATTGCGCCCGATTCTCGGAGGAAGCGACGGCCGCGCTTCGCGACAATTACGTCCGCTCCGGGCAGGTCAGCTGGGAGTTCCGCAACTTCCTTCTCGGGGCGCCCGACGTCGCCCTGTCGGTGCTCGCCCGCTGCCAGGCCCCCGCCGCCTTTTTCCGCACGGTCGAGCAGATTTTCGAGCAGCAGCAGGAGTTCGTCACCGGCATCGACGAGACCGAGGCGCAGCGCATCTCGCCGCTGCCGCCCGAGCAGCAGATCGCGCCTCTCGCCCGGGCGATGGAGCTCGACACCTTCTTCGCCCGGCGCGGCATGCCCGAGAGCCGCTTCAACCAGTGCCTCGCCGACAGCCGGGCCGTCCAGCAACTCACCGACATGACCAACCGTGCCGTCAACGAATTCCAGGTGCGCGGGACGCCGACCTTCTTCATCAACGGCGAGCGGCAGGACGTTTCGGAATGGTCTGCGCTGGAACCGCGTTTGCGCGCGGCGATCGGCGGCTGACGTGAGGATGCGCACCCTCGCCGCCGTCGCCGCCGCGCTGCTCGTCGCCCCGGCGGCCGTCCTTCCCGGCCAGCCCGCGCGCGCTCAGGCCCAGCGCGACTGGAGCCAGGTCGTGGTCCGGACTCCGGAAGGGGGCTTCCGGATGGGCAATCCGGGCGCTCCGGTGAAGGTCGTCGAATATCTTTCCCTGACCTGCCCGCATTGCGCGAGCTTCGCGGAGCAGGGCGCCCCGGCGCTGATCCAGAATTATGTCCGAAGCGGCCGGGTCAGCCTCGAATATCGCAATTTCGTCCTCAACGCCTACGACCTGGCTGCTTCCTTCCTCAGCCGCTGCGCCGCGCCGCAGGACTATTTCGCGCTGAACCACGCCATTCTGGGCAGCCAGTCGGAATGGATGGGGCGGGTCGAGAACCTCACCGCCGAGCAGCGCCGGCAGCTGCAGGGGCTGCAGCCGATCCAGGGGATGCAGCGAATCGTCGCCCTGACCGGCCTCGATGCCATCGCCGCCCGCCACGGCATCTCCGCCGCGGAGGCGCGCGCCTGCCTGTCCGACCAGGCGGCGCTCGATCGCATCATCCAGATCCGCCAGGCGGGCGAGGCGGCGGGGGTGAACGGGACGCCGAGTTTCGCGATCAATGGCCGGCTGGCCGACCACGTCCACGACTGGGAGTCGCTCGAACCGCTGCTGACGGCGGCGCGCTGAAACACGATCCAAGAAGCCCTGGGGGGCAAAGGTGCAGGTAAGGCGTCTCAAGCTTTCGGGTTTCAAGAGCTTCGTCGAGCCGGCGGAGCTCAGCGTCGAGCCCGGCCTCACCGGCATCGTCGGCCCCAATGGCTGCGGCAAGTCCAACGTCCTCGAGGCGATCCGCTGGGTGATGGGCGAATCGAGCCCGAAGTCGATGCGCGGCGCCGGCATGGACGACGTCATCTTCGCGGGCACGGCGATGCGGCCGGCGCGCGACTTCGCCGAAGTGTCGATGCTGATCGAGCGCCAGCCGGGCGACGTCGCCGGCGACGGCCCCGCTTCCGGTCCCGGAGAGGTCGAGATCACCCGCCGGATCGAGCGCGGTGCGGGGTCCGCCTACCGGATCAACGGCCGCGACGTCAGGGCCAAGGACGTCGCCTTGCTGTTCGCCGACGCCGCGACCGGCGCTCACAGCCCCGCTCTGGTCAGCCAGGGCAAGATCAGCGCCGTCATCGCCGCCAAGCCGACCGAGCGCCGCCTGTTGCTCGAGGAAGCCGCCGGCGTCGCCGGCCTCCACGCTCGGCGCAAGGACGCCGAACAGAAGCTTCGGGCGGCCGAGGCCAACCTCACCCGGATCGACGAAATGCTCGTCGACATGGAGCAGCGCGGCGCGGCTCTTCGGCGCCAGGCGCGCGCGGCCGAGCGATACCGCAAGCTCTCCGACCAGATCCGGGTCGCCGAGGGCCGGCTGATCTTCGCCCGCTGGCGCGAGGCGGCGCAGGCGGCGCAGGCGGCCAGGAGCGAGGCCGAAGCCGCGATCGCCGCGGTCGAGCGCGCGGCCGAGGCGCAGCGCGCCGCCGCCGCCT
>DATMVG010000189.1:0-10754 GCA_035563315.1 Allosphingosinicella sp. | reverse complement strand
CAGCATGGATCGCAACTATACCGTGTTCGGACGGGTGATCGGCGGCATGAACTTCGTCGACGCCATCGAGCGGGGCGAGCCGCCGCTCAATCCGAGCCGGATCGTCCGCGCCTCGATCGGCTCCGACAACGTTCCGCAGATGTCGGCCGAGCAATTGCGGGCCGCGGCCGCGCAAATGGCCGCCGCCCGATCGGCCGCGCCGGCCCAGGGCATCTCGGCCGCCGGTCCGGCGGTGCCGCCGCCGCCCCGGCCGCCGCGGGCGCTGGAGCCGGTGAGGGGACCCGAGAGGGGCCGGCCGCCGCAATAGAGCCGACGCTCCGGTGCGAGTCGACCTGTTCGATTTCGAGCTTCCCGCCGACCGCATCGCGCTGAGGCCGGCAAGCCCGCGCGACGCCGCCCGGCTGCTGAAGGTCGAAGGCGCTTCGGTCTCGGACCATCTCGTCGCGGACCTCCCCTCCCTGCTTCGCGCCGGCGACCTGCTCGTGTTCAACGATACCCGGGTGATCCCGGCCCAGCTCGAGGGCCGGCGCGGCGACGCTCGGGTCGGCGCGACCCTCCACAAGCGGACCGGTCCGCGCAGCTGGCGGGCCTTCCTGCGCAATTCGAAGCGGGTCCGGGACGGCGACCGGATCGACTTCGGCGCCGGGGTCCACGCCCTCGCCACCGACAAGTCGGCCGACGGCTCCGCCCTTCTCGAATTCGCAGGCGAGGAGCCGGTCGAGCGGCTGCTCGAGCGGGCCGGGCGGATGCCTCTGCCGCCCTATATAGCCGGCCGGCGCGAAGCCGATTCGCTCGACCGCGACGACTATCAGACGATGTTCGCGCGCGAGGAAGGCGCGGTCGCGGCGCCGACCGCGGCGCTTCATTTCACGCCGCGCCTGATGGCGGCGCTGGCCGAGGCCGGAATCGCCCATGAGACTCTGACCCTCCATGTCGGCGCCGGCACCTTCCTGCCGGTCAAGGCCGAGGATACCGCCGATCACGTCATGCACAGCGAATGGGGGCGCTTCTCGAGCTCGGCCGCGGAGCGGCTGAACGCCGTCCGCGGCGCCGGCGGCCGGGTCATCGCCGTCGGCACGACGTCGCTTCGCCTGCTCGAGACCGCCGCGGGCGAGGATGGCGGGCTGCGGGCGTTCGAGGGAGACACCGACATCTTCATCACGCCCGGCCATCGCTTCCGAGCCGCCGACGGGCTGATCACCAACTTCCACCTGCCGCGCTCGACTTTGTTCATGCTGGTCTCGGCGCTGATGGGGCTCGAGACGATGAAGTCCGCTTATGCCCACGCAATTGCCGACGGCTACCGCTTCTATTCCTACGGGGACGCGAGCCTGCTCCTCCCCAGCGACCGTTCGGGAGGCGGGCTCGCTTGACAGGCCCGGACCAGGTGTATTATCTTCATAAGTCACCAAAAGCGGCAGGCCTTATGAGGATGTTGGCTCTGATCCTGGCTAGTCTGATGACCGTCCCCGCCGCTGCCGACCCCGGACCGAAGCCCGCCCTGCTGATCCTCGGCGCCCCGCATTTCGGCAATCCCGCGCGCGACGTCGTGAACGTCCGGGTGGCCGACGTGCTGGCGCCCGAGCGCCAGCGCGAGATCGAGGCGATCGTCGATCGCCTGGCGGCCTTCCGCCCGACCCGGGTCGCGGTCGAATGGCCGGCCGACGAGCAGGCCCGACTCGACCAGCGCTATGCCGATTATCGCGCCGGCCGCTATGCGCTGACCGCCGACGAGCGCGACCAGATCGGGTTGCGCCTGGCCGCCCGGCTCGGGCTCGAGCGAGTCGATGCGGTCGACTGGAACGGCGATGCGCCCGGCGGCTGGCCGCCCTACGATTATCCTTCCTGGGCGGAGGCCCATGGGCGCGGCGAGGAGTGGCGGGCCTGGGTGGCGCGAATGCAGACCGAAGCCGACGCCGCTGCCCGGCTGATGGCCTGCACGCCGGTTTCGGCCTGGGTCCGCAAGGTCAACACGGCCGACTATCGGCTGGCCAACCACCGCAGCTATTTCTACATCGCGCAGATCGGCGACCGGCTCGGCGACAACCCCGGCGCGGCCTGGGTGGGGACCTGGTACACGCGCAATCTGCGGATCCTCAACAATATCCGCGCCCTCGCCGCCAGCCCGGGGGACCGGGTCCTCGCCATCTACGGCGCCGGGCACGGCCACCTGCTCGATCAGCAGGCGCGGGAATCCGGCGAGTTCGAAGTGGCCGACACGCTCGGCTATCTGCCGGCGACGCCACAGGATGAATGGACGCGCTGTCCCGAATGATCATAGGGGCGGCGGATGAGCTCCGCGCCGCGCTTCGCCTTCGCCGTCTCCGCCAGCGACGGCCGCGCCCGGACCGGAGTCATCGCGATGCGCCGGGGCGAGATCCGGACGCCCGCCTTCATGCCGGTCGGCACCGCGGCGACGGTGAAGGCGATGAAGCCGGCCGACGTCCGCGCCGCCGGCGCCGACATCATCCTCGGCAATACCTACCATCTGATGCTGAGGCCGGGCGCGGAGCGGATCGCGAGGCTCGGCGGGCTCCACCGCTTCATGGGCTGGGAGCAGCCTATCCTGACCGACAGCGGCGGCTATCAGGTGATGAGCCTGGCCGCGCGCAACTCGGTCGGCGAGGAGGGGGTGGCGTTCGCCAGCCATCTCGACGGCAGCCGGCACATGCTCTCGCCGGAGCGGTCGATGGACATCCAGGCGCTGCTCGGCTCCGACATCGTCATGGCCTTCGACCAGCTCGTGCCGACGACGGCGCCGCTCGACGAGCAGGCGGCGGCGATGGAGCGGTCGATGCGCTGGGCGAGGCGCTCGCGCGAGGCCTTTGCCGGCGACGGCGCCTTGTTCGGAATCCAGCAGGGTGGGCTCGACGAGGGGCTGAGGCGCGCCTCGGCCGAAGCGCTGATCGACATCGGCTTCGACGGCTATGCGGTGGGGGGGCTGGCGGTCGGGGAGGGACAGGAAGCGATGCTCGGCTGCCTCGATTTCGCGCCGGGCCAACTGCCCGAAGCCTCGCCCCGCTATCTGATGGGAGTGGGCAAGCCCGACGACGTCGTCGCGGCGGTGGAACGCGGCATCGACATGTTCGACTGCGTCCTGCCGACCCGATCGGGCCGGACCGGCCAGGCCTTCACCTCGGACGGGCCGATCAACATCAAGAATGCGCGCTTCGCCGACGAATCCGGGCCGCTGGATCCGTCATGCGGCTGTCCGGTCTGCGCCACCTGGAGCCGAGCCTACCTTCACCATCTGGTCCGCTCCGGCGAGATTCTGGGCGCGATGCTGATGACCGAGCACAATCTGGGCTTCTACCAGCAGCTGATGGCGGGGCTGCGAAGCGCCATCGCGGATCGGCGGCTGGCCGAATTCGCGGCAGGCTTCCGGGCGCGCTATCTTGGCTAGTCTAGCTGTCGAAGCCCCGGCTGAGGAAGCCGGGCACCGGTCCGTTCCAGCCTTCTTCGGCGGGTTCGGCTTCCGGAGCCCGAGCGCGCGGCTCGGGGCGCGGCGAGGTGCGCCTGCGGGGCTCCTCCCGAGGTGAGGGGCGGCGCTCCTCGGCCTTGCGCTCGACCGGCTTGCGCTCCTCGGCCTTGCGCGGCTCCGCCTTGCGACGCCGCGCCCTCGCGGGCCGAGCGTCGGCTTGCAGCTCCTGCTCGGGGGCATCGGCGGGCGCGCGCTCCGGCGCGGCGCCGATCTCGGAGATGCGGGTGCCGATCAGCTTCTGGATGTTGTCGATCGCCTCGGCGTCCTCGCGCCCGACCAGGGTGATCGCGATCCCGGTGCGCCCGGCGCGCCCCGTCCGGCCGATGCGGTGGACATAATCGTCAGGGTGCCAGGGGACGTCATAGTTGAAGACGTGGCTGACGCCCTTGATGTCGAGGCCGCGAGCGGCGACGTCCGAGGCGACGAGAATGTCGACCTCGTCCTTCTTGAAGCGGTCGAGCTCGCGGATGCGGTCCGCCTGCTCCATGTCGCCCTGGATCTGGCCGGCGGAAAAGCCGCTTCGCTTGAGGCTGGTGGCGAGGTCGCGGACCGTCGTCTTGCGGTTGCAGAAGACGATCGCGTTCCTGACCTCGTCCTCGCGCAACAGGCGCACCAGGGCGTCCTTCTTCTTGCGCGAATCGACCCGGATCATGCGCTGGTCGATCGATTCGGCGGCGGTCGCCGGGCGGGCGACCTCGATCGTCTTGGGGTTGGACAGGAACTTGTCGGCCAGCTTCTTGATCGGCGGCGGCATGGTCGCCGAGAAGAGCAGGGTCTGGCGGTTCGCCGGAAGCTTCGTGCAGATATGCTCGATGTCGGGAATGAAGCCCATGTCGAGCATCCGGTCGGCCTCGTCGATGACCAGCAGGTTGCACCCGGTGAGCAGGATGTTGCCGCGGTCGAACAGATCCATCAGGCGGCCCGGAGTCGCGATCAGGACGTCGACGCCCTTCTCGAGCGCCTTGACCTGGTCGCCCATCGCCACGCCGCCGATCAGGAGGGCCATGGAGAGCTTGTGATTCTTGCCGTATTTGTCGAAATTCTCGGCGACCTGGGCGGCCAGCTCGCGAGTCGGCTCGAGGATCAGCGAGCGCGGCATTCGGGCCCGGCTTCGTCCCTGCGACAGGATGTCGATCATCGGCAGCACGAAGCCGGCGGTCTTGCCGGTTCCGGTCTGGGCGATCCCGATGATGTCGCGCCCCATCAGAACCGACGGAATCGCCTGGCGCTGAATCGGAGTCGGAGTGTCGTAGCCCGAATCGCCTACGGCGCGGAGCAGTTCGTCGGAAAGGCCGAGATCGGCAAAGGTCATGCAGAATCCGGGGGTTGGGCTTTTTCAGGAACAAGCCGCGTCGTCTCGCCCGTTGTGCCATGCCGGCGGCCTTGTCAAGCAAGCCTCACCGGCGGCCCGGCGAGAGCGTCACGAACTGGTCGATCTGGCACTGGCCGCCGGCGCGCGAGCGGATGAAGTCGCGATCGGCGCAGATTCGTCCGTCGGCCGTCGTGTCGATGTAGAAGCCGCGATAATAATCGAGCGCTGGGCAGCGGCGCTCGAGCTGGGCGCGGATCCGGCTGTTGTCGCGCAGGATGAGGTCGACGCTGTTCTGCCCCATCGAGCTCGCGCCCGCGAGGCTTCGCACCGGGATGCAGCGTATGCCGCGGCCCTCGCGCCACTGGAAGGACGCCCCGCCGGCCGAGCTGCTCCGCGGCGCCAGCCGGGGCAGCCTGATGATGATCTGCTGATGCCGGACGGTGACCGAGCCGCCCTGGGCGCGCGGCGCGGCCTGGCCGCCGCCGAAGGCAAGCAGCAGCAGGACGGCTGCGCCTGCAAGGATCAACGGCGATGCTCCATGACAGCCCGGCTTTCGCCCCTCAGCTTGAACATGCGATTAATTGCCCCTCCCGGCGCGCCGCACTATCTGCGCCGCATGGTCTATCCCCGCCAGGCGCTGCTCGACAAGCTCGGCTCCTTGCTCGGGCCGAAGGGCTTAACGACGCGGCCCGAGGAGATGGAGCCGTGGCTGACCGACTGGCGCGGCCGGTTCCGCGGCAGGGCGGCGGCGCTTCTTTCCCCGGCAAGGACGGAGGAAGTGGTGGCGCTGGTCCGCCTGTGCGCCGCCGAGGCTGTCCCGCTCGTGCCGCAGGGCGGCAACACCTCGATGGTCGGAGGCGCGACTCCCGACGGATCGGGCGGCTCGCTGATCGTGTCGCTTCGGCGCATGAACCGGATCCGGTCGCTCGATCCGGCCGCCAACCTCGCCGTCTGCGAGGCCGGGCTGATCCTGGCCGAGCTCCATGCCGCCGCCCTCGCCGCCGGCCGCCGCTTTCCCCTCACCCTGGGCGCCAAGGGGTCGGCGACGATCGGCGGCCTCGTTTCGACCAATGCCGGCGGCACCCAGGTGCTTCGCTTCGGAACCATGCGCAGCCTCGTCCAGGGGATCGAGGCGGTGCTCCCGGACGGAACCCTGTTCGAGGGGCTGGCGCCGCTCAAGAAGGACAATCGGGGCTACAGCCTCGTCCAGCTTCTCGTCGGCGCTGAAGGGACGCTCGGCCTCGTCACCGCGGCGAGCCTGAGGCTGGTGCCGGCGATCGGCGAGCGCGCCGTCGCCTGGGCGGGCTGCGCGACGCCGGAGGCGGCGATGGCGCTTCTCCACCGCCTCGAGAGCGTCGCCGGCGACTCGATCGAGAGCTTCGAGCTCGTTCCGGCGAGCGCCCTCGACCTCGTGCTCGAGCACGTCCCCGCCACTCGAGCGCCCCTGTCGCGGCGGCACGCCTGGAACGTGCTCGTCGAAGCGGTGGCTCCGGTCGGCGGCGCCGGCCCGGAAAGGGCGCTCCACGAAGGCCTCGGCGCGGCGCTCGAGGCCGGGCTCGCCGAGGACGCGGTCATCGCCTCGAGCGAGAGCCAGGCCGAGGCCCTGTGGCGTCTTCGCGACAGCATCTCCGAAGCCGAGAAGAAGGACGGTCCCGCCGCCAAGCACGATATCTCGGTCCCGGTCGCCGACATGCCCGGCTTTCTCGTCGCCGCGGCGCGGGAGGTCGAGAGCCGTTTCGAGGGAAGCCGGGTCAACGCCTTCGGGCATCTCGGCGACGGCAACATCCACTTCAACGTTCGCGCGCCGCTCGGCGCCGGGGCGGAATGGCTGGAGAGCGACGGCGACGCCGTCACCCGCTTCGTCCACGACCTCGTCACCGCCGCCGGCGGCTCGATCTCGGCCGAGCACGGCATCGGCCAGATGAAGCTGGCCGAGCTCCGGCGCCTGGCGGGTCCGGCGCGGCTCGGCGCGATGCGCGCGATCAAGCAGGCGATGGATCCCAAGGGCATAATGAACCCCGGCAAGCTGGTTCCGCTTGCAGAAATTCCCTCCCGATCATAGACGAAGCGCTGAATTTTCTCGGCCCGCCCGCGGCGGCCGATTCCACGACCTTTGATGGAGAATGATCATGGCGAGTCAGCCGCCGCCCAATCTGCCGCTTTTCTACAAGAACCTGCAGCCGCTCTCGAGCAGCGTCCACGCCTCCTATCACAGCCGGACCAGCGAGACGGCGCCCTATTTCGCCACCGCTCACGCCATCCCGCTGACCACCGACGAGTTCATCCATGCCCAGCGGCACATGCCGATCGTCTTCTCGACCGGGGAAAATCCGGTGCCGCTGGCCCTGACCGGCCTCAACGAGGGCGTGAACGTCTTCGTCGACGCGGAGGGCAAGCCGCTCCATCCCTTCTACGTCCCCGCCTATGTCCGCCGCTATCCCTATGTCCTCGCCCGGCTCGATCCCAACGCCCAGGAGCTTTCCCTGTGCTTCGATCCGGAGAGCGACCTGATCGGCGACTTCAAGGAGGGCGATCCGCTGTTCGAGGACGGCAAGCCCTCGGCCAACCTCAACAACATCCTCAAATTCTGCGAGGATTTCGAGGTCGCCGGCCAGCGCACGACCGCCTTCCTCAAGGAAGTCCAGGAGCTCGACCTGCTCATCGAGGGCGAGGTCACGATCCAGCCGGGCGACACCGCGCAGCCCTTCATCTATCGCGGCTTCCGGATGGTGGACGAGCAGAAGTTCCGCGAGCTTCACGGCGATCAGCTGCGCCGGATCAACCAGAACGGAATCCTTCCGCTGATCGTCGCCCATCTCTTCTCGCTGTCGCTGATCCGCGACATTTTCGGCCGCCAGATGGCGCTCGGCAAGGTGCCGGAGCAGCCGGCCCAGGCGCTTCCCGCGGCGTCATGAGCGCGGCCGGCGCCGGCCGCCGGCGCGGTTGAAAAGCAGACGGCCCTTCCTATCTCATTGGAAGCGCCGCCGTGTCCCCTTTGCGGCGGCGTGAAGCGCCCCCTTCCCAGGAAGCGGGCGCTCCTCCCTGAACCTGGCCACCTCACCCTCGCGTGAGGTGGTCATTTTTTTGCTCATTCGGCGGCGATCGCCTGGTCGGGCCCGAGCAGGCGCGATTCGATCGCCTCGACGACGGCGGCGACCAGCCGGCAGACTCCGGCGAAGCCGGGGCCCGGCGAGCGCAGCTCCGGATCGAGATAGGTCGAACGGTCGATCTCCATCTGGAGGGCGTGGATGCCGCGATCGGGCCGGCCGTGACGGCCGGCGATATAGCCGCCGGCATAAGGCGTGTTGCAGGCGGGCCGGTAGCCGAGCGCCCGAGCGGCGGCGACCGCGGCGTCGAGCAGATCGGGAGCGGTCGTGGTTCCGTAGCGGTCGCCGAAGACGACCGAGTCGGGGCTGGCCGGGCCGGCTTGGCCGCGCGGCGGCATCGAATGGCAATCGAGGAGCAGGGCGGCGCCGAAGCGCTCGCGAGCGTCGGCCAGCGCCCGTTCGAGGGCGAGATGGTAGGGCCGGTGGATGTGGGTGATTCGGCGGGCGAGCTCGGCCTGGCTGATGCGCTCCTTCCAGATCGCTCCGACGCCGGTGATGCGCGAGGGGATGAGGCCGATTCCGCCGCGGGTGCGGACCGACTGGACGATGCTCCCGGCCGGCAGCGGCGGAGCGACCGTCTGCGGATCGATTTCGCGCTCGTCGCGGTTGAGGTCGATCTCGGCGCGCGGCGCCCGGGCGATGAAGGCGGTGGCGCCGGCCTCGGTCGCTCGCCAGACGAGCCGATCGACGAGCCGGTCCTCGAGCGTCTCGAGCACGGCTCGGGGAAGGCGGGCGGCGGCGAGCAGGGCGGGGCCGTAATCGCGGCCGGCATGGGGAACCGACAGCACCACCGGCGAGGCCGGCTGCTCGGGGCCGATGCGGACGAAGGGAGGCGAAGCCGAGGTGTCGCTCATGCCGGCGCAGAAGTAGAGCCACAGTGGGACAGGCGCAATCGCGCGGCGGGCGCGGCTGGAAAATATTAATCGCTTCGCGCATAAGCAGGGACGGAGCGGCGCCGCCACGCGCCGGGTTGGGAGCGCGGATGCTGAGGATCCTCCTCGCCGAAGACGACGAGTCGATGCGGGTATACCTCACCCGCGCGCTGGAGCGGGTCGGCTATATGGTGACCGCGGTGGATCGCGGCACCGCCGCTTTGCCCTTGCTCGACAGCGAGCCGTTCGACCTGCTCTTGACCGACATCGTCATGCCCGAGATGGACGGCATCGAGCTCGCCCAGAAGGCCGCGGCGATGGCCCCGGACATAAGGGTCATGTTCATCACCGGCTTCGCCGCCGTCGCGCTCAAGGCCGGGCGCAAGACGCCCGACGCCAAGGTCCTCTCCAAGCCCTTCCACCTCAAGGACCTGGTCGCCGAGGTCGAGCGCATGTTCCAGTCCGAGGACCGCCACGGACGATTGTAGCGAGCGGTCCGGTGAGGGACGCCCGCCTCCGGCCGCCTGAGTTCATCGAGGTTGCGGCTTTCCCTTTACGCCGCCTCTATCTCCGTCGCCGGGGCAAGCTTGAGCCGGGCGCTTGTCGGTGCGGGTTGTGGAGCGGGAAGCGCAGGGCATCGCTCGCGACGACGGCGGGGTCGCCGAACCAGGCCGTGGGCGGGGTAGGCGGCGGCGGCGCCGGCCCGCCGGTCGCAGGCGCGATCGAAAGTTGGAGGGATTGTATCTGCGCCACCCATGCGGAAGCCAGCAGGGAGAGGAGTGCGGCGTGTTGCGGCCGGTAGGGGGAATTGAGTTGCGTGGCGCGAGAGACGAGTTCGCCCACGGGCAGGGCGGCGAAGCGCGCCCTTAGGCAACGCTCGTAATCGCCGCCGGCAACGGCGCATATGTCTTCCTCCGTCATGACGGTACCGAGCTGGTGATGGTTAGCCATCATCGACTGGCCGGCGGTGGCATCGGGCGGGCGGACCATCTGTTCCCTGAACCACCAAAGCCGATCGCCCATCGCCATGTTGGCATTGGCCGTATGCGACCGGATATAGTTGTAGCGGTCTTCCAGCCCCAGCAAATGATGGGCTTCATGAGCAATGGTCCGCGGCTCGCCTACCCAGTTTCGAGAGGTGGTCCAACGGCTGGGATCGACTCCGACCGTGAAGACGTCGGCGCCTCCCCGCTGCACGAAGTTGACGTCGAGGCTATAGCCGCGCGTGCCGCTCGCCTTCTCGATGCCGTCCTCCAGCGATATCGTGCGCCTGACATCCTCCGCATTGCCGCGCCCTCTTGCAACCGGTTGTACGCGAAGGCGAACGATGACGTTGTTCGGGTCCGTGTTGTCGACCTGGTAGGTGGTGCCGTCCTCTCCTCGCATGGACGTGAACTGCCGAGTCGGCGCACTGGCCAGATCCTCCTCGACATTGGCCTGGCTCGCTCCCCCGCCGGCCAGTCGCGCCTGCTCGGCAGCGACTGCGGTCCCCGTCATCGTGCGTTGATTCGCTGCGAAGGTCGTGCTCGACGCAACCGGCGTGTTGAACATGCGGAGCAGCTGCGTGATGTAGTACATCGGACAAGGACTGCCCCGGGCGCCGTCGATAATATGCTCCGCCAGCTGCTGGTGCCGCCGCGAGAGATTACGGAAAGTGGCGTGGGCGGCAGCCTCTTGAGCGCGGGCCTCGAAGTCGGTCGCGGTTCCTGGGGGGATTTCCGCCGGGTTTGACGGACACGTGCGGCGAATCGTGTTGTCCGCCTGCGATTGAAGCGTGTGCGCCAGTTCGTGCGCGAGCAGCGCGCGGCCGGCCCGGCTGTCGGGGGCGTATTGGCCGGCCGCGAAGCCGATGTGGCGCCCCAGGGCAAAGGCGCGCGCACCGATCGCGTGCGCGGCGGCAGCACCCGCGCTGTCGGCGTGGACGCGCACGTCGGCGAAGCTGGTGCCGAAGCGGGGCTCGAAGTAGGCACGGGTGGCGGGGT
>DATMVG010000188.1:0-4065 GCA_035563315.1 Allosphingosinicella sp. | reverse complement strand
GGGGCGCCGATCAGGCCCTCGAGCGCGGTAACCGCCTCGTCGCCGGCCTGCTCGACCTGGATCCACCGTCGGTCCCCGAACATGGAGATGGCCGCCGCCTCGTCGGCCAGCCTCGCCGGATCGGCCTTCAGTTCCGCCCCGGTCAGATCGATCCGCTCGGCTCCCTCACCCATGGCCGCGGCGAGTTGCCTGAGCAGGCCGCGGCTGCCGGCCTCGTCAGGCCCGTGAAGCAGGAAGAAGCGAATCTCGGCCGGATTCCCGAGCGCCCGCTCGATCTGCGCCCGGTTCGCCTTCACCGCGGCTCACTGCCGCGCGAGGCATAGAGGGCGACCCGGGCGACGATCTGGTCCGCAAGCTCGATCGACAGCCGTTCGAGCGCCGTCTGCTCCGCGGCGACCGTCGCATATTCGGAACCGACGACGTCGACGCCGGCGTCCGAACCGGCGGCGGCGTCGAGCACCACCGTCCCACGCTCGGCTTCGACCAAGCGGTAGCGGGCACGCAACGTCCGCCGCTCGCGAGTCACCGAATTGTCCGAACGGATGCCGAAGCCGGTGATCGAATCGTCGAGCTCGATCTCGAGCCGATAGCGCGCCTCCGCGCCGCTGCCGGCGCCGGCGCCCAGCCGGTCCTGAAGCGCCGTGCGCACCAGCCAGCCCGCCCGGCCCGGAATCGGCGCCACCTCGACGGCTTCCAGCGTCTGGGCGACATGACCCGTTCCGCCCCCGGAATAAAGCGGCCGCAGGGTGCAGGACGTCGCCAGCAAGGCGGCGCCGAGGAGCAGCGCCAGCTTCATGCGACCACGTTGACCAGGCGGTCCGGGACGACGATGACCTTCCGCGGAACCCTGCCTTCGAGGCTTCGCTCCACCTTGTCCGAGGCGAGGGCCAATTGTTCGAGACGCTCGCGGGGCGCCCCCCTTGGAGCGGTGAGCGTGTCGCGCAGCTTGCCGTTCACCTGCACCGCGATCGTCACCTCTTCCTCGACGAGCAGCGCCGGATCGGCGTTGGGCCAGGCGGCGTCGGCGATCAGGCCGGAATGGCCCGTCGTAGACCACGCCTCTTCGGCGACGTGAGGCACCATCGGCGCCACCAGCAACAGCATCGTCTCGACCGCCTCGGCCCGGGCCGCCGAGGGCGGCGCCTTCTCGACGGCGTTGGCGAGCTCGTAGACGTTGGCCACCGCCTTGTTGAAGGCGAGCGCCTCGATGTTCGTCCCCACGGCCGCGATCGTCTGATGGAGCTTGCGCCGAAGCGAGGGATCGTCGCCGTCCCCGGGCCGTCCGACGCCGCCTGTGGCGAGCCGCCACAGTCTCTGGATGAACCGCCAGGCGCCGTTTATCCCCTCCTCGCTCCATTCGAGATCGCGCTCGGGCGGCGAGTCCGAGAGCATGAACCAACGGACGGCGTCGGCGCCATATTGGTCGACGATCGGCTCGGGATCGACCGTGTTGCGCTTCGACTTGGACATCTTCTCGACCCGGCCGGTCTCGACCGCCTTGCCGGTCGAGCGCTCCACGAGCCGGCCGTCGCGCCGCTCGACCTCGTCTGGGGTCAGCCAGCGGCCGTCGTCGGCGCGATAGGTTTCGTGAGTCACCATACCCTGGGTGAAGAGGCCGCGGAACGGCTCCTCGACGTCGAGCCGGCCGATCCGCTGGAGGGCACGGGTCCAGAATCGCGCGTAGAGCAGGTGCAGGATCGCATGCTCGACGCCGCCAACATATTGATCGACCGGAAGCCACCGCTCCGCCACCGCCTTGTCGAACGGCCGGTCGCCCGGCGCGCTGGCGAAACGGATGAAATACCAGGAGGAATCGACGAAGGTGTCGAGCGTGTCGGTCTCCCGCCGCGCTTCGCCGCCGCAGCCGGGGCAGGCGGCCCGCTTCCAGGTCGGATGCCGCTCGAGCGGGTTGCCCGGCAGGTCGAAGGCGATGTCCGCCGGCAGCTCGACCGGCAATTGCGCTCGGGGCACCGGTACCGCTCCGCACGCCTCGCAATGGACGATGGGGATCGGAGTGCCCCAGTAACGTTGGCGCGAGACGCCCCAGTCGCGCAGCCGCCAGACCGTCGTTCCCTCGCCCCATCCCTCCGCCTCGGCGCGCGCGATGACTTCGGCGATCGCATGATCCACGCTCATCCCGTCGAGGAATCGGCTGTTGACGATGATCCCGTCGCGAAGGTCGGCGGTGTCCCCGACCGGCGCCTCGGCCTCTTCGGGCGAAGGCGCGACGACGCGCAGCACCGGCAGGCCGTACTTGCGCGCGAAGTCGAGGTCGCGCTGGTCGTGGGCCGCCGATCCGAAAATGGCGCCGGTGCCATAGTCCATCAGCACGAAATTGGCGATGAAGACCGGCAACCGCCAGTGCGGGTCGAACGGGTGGAGAACCTCCAATCCGGTGTCGAAGCCCTTCTTCTCCTGGGTCTCGAGCTCGGCCGCGGTCGTGCCGCCGCGCTTGCACTCGGCGATGAAGTCGGCCGCCTTCTCGTCCCGCTCGGCGAGGGCGAGGGCGATCGGATGGTCGGGAGACAGGGCGGCGAAGCTCGAGCCGAAAATCGTGTCCGGACGAGTCGTGAAGACTTCGAAGCCCTCGTGGCCTCCGACCGGCTCGCCGAGCCGGAAGCGGAACCGCATCCCGCGGCTCTTGCCGATCCAGTTCTCCTGCATCAGTCGAACCTTGTCGGGCCAATGCTCGAGGGCTCCCAGGCCGTCGAGCAGAGCCTCGGCGAAGTCGGTGATCTTCAGGAACCACTGGTCGAGCTTGCGCCGCTCGACGAGCGCGCCGGAGCGCCAGCCGCGCCCCTCGATCACCTGCTCGTTGGCGAGCACGGTCATGTCGACCGGGTCCCAATTGACCTCGCTCTGCTTGCGATAGACGAGGCCCGCCTCGTAGAGGTCGAGGAACAGCGCCTGTTCGTGACCGTAATAGGAGGGGTCGCAGGTGGCGAGCTCGCGGCTCCAGTCGAGCGCGAAGCCCAGGCGCCGAAGCTGGGCCTTCATCGTCGCGATGTTGGACCAGGTCCATTCGCCGGGATGGACTCCGCGCTCCATCGCCGCATTCTCCGCCGGCATTCCGAAGGCGTCCCAGCCCATCGGATGGAGCACCTCAAAGCCGTTCATCCGCCGATAGCGGGCGAGCACGTCGCCCATCGTGTAGTTGCGGACATGGCCCATATGGATGCGCCCCGACGGATAGGGGAACATCTCGAGGATATAGGCCTTCGGGCGATCGCTCCCGTCGGAGGCGCGGAACGTGCCGGTCTCCTCCCAGGCCTGCTGCCAACGGGCGTCGGCGTTGAGCGGATTGAAGCGCGATGCCATCGCGGCGATTAGGGCGCCTAGCCGGCGATGGCCGCACGCCTGAGGTCGCGGGCGCGGGTGAGAATGATCTCCTCGAGGCGCTGCACCGTCGCCGCCGTCACCGGCGCCGCGAGCCACTGGCCGTTCTGCAGCACTTCCCGGGCCGCCGTCACGCGAAGGGCATCGGCGCGAAGATCGGCATCGAGGATGGCGGCGGTCACCTTGACCCGCTCGGAGGGGTTCTCCGGGTTGGAATACCAGTCGGTGGCGATCACCCCGCCGCTGGAATCGCTTTGCGCCAGCGGCGCGAACGACAAGGTCTCGATCGCGGCCCGCCACAGATAGGCGTTGACTCCGATCGTCGTCGTCTGGCTCGCGGCCAGGTCGGCCCGGCGGACGTCGCCTCCCGAGGAGCCGCCGCCGAACATCTGGCAGCCGGCGAGGGAAACGGCGCAGGCGGCCGCCAGAGCGAAGGTGGAAACGCGAGCCATGATGGGATCCTTGGAAACTCTCTCTTGCGGGGGCCGTTATAGATATCGCCGCGCGGGCGGCAAGGACTCTCGTGACCGGGTGCGCTCCCGCATCGCTTCATCTCCGGGCAAGCTATGTTGTGTGAATATTGCAACAGAGGAAAATGATTCAGGGGCGGTCCGACCGCTGCGCTGGGAATGAGGGGCGAGTCGTACTAAATCCCTTCGCGAACGGAGTCTTGAGTTGAGCGTGTTCAGGGCCATTGCCGCAGCCGGGAGCGCATCGCTGGTCGCGATC
>DATMVG010000187.1:0-8389 GCA_035563315.1 Allosphingosinicella sp. | reverse complement strand
CGGCTGATTGAAGCCGCTGGGAGCGGTCGCCGAGTCGGACACGACCGGGATGCCGCGAGCGTCGCGCTCGGGCGCGGCGTTGTCCGGCGCCACCGTCTGGCCGCCGGAGGCCGGCATGGTCGTCGTCGGGGTGCCGGTTTGCATGTCCTCCTGGGCGACGGCGGCGCCGCCACACAGGAGCGCGACCGCGAAAAGTGCTGACTTCATGAGCTTGTCCTCCTTGCTTCGGCGCTCGGGAAGCGGCGCCGGCGTCCGGCAACGGCTGGGGGCCGAGGGCGACGGGAAGGTAACGAGCGCCAACCCGCTTTTCTCCCTGGGCGCGTCGCTAGGCGGCGCCGTCGGCGTCGAGGGCGTAGCCGGCGGAGCGGACGGTTCGGATGATGTCGGGCCGGCCGCCGGCGTTGATCGCCTTGCGCAGCCGGCGGATATGGACGTCGACGGTCCTCAGCTCGATGTCGCTGTCCTGGCCCCAGACCGAATCGAGCAGGCGCTCGCGCGAGAAGACCCGTCCCGGCCGCTCGAGGAAATGCCGAAGCAAGCGAAACTCGGTCGGGCCGAGCGCGATCGCCTCGCCGCCTCGCCTGACCCGGTGACCGACGAGGTCCATTTCGAGGTCGGCATAGTTGAGCCGCTCCCCGGCGAGGGCGGGGCGGGTGCGGCGAAGCACCGCGGCGACGCGGGCGACGAGCTCGCGTTGCGAGAAGGGCTTGGTGATATAGTCGTCGGCGCCCGTCTCGAAGCCGCGCACCCGATCCGCCTCCTCGTCGCGGGCGGTGAGCATGATCACCGGAATCTGCGCCGTTTCGGGCGCCCGGCGGAGCCGGCGGCAGACCTCGATCCCGGCCACGCCCTCGATCATCCAGTCGAGCAGGACGAGATCGGGCGGCGATTCGCGGGCCAGCAGCAGCGCCTCCTCGCCGTCGGCCGTCGCAACGACCTCATAGTCGGCGCGAGCCAGCTGATAGCGGAGCAGCTCGACCAGGGCCGGGTCGTCCTCGACGAGGAGGATTCGGGCCCTAGCCGCCAATTTCGCTCGCCCCGATCTCGGCCGCGTCGGCGCCCCGGGCGCGGTCGCCCAGATGCTCCCCGGTGGCGGCGAAATAGACCATTTCGGCGACGTTGGTGGCGTGATCGCCGATCCGCTCGAGATTCTTGGCGACGAACAGCAGGTGGGTCGCCGGAGTGATGTTGTGCGGATTTTCCATCATGTGGGTGAGCAGCGCCCGGAAGATGCTGTTGTAGAAATCGTCGACCGCGCTGTCGCGGTCGCACACTTCGGCCGCCTTGCGCGAGTCGCGGGCGGCGAAGGCGTCGAGGACGTTGTGGACCATCTCGGCGGCGATCCGGGCCATTTCGGGCAGCAGCGACAGCGGCCGGATCTTGCTGTCCTCGATCGACGCGACCCGCTTGGCGATGTTCTTGGCATAGTCGCCGATCCGCTCGACCACGCCGGCGATCTTCAGAGCCGCGACGACGTCGCGCAGGTCGTCGGCCATCGGCGCGCGCAGGGCGATGATCTGCACCGCCTGGCGCTCGACCTCGACCTCGAGCGCGTCGATCCGCCGATCGCGCTCGATCACCTTCGCCGCCGCCTCGGCGTCGCGGCGAACCAGCGCCTCCATCGCCTCGCGGATCGCGGCCTCGGCGAGTCCGCCCATCTCCGCGATGGTGGCGCGGAGCTGGTCGAGCTCCTGGTCGAAGGCTTTGATCGTATGGCCGGTTGTCACCATCGGGAAGCTCCTCAGCCGTAGCGGCCGGTGATGTAGTCCTTGGTCCGGGTCGCCCGCGGATTGGTGAAGATCTCGGAGGTCTCGCCATATTCGACGAGGCTTCCGAGGTGAAAGAAAGCGGTACGCTGCGAGACCCGGGCCGCCTGCTGCATGTTGTGGGTGACGATGACGATGGCGTAGCCGCCGCGCAGCTCGTGGATCAGCTCCTCGATCTTGGCGGTCGCGATCGGATCGAGGGCTGAGCAGGGCTCGTCCATCAGGATCACCTCGGGATCGACGGCAATGGCCCGGGCGATGCACAGCCGCTGCTGCTGGCCGCCGGACAAGGCGGTGCCGCTTTCCGCGAGCCGGTCCTTCACTTCCTCCCAGAGGCCGGCGCGCCTGAGCGAGCGCTCGACGATCTGGTCCATCTCCGCCTTGCCCGCGGCGAGGCCGTGGATGCGCGGGCCGTAGGCGACATTCTCGTAGATCGACTTGGGGAAGGGGTTGGGCTTCTGGAAGACCATGCCGACTCGGGCGCGAAGCTGAACGACGTCCATCGAGGAGGCGTAGATGTCCTCGCCGTCGAGCTCGATCCGGCCTTTGAAGCGGGCGCTCGGGATGGTGTCGTTCATCCGGTTGAGGGTGCGCAGGAAGGTCGACTTGCCGCAGCCCGACGGACCGATGAAGGCGGTGACATGCTCCCGGCAAACGTCGATCGAGACCCGGTCGATCGCCTTCTTGTCGCCGTAGAAGACGCTGACGTCGCGCGCGGTCATCTTCGGCGGCGGATCGTCGGCGAGCCGATAGTCGGGGATAAAGGCGGTCATTTCAGTCATGGGTCACCAGCGGCGCTCGAACTTGTTGCGAAGATAGATGGCCAGCCCGTTCATCGCGAGCAGGAAGGCGAGCAGGACGATGATCGCGGCCGACGTCTTCTCGACGAAGCCCCGGCTGACCTCGTCCGACCAGAGGAAGATCTGGACCGGGAGCACGCTCGCCGGGTCGGAGAAGCCGCCCGGCGGAGTCGCGACGAAGGCGCGCATTCCGATCATCAGCAGCGGCGCGGTCTCGCCCAGGGCGCGGGCCATGCCGATGATCGTCCCGGTCAGGATGCCAGGCAGAGCCAGCGGCAGGACGTGGTGGAAGACGACCTGGATCCGGCTTGCCCCGACGCCGAGCGCGGCGTCCCTGATCGACGGCGGCACCGACTTGATCGCGTTGCGGCCGGCGATGACGATCACTGGCATCGTCATCAGCGCCAGGGTCAGACCGCCGACCAGTGGCGCCGAGCGCGGCAGGTGCATGACGTTGAGGAAGACGGCGAGGCCGAGCAGGCCGAAGATGATCGACGGCACCGCCGCGAGGTTGTTGATCGACACCTCGATCATGTCGGTCCAGCGGTTGCGCGGCGCATATTCCTCCAGATAGACGGCCGACAGAACGCCGATCGGGAAGGCCAAGGCGAGGGTGACGAGCATCGTCAGGAGCGAGCCCTTGAAGGCGCCCCAGATGCCGACCAGGGTCGGATCGGTCGCGTCGGCACCGGTGAGGAAGCCCAAATTGACCCGGGTCCTCACCCGCTCCTCGCGCTGCAGCTCCCGGTAGGCGCGCTCGGCATCGGCGGCTCCGTCGCCCTTGGCGGCCATGTCGATCTCGGTCGAGGCCGGCAGCCAGACGGCGCCCTGCCTCGCGCCGCTTTGGCGAAGCCGGAGCCAGGCGCCCGCCGATAGCAAAGCAGCCTCGTCCCGAAGCGCCGCCTCGAAATGGCCGGCGGCGACGCTTTGCGCCGAGGCCGGGTCGAGATCGACCCGGATCTCGGTCTGCGAGAAACCGCGGATCCCGTTCGCCATCATCGTCACCAGGAGGAAGGCGAGAAAGCCGATCGAGACCAGGATCGCCGCGAGGCCGACCAGTCGAAAGCGGCGCTCGGCCGCGTAGCGGCGGCGGATCCGGCGGCGCATCGCCTCGCCGTCCCAGTCGGTCGGCGTCCGGTCGACGGTCGTCATCCGCCTGCCCTCCGTTCGCCGTGCCGGGCGGCGAGGAGGACCGGACACGGCGTCGGGTCGGTCGGGATCCCCACCTTATTCATAGGCTTCGCGATATTTCTTGACGACCCGAAGGGCGACGACGTTGAGCGCCAGGGTGACCAGGAACAGGACGAGCCCGAGCGCGAAGGCGGCCAGCGTCTTCGGGCTGTCGAATTCCTGGTCGCCGGTCAGCAGCTGGACGATCTGGGTGGTCACGGTGGTGACGCTGGCGAAGGGGTTGGCGGTGAGGTTGGCGGCCAGGCCGGCGGCCATCACCACGATCATCGTCTCGCCGATCGCCCGGCTGACGGCAAGCAGGACTCCGCCGACGACGCCGGGGAGGGCGGCCGGGACGAGCACCTTCCTGATCGTCTCCGAGGTCGTCGCGCCCATGGCGAGGCTGCCGTCGCGCATCGCCTGGGGCACCGCGGCGATGCTGTCGTCGGCCATCGAGGAGACGAAGGGGATGATCATGATCCCCATCACCAAACCGGCGGCGAGGGCCGATTCGGTCGAGGAGGGGATGCCGAGCGAGAGGCCGAGGTCGCGGACCGCCGGAGCCACCGTCAGGGCGGCGAAATAGCCGTAGACCACGGTCGGAACGCCGGCGAGGATCTCGAGCATCGGCTTGAGCCAGGAGCGAAGCGTCGGCGAGGCATATTGGGTCAGGTAGATGGCGCTCATCAGCCCGAGCGGGATGGCGACGAGCATCGCGATGATCGCGCCGATGAAGATCGTTCCCCAGAACAGGGGGATCGCCCCGAACGCGCCCGAGGAACCGGCCTGGTCGGCGCGGATCGCGGTCTGCGGGGTCCAGTTCAGGCCGAACAGGAACTCCAGCGGCGACACCATCGAGAAGAAGCGGAGCGATTCGAAGAGGAGCGACAGGACGATTCCGAGCGTGGTGAGAACCGCGATCAGCGAGGCCAGGAGCAGGGCCGCCATCACCGTGCGCTCGACGCGGGTGCGCGCTCGGAAGCCCGGCGAGACCCGGCTGAAGGCCCAGGCGCCGCCGGCGAAGGCGACGAGCAGGGCGACGGCCAGGCCGACCCAGGAATAGAAGCCGATCGCCCGCTCGTAGACCGGCGCCAGAGCGTGCGCCTGCGGGTTGAACGCGGTCTCGGCCTGGCCGGTCGCCAGCGCATAGGCCTCGCGAAGGATCGCTCTGCGCTGCATGTCGAAGGCGGGGAGCGACTGGGCCTCGGGGCTCGCCATCACCTGGGTGAAGATCAGGTTGCCCGAAAGGTTGTTCCAGACGGCCAGGAAGAGCAAGGCGGGCAGCACCGTCCACAGCGCGACGTACCAGCCGTGCTGGCCCGGAAGCGAATGGGCCCGGGCCTTGCCGGGCCCGGCGAAGGCGGCCGCCCGGGCGCGCGCGGACAGCCAGGCGACGAGGCCTAGGCCGATCACGAGCAGGACGGCGGCGGCGATCGACAAGCGGGACCGATCTACTGCAGATCGGCGGCGGTAATCGGCCGCGGATTCCGGGTCGCCTGAAGCGCGGCCTGGCGCTCGGCGTCGGGCAGCGGGATCAGGCCGTGCTGCGACAGATAGCCGCCCGGACCCCAGCCCTCGACCCAGGCGGCGAGGAACTCGTTGAGCCCCGGGATGACTCCCAGATGCTCGCCCTTGACGTAGATGTAGAGCCTGCGCGCGCCGGGATAGGTGAAGTCGGCGATCGTCGCCGCGGTCGGAGTCACTCCGGCGAGCGGGATGCCGCGGACCCGGTCGCCATTCTCCTCGAGGAAGCTGAAGCCGAGCACGCCGACCGCGCCCTGATTCTCGGCGACCCGCTGGACCAGCAGATTGTCGTTCTCGCCGGCCTCGATATAGGCGCCGTCCTCGCGGATCCGGGTGCAGGTCTGCTTGTGGCGGTCCTCGTCGCTCGCCTTGAGCGCCTCCATCGCGGGATCGGTGTTGCAGCCCTTGTCGAGGATGAGCTCGGCGAAGCTGTCGCGAGTCCCCGAGGTGGGCGGCGGGCCGTAGACCCGGATCGGAGTCGCCGGCAGCTCCGGATTGACGTCCCGCCAGGTGCGCGCCGTCTGCTCGCGGCCGAACGGATTGGCGGCGAGCGCGGCGTAGACGTCGCGGGCGGTGAGCCGGAAGCCGGTCGGCCGCTGCGCCGATTCGATCAGAGCGAGGCCGTCGATTCCGACCGGCACCTCGATGATCCGGCGGACCCCGTTGCGGTTGCACTGCTCGATCTCGCCGGCCTTGATCCGGCGCGAGGCGTTGGTGACGTCCGGGTGCTGCGGGCCGACGCCGGCGCAGAACAGGTTCATTCCGCCGCCGGTGCCGGTCGATTCGACGACCGGCGCCCCCAGCCCGCTATTGCCCTGAGCGAAGCGCTCGGCGACGGCGACCGAGAAGGGATAGACGGTCGACGATCCGACGACCCGGATCTGCTGGCGCGACGCGGCCTCGCCGCTGCCGCCTCCGGTGGCGCCCTGGCCGCAGCCGGCGAGCGCGGCCGCCGCGGCGACGATGGTGAACAGGCTCTTCTTCAATGATGCCTCCCTCGGATGATCCGGTCGGTCCCGGCCGCCGCGATAATCCGCATCGGCGAGCCTTGTGTGACGCTTGGATGACAATGTGATGACAGCTCAGAAATCGAACTGGGCGCGGGCGCCGATCACGTCGACGCCATAGTCGCGATCGCCGCCGGCGGCCGGGATCCGCGCGCCGTCATAGCTCAGCCGGGCGTAGTTGAGCATGAAGCGGACATAGTCGGTCGGGATCCAGATCAGCGAAGCCTGAAGCCCGTTCTGGACGCCGCCGGTCACGCTTCCCGAATTGAGGTCGAGATGGTCCCAGCGCAGGTTGACCTGGACGGCGCCGACGCCGCCTTCCTCGATCGACCGGCGCACCCGGGTGCGGTCGAAGCGGGCGCCGCGATAGCCGCGAGTCTCTCCGGTCAGGAAATAGCCGACCTCCGCATAGGCGCCGAAATAGGTGTGGTCGCCGGCGGAACCGCTGTCGGCTCGCAGCCAGTGCGCCTCCCCGGCGGCGTGGAAGGGGCCGCGGATCAGCGCCGCCTCGAGCCCGAAATGGGTCTCCTCCTCGACCGGCAGCGCCGGCGTGGCGACGAAGCGCAGGCTGGTGGCGTGAATCAGCGGCCGCTGCCGGTAGCGGGTGGTGAGGCCGTTGGCGACGAGATCCCCGTTGTCCCGCCAGTGCGCCGAGCCGGCGAAATGGAGCTGAGTCCCGCCGAGGCGCGGCGCGTAGACGAACCGTCCGTCGAGGCCGACCGCCGAATCGCCGTCGTCGATGTCGAGCAGATTGTCGTGAAAGACTCCGACCTGGGCGGTCACCGGCCCTTTCGCGAAGGTTCCCGACAGGCCGAGCCGCCGCTCGAAGTTGAAGGCGTCGGTGAAGGCGGCACGCTCGATGAAGGAGTTGAAGCGCGAGCTCGTCAACTCGTCGAGCGACTGGAAATTATTGTGCTGGCCGGCGGTCAGGGTGATCTCGTCGGTCGCCTTGTAGGTGATGTTGGCGTCGACGATCTCGACCACGTCCGCGGCGAAGTCGATCTCGAAGACATAGCCGAATCTGCCCGGGGCGGTGCCCTCGACGCCGATTCGGGCGCGGCGAAGCTCGTGCCTCGATCCGAGCCCGGCGACGGTCACGCCCTCGGGCCGAGAGATGTGGCCGACGTCATATTGGAACCTGCCTCGGGGCTTCAGCGACCAGCCGTCGGTCGATCCGAAGCGCGGCGCGCCCTGGAAGCGCGGGCTGGGCCCGGCATCGCCGGTCTGCTGGGCGAGGGCGGGTCCCGCCGAGAGCGAGGTTGCGGTCGCGAGCAGCAGGACCAGGCTCGTCTTCTTCATCTTCACTGCCTTCGCTGGGGACGGAAAGATTGCGGGGCTGCGACGGGAATATGGGCCGGGGGTGACCGATCCGCGTCAGCTTCGTGACATCATTGTTACGGCGCGGGCTCTTCCGGCATGCGCGGCAGATAGACCCGGACCGAGGTCCCCTCGCCGACCTTGCTGACGATCTCGAGGCGGCCCCGGTGACGGAGCGCGATATGCTTGGCGATGGCGAGGCCGAGGCCGGTGCCGCCCTCTGACCGGCTTCGGCTGGCGTCGACGCGGTAGAAGCGCTCGGTCAGCCGCGGGATGTGGACGGCGGGTATGCCTTCGCCCTGGTCGATCACGCGAACCCGGAGCATCCCGGAGCCCGCCTCCTCGAGGCGCACCCGGACCGGCGTTCCCGGCCGCCCATATTTGAGCGCGTTGCTGACCAGGTTGGTCAGCAGCTGCTCGAGCTGGCCGGAATCGCCCCGGACGATCGCGGCCTGCGCCTCGTTCTCGATCAGGATCGCCGATGCGCGCGGCCTGGCGAGCGTCTCGAGGCTGGCGGCGACCTTTTCGACCAGCGGGACGAGATCGATCGGGTCGCGCGGCGCGGTGAAGCGTTCAGCCTCGATCCGCGACAGCGACATGAGGTCGTTGACGAGGTCGCGCATTCGCGTCGCCTCGCCGAACATGATGTCGAGGAATCGGGCCCGGGTCTCGGGATCGCCGCCCGCCTCGGAGTCCTGCAGGGTCTCGATGAAGCCGAGGATGGTTGCGAGCGGAGTGCGCAGCTCGTGGCTGGCATTGGCGACGAAATCGGCGCGCATCTGCTCGGCGGCGCGCGCGCCGCTCT